>NZ_OX031157.1:0-320833 GCF_943736995.1 Sporosarcina sp. Marseille-Q4943 | reverse complement strand
AACCCTGCCATGTTCATTAGCCTGGCATCGCCTCAATTGCGGAGCCATCCCGTTTCGTACGTCCTTTTCATAGGTTCGATCTGGGGGAATACCGGAGCTGCTGGAGAAGTGATGTATTCCGCAGTTAAAGGAGCCCAGCATGCATTCGTCAAAGCGTATGCAAAAGAGGCGGCTTATACCGGGACAAGAGTAAATGCAATTGCGCCAGGTTGGATTGAAACGGAAATGAATGGGGAATTAACGGAAGAGGATAAACAGCTGGTCATAGAACAAATTCCGTTACAGTCGACCGGCCAGCCCGAGCAAGTGGCGGATCTTGCAAGTTTCCTCGTCGGCGGAAAAGCGGATTATATGACTGGGGAGATTTTGAGGCTGAATGGCGGATGGTACATCTAACCATATTAGGGGGAGACAATTATCCCCTTTTTCTTTTTTCCTTTTCTTCGCCTGTCGAATCCGCTATTATAGAACTAAGTTGCGTCTTTTGCGTCCTACAAATAGAAGCACTTCAAAACAGGGTCGGGTAATCACTTTCAAGCTTAGGTGTAAAGGTGTTGAAAACGGATTGAAGGGGTGTGTCGAATGGGTGAATGGTATGTCGAATACGAGATACAAGTAAATCGGCCGGGTTTGCTTGGAGATATTGCTTCCCTTCTCGGGATGTTGCGAGTCAATATCGTAACGATCAATGGTGTCGACGGCGGACATCGCGGCATGCTAGTCCGGACGGAAAATGACGATCAGATCAAGCGTTTCGAATTGATTGCATCGACGATGGAAACCATTCAGGTGAAAAAGATCCGTGAACCAAAATTACGCGATATTTTGGCAGTAAGGCATGGACGGTATATCCAACGGGATGTCGATGACCGGAAGACATTCAGATTCATTCGCAGCGAATTGGGTATCCTCGTTGATTTCATGGCGGAGCTGTTCAAGCAGGAAGGCCATAAATTGATTGGGATCCGGGGAATGCCTAGGGTCGGGAAAACGGAATCAGTCGTAGCTGCAAGTGTGTGCGCCAATAAGAAATGGATTTTCCTTTCTTCCACAATGATCAAACAGACCGTACGAAAGACTTTGGCGGGGGATGAGTTTTCGAAGGACAATATATTTATCCTCGACGGCATTGTCACGCGTAAATCGGGGGATGAAAGACATATGCAACTCGTTCGTGAAATGATGAGTATGCCAACCATCAAAGTGGTCGAGCACCCGGACATGTTCGTTCAGCATTCTGAATACGACATGGAAGATTTCGATTATATCATCGAATTACGGACAGATCCCGACCAGGAAATTACATATGAAATGATGGAGAAAAACCATATGATGTCCGATGTCGGACCGATGGGTGGATTTGGTACGTTCAACTTTTAAACAGGCAGGTGATACAAATGACCGGATTAGGTGATCGTCTTAAAGAGGCGAGAGCAGCTAAGGGATATTCACTGGATGATTTACAATCGATAACTAAAATTCAAAAACGGTACCTTTCCGGTATTGAAAATGAAGATTACAGCATGATGCCCGGCGCTTTCTATGTACGTGCATTCATTAAACAGTATTCGGAAGCTGTCGGTTTGGATTCAGATGAAATGTTATCCTTATATAAAGAGTCTGCTATGCATGAGAAACTTGAAGAAGAAAATGCCCAAATCACTCCTCCCATGACGAGGAACAGAGGCATTAAAGGAAACAGCCGTCTGAATGAAGCAATCCCGAAAATCATTGTGGCATTATTTATTGTAGTCATCATCGTCGTCGTATGGGTTTTATGGCAGAAAAACGCGTCCAATAATGCAGGAATGGACGTTGAACCCCAACAGCCAATTACGATGGATCGCGGAAATCAGCCGCCAGCAAGTAAGGGAGACGGTGGTACGGCGGATGAAAAGTCCGACGAGGAAAAGACAACTGAGTCTGATCCAGAACCAGAGGAAGAAGTGAAGGAACAATCTCTCACATACGTC
This sequence comes from Sporosarcina sp. Marseille-Q4943, assembly GCF_943736995.1. Taxonomy (GTDB): domain Bacteria; phylum Bacillota; class Bacilli; order Bacillales_A; family Planococcaceae; genus Sporosarcina. Next base: position 318,860 of record NZ_OX031157.1, on the reverse strand, counting down.
AGAACAAGCGGGCAAGACTCGACGTATACGTTGACGGATGCAGAAGAATTCAAGCTGAAGATCGATACATTCGGGGATACGTGGATAGGTGTACAAAATGAGAAAAAAGAAGAACTTACACCGATGGCACGAGTTATGAAAAACGGTGAAACGATTGAGCTGGATGTTTCAGATGTTGAATTTGTTCGGATTCGAGTCGCTGTGACTCCGTTTACCGATATTTACGTAAATGGGGAAAAGCTCGAGTATGTATCAGACGCTTCAACGCAAAACATTTTTATAGAATATGAGAAATGAAAATAGTCATCTACAAAGATGACTTTTTTCATTCTGGAAGGATAGGTGAGACAATTGAATTTACCAAATAAAATTACGGTATCCCGCATTTTCCTCATCCCTATATTTATTATCTTCATGGTTGTGGATTTTGGATTCGGGTCTTTTGAAATCGGCGGTACGATTCTCTCCGTGGAGCATTTGATTGGTGCGCTACTTTTCATCATTGCGGCAGCGACGGACTGGTTCGATGGTCATTTAGCGAGAAAACATAATCTCGTCACAAACATGGGGAAATTTTTGGATCCGCTCGCAGATAAGCTTCTTGTATCAGCTGCGCTAATCATTTTAGTTGAATTGGGATCTGCCGCTTCATGGATCGTTATCATCATCATTAGCAGGGAATTTGCCGTTACCGGACTGAGGCTCTTGCTCGCAGGTGGCGGAGAAGTTGTGGCTGCAAACCAATTAGGAAAGATTAAGACAGCAACACAACTTGTTGCAATTGCTTCATTGCTCCTTAACAACATTTTCTTTGAAGCAATCAACTTCCCATTCGGCTCCATCATGCTTTATATCGCCCTATTCTTTACAATTTGGTCAGGGGCTGATTATTTCTATAAAAACCGGAGGATCTTACTCGACTCCATGTAAGGAGATGTCGTAATGAAAGCGGAAATCATCGCTGTTGGTTCAGAACTTCTATTAGGCCAAATTACAAATACGAACGCAGCCTTCATATCGGCGCGTCTTGCTGAAGTTGGCATTAATGTGTATTATCATACGGTCGTCGGGGACAACCCCAAAAGGTTGGAGGAAGCGATAACAATTGCGCAAAATCGTGCCGATGTTATTATCTTTTCGGGAGGATTAGGACCGACAAAGGATGATTTAACAAAAGAAACCATTGCCAAAATGCTTGGTGAAGAACTTGAGAGCGATCATGCGGCATTAGCATCTATTGAAGCCTACTTTAAGCGGACAGGCAGGACGATGACTGAAAACAATAAGAAGCAAGCGCTAGTACTTACCGGATCGAAGGTTTTGACAAATAATTACGGGATGGCACCAGGCATGGCTATCGATAAGAATGGCAAATGTTATATATTATTGCCTGGACCGCCGCACGAAATGGAACCGATGTTTGAAAAAGAAGCGATTCCCTATTTATTAGGGGCTTCCGGCAAACGTGAAATTATCGTTTCCCGAGTGTTGAAATTTTACGGAATCGGAGAGGCAGAGCTTGAGTATCGCGTCCTATCGATTTTGGAGAAGCAGACCAATCCGACTGTCGCTCCTTTGGCATCACCCGATTCGGTCATATTGCGATTGACGGCAAAGGCGGAATCGGTTGAGGCGGCGCAAAAGCTGATAGCACCTGTAGAATCTGAAATACGCTCATTAGTAGGCGAATTCATTTATGGCATAGATGAAGACACCTTGTCATCGAAAGCTGCTGAATTATTGTTAGGAAACAAGCTGACAATCGCTGCCGCTGAAAGTTTGACGGCAGGTCTATTCATGGCGGAGTTGGCGGATGAACCAGGCATCAGCTCTTCCTTAAAAGGCGGGGTAGTCGTCTATGATGAGACGGCAAAGATGAATCAGCTGGATATTCCAGCTTCATTGCTTGATGAGTTTGGCGTTGTCAGTCCGGAATGCGCAGCAGCGCTCGCACAGAATGTGAAACGGAAATTCGGCTCGGACATCGGCGTCGGGTTGACGGGAGCAGCTGGACCGGATCCGCATGATGGGAAACCGATGGGCACAGTGTGGATCGGGATAGCTTGTCGAGAAGTAGTGAACACATTTAAACTCAGCCTTTCAGGTTCCAGAAATGCCAATCGAAAACGTGCGGCCAGATTCGCCCTCTATTACTTAATAAAAGAAATGAAGAAGCGTGGAACCGAAAATTAAGTTTTACCGCATATTCTCATTTAAAATTGATTTTCACCCCTCATTCTCATTTAAAAATGGATTTTGATAAAATAAATCGAATAAGCGTTCGTTTTTTATTTGAGTATTTCTCATAAAAGGAGTATAGTAGAGACAGGAAGAAAAGAATAAGGCCTTTTAAGGGAGGAATCGTTTTTGAGCGATCGTAAAGCAGCTTTGGACCAAGCTTTGAAACAAATTGAAAAACAATTCGGGAAAGGTTCCGTCATGAAATTGGGGGAAAAGACCGATCGGGAGATTGCAACTTCTTCTACCGGCTCACTTGCTCTCGACGCAGCATTAGGGGTTGGCGGTTATCCAAGGGGACGTGTCATTGAAATCTATGGACCGGAAAGTTCCGGTAAGACGACAGTAGCATTGCACGCAATTGCGGAAGTACAAGCTTCAGGCGGACAAGCCGCTTTCATCGACGCGGAGCATGCATTGGATCCTGTCTATGCACAAAAGCTGGGCGTCAATATTGACGAATTGCTTTTATCGCAACCGGATACTGGCGAACAGGCGCTTGAAATTGCAGAAGCGCTCGTCAGAAGTGGTGCAATTGACATCGTTGTCGTAGACTCTGTTGCAGCGTTAGTGCCAAAAGCGGAAATCGAAGGGGAAATGGGCGACTCGCACGTCGGCTTGCAAGCTCGTCTTATGTCCCAAGCACTTCGCAAACTGTCCGGCGCTATTAATAAATCGAAGACGATTGCCGTCTTCATCAACCAAATCCGTGAAAAAGTCGGCGTCATGTTCGGGAATCCTGAAGTGACACCGGGCGGCCGTGCTTTGAAATTCTATTCTTCGGTCCGCTTGGAAGTACGACGCGGAGAAGCTATTAAGCAAGGGAACGACATCATGGGTAACAAAACACGTATCCGTGTTGTGAAAAACAAAGTCGCTCCTCCGTTCCGTACTGCTGAAGTAGATATCATGTATGGTGAAGGGATTTCCAGAGAAGGGGAAATCGTTGACCTTGGCGCTGAGCTTGAAATTGTACAAAAGAGCGGCGCATGGTATTCCTATGAAGGGGAACGTCTTGGTCAAGGACGTGAAAATGCTAAGCAATTCCTGAAGGAAAATCCGGATGTCCGTTCTGAAATCGCAAATAAAATTCGGGCTTCTTATGGAATGGCTGCAGCCAACTACGTGATTGCAGCTCATGACGAGGATGAAGACGACGAACTGGAACTATTGCTTTTAGAAGATGAAAAATAAGAGTAACTTGCGGACTGCCTATAAGGGGCAGTCCGTTTTGTTTTCATTCAGCTTATGCCTTTCGTCTCTAGGCAGGCGCCCTCCGCTTTTTGTTATCGTCTAGACTCCGGGTGGCAGGAGCTCGGGGTCATAAGTTAAAGCTACTACGTGGCAAAAACTGCCACTTCGTATCTTCGCCTTATGCCTGTCGCCCCTATGCAGGCGCCCTTCGCTTTTGTTTACGTCTAGACTCCGGGTGGCAAGATCCTGCCTTAATTTCTGCAAAAACCGCAGAAATACGGCAAATCGAACCCTTCGCAGTTCGATTCGCTTTTGTTTACAATCCTTGACATCGCAAATTTTCATAGATACAATTAGAATTGTATAATTTCACATCAATGAAATCATAATGGCAGTATGTTGAATGTTAATATACGAGCCGACTGAAAACGAAAAGAATAGCAGGAGGAGGTGACCTGGATGCCAGATGGAATCATCGGAAACATCATCTCCGCTTTGCTCGGTCTGTTCGTCGGTGCAGTTGTTATCTATTTAGTTATCAAAAAGGTGAATGATTCAAGAGTGACGGGTGCCAAAAACTCTGCCGAACAAATCGTAGAAGATGCGAAACGTGAAGCGGAGGCTATGAAAAAAGAGGCACTCTTAGAAGCGAAAGATGAAAATCACAAACTGAGAATTGAAGCGGAATCAGAAATCCGTGAACGAAGAGCGGAACTGCAAAAACAGGAAAACCGTCTTTTGCAACGGGAAGAAAATCTTGACCGCAAGGATGATGCTCTCAATAAAAGAGAAGCAGGACTGGAACGCAAAGATGACGCGCTTTCCAGTAGACAACAGCATATTGAACAAATGGAACGCAAGGCGGAAGATCTTGTTGCCATGCAACAGACGGAACTTGAAAGAATCTCTGCTCTTACTAGAGATGAAGCGAAACGGATCATTTTGGATGATGTCGAGAAGGAGCTTTCCACAGATATCGCCGTCATGACGAAAGAATCGGAGCAACGTGCAAAAGAGGAATCCGAAAAGAAAGCTCGTGAAATCCTATCCCTTGCATTGCAACGTTTTGCAGCAGACCATGTTGCAGAAACAACCGTATCTGTCGTGAACTTGCCAAACGATGAAATGAAAGGCCGTATCATCGGAAGGGAAGGGCGTAATATCAGAACTTTGGAAACATTGACTGGTATTGATTTGATCATCGACGATACGCCAGAAGCGGTAATACTTTCAGGCTTCGATCCAGTACGTCGCGAAACTGCCCGTCTCGCACTAGAAAAGCTCGTGCAAGATGGCAGGATACACCCGGCGCGTATTGAAGAGATGGTGGATAAGGCCCGTAGGGAAGTAGATGAGTTGATCCGCGAAAAAGGGGAACAGACTACATTTGATGTAGGAGTTCATAATCTGCATCCGGATCTGATCAAAATCCTTGGAAGGTTGCACTTCCGTACAAGCTACGGTCAAAACGTCCTGAAGCACTCTGTTGAAGTCGCTTATCTTGCGGGACTATTGGCAGCCGAGGTTGGCGAGGACGTCACCCTTGCAAGACGTGCAGGCCTTCTCCACGATATCGGTAAGGCGATCGACCATGAAGTCGAAGGAAGCCATGTCCAAATCGGGGTCGAGCTGGCAACGAAATACAAGGAACACCCAGTTGTCATCAACAGTATCGCATCCCATCATGGAGATGAGGAAGCGACATCAGTCATTGCAGTATTGGTTGCTGCGGCAGATGCATTATCTGCGGCAAGACCAGGTGCGAGAAGTGAAACTCTGGAAAACTACATTCGTAGGCTGCAGAAACTTGAGGAAATTTCGGAATCATATGAAGGCGTAGAGAAATCATTCGCTATCCAAGCTGGCCGTGAAGTCCGAATTATTGTCCGACCGGACCAGATCGATGATATTACAGCGCATCGCTTGGCCAGGGATATTAGGAAACGGATCGAGGAGGAACTCGATTATCCGGGTCACATCAAAGTGACGGTCATTCGCGAAACGCGTGCAGTCGAATATGCAAAATGATGAAAATGACTCCTGTCCAGCCATGGTTCAGGAGTCTTTTTCTTATCGTTTCCAAAGAAGTTCGTATAAGTAGAAAGAGGTTACAATTATGAAAGTTATTTTTATTGGTGATATCGTAGGGTCAATCGGAAGGGACATGGTGTTTGATCATATCGCACGCTTGAAAAGAAAATATAAGGCGGATGTAGTCATTGCCAATGGGGAGAATGCCGCTTCAGGAAGAGGGATTACAAAGGCGATTTTTGATGACCTTCTCCGTTCGGGAGTCGATGTCGTGACAATGGGTAATCATACGTGGGATCAGAAGGAAATTTACGATTTCATCGATGACACCGACTATTTAATACGTCCAGCAAACTTCTCAGACGAGGCGCCTGGTAAAGGCATGACAACAATTACGAAAAATGGCGTGACGTTGTCAGTCATCAATCTACATGGCCGCACATTCCTCCCCCCTCACGGCGATCCATTTGAAAAGGCAGAAGAATTGATAGAAGAGGCCAGCAAGATTTCTCCGCTCATATTTGTCGATTTCCACGCAGAGGCGACCAGTGAAAAAATTGCAATGGGATGGCATTTGGATGGGAAAGCATCCGTAGTCGTAGGGACCCATACACATGTCCAAACGGCAGACGACCGAATTTTACCGGGAGGTACGGCTTATTTGACGGATGCCGGAATGACAGGGCCGTATGATGAAATTCTAGGGATGAAGAAAGAAGATGTCATCTATCGATTCCGTACGAATTTGCCTGTCCGGTTTGAAGTGCCGAAAAGAGGTCGTGCTCAATTGAGCGGGTTGTTCGTTGAGTTAAATGACCAAACTGGGAAAGCGGTCGCTATTGAGCGAATTATGATCAATGATGATCACCGATTCGAAGCATGAAGTGAGTCTAATCATCTCCTTCTTTTCATAAGATGACTTATGGATAAATACATTCCATAGACATCGTGAAAACAAGGAGGAAACATGGTGAGTCCATTGAAGGTATCATCCCGCTCTAATCCGAATTCCGTCGCAGGAGCACTCGTAGCGGTAATCAGGGATCAAGGGTATGCGGAAATGCAGGCCGTCGGCGCCGGCGCGTTGAACCAAGCCATTAAAGCGGTCGCGATAGCACGTGGCTTCGTCGCCCCAAGCGGAAGCGACCTCGTATGCGCCCCGGCATTTACCGATATTGAAATTAACGGCGAAGGTAGAACAGCTTTGAAGCTGTTAGTGGAAAAGAGAAAAAGAAGTTAAGAAAGAAATGTAATAGTTAGCTACTCGAAAGACCGAAAATCGCCAGAACGGCTCGCTTTCCGCGGGCGTTGCCTTAGCCAATCGAACAGCCAAGGGTTCGATTTGTATAAATTCTGCGTTCTTCGCAGAATTTATACATCCGCTGCTCCCAACGCTATCGCTTATGGTCGCAAAATCCGTTCTTCGTAACGGCTTTGCCTGCGGGGTCTTCGGCTAACGCTTTTCCCGCAGGAGTCTCGCCTTTTCTGGCGATTTTCTATATTTTCCTACTTAAACAAGTGAAGGTGGCGAAACAGGTACCTTCACTTGTTTTTCTATTGGTTTTAATAAAATACCCAATTATTAAAAACTACAGTGATTACTTATAAAAAGCATGCACCTTTCAAATCGATTCCGCTATGAGTAATCTATAGATTATTTATTAGACCGCATTGCAGGTCATTCTGACAATCTGATGTTTAATATTGTCTTTATTGAAATGTTTAATTTGCTGGCTAGTTCTGTTGATTGGAGCGGAAGGTGGCGACTCCTGCGGGAACAGCACGAGCTGAAGACCCTGGACTGAGCAAAGCGAAGGAAGCGGCTGAAGCCGTGCCCGCGGAAAGCGTCCACCTAGAGCGGAAATCAAAGTTTTTATTAACATCTGTTCTTATAAATAACGTTTTGTAGAGAATCCGTTATCTTGTCACACAGTTGCCTAAAACTACTGAATTCCAGAAGTGAAAAAAAACACGCCACTTCAAACTAGTAAGATGTTCATGTATAATGAAGTCGAATCTGTTCAATTCCCACAAGGTTTGAAGAAAGGGGAAGTTTTTGCATGAATGAAGAACAACGCCTGGAAGCCGGGCTTGTCAAACCGGATTCAGTCAAAACTGGATCTGCACCGGAAAAGGACTATAGTAAATATTTTGAGACTGTCTATACACCTCCATCCTTGAAGGAAGCAAAAAAACGAGGAAAAGAGGAAATTGCCTACCACGACGATTTCCAAATCGAAGAACGCTTTCGTGGAATGGGCGATGGACGTAAATTTTATATCCGTACATACGGTTGTCAAATGAACGAACATGATACCGAAGTAATGGCTGGCATCTTCACAAGCTTGGGATACGAAGCGACGAACACGGTGGATGATGCAGACGTCATTCTTTTGAATACTTGTGCAATCCGGGAAAATGCGGAAAACAAGGTGTTTGGTGAATTGGGACATCTGAAGCCGTTGAAGCTTGAAAGACCGGATTTGCTCATTGGGGTATGCGGTTGCATGTCGCAAGAGGAATCTGTCGTCAATAAAATCCTGCAAACATACGATCAAGTCGATATGATTTTCGGGACACATAATATCCATAGATTGCCGAATATCCTGCACGAAGCATATATGTCCAAAGAAATGGTCGTCGAAGTGTGGTCGAAGGAAGGGGACATCATTGAAAACCTTCCAAAAGTCAGACATGGAAATATAAAAGCTTGGGTCAACATCATGTATGGCTGCGACAAGTTCTGTACGTATTGCATCGTGCCGTACACGAGAGGAAAAGAGCGTAGTAGACGTCCTAAAGACATCATTCAGGAAGTCAGACAGCTCGCTGCACATGGGTATAAGGAAATCACCCTCCTTGGGCAAAACGTCAATGCGTACGGCAAAGATTTTGACGATATCGATTATCGCCTAGGGGATTTGATGGATGACCTTCGTCAGATTGATATCCCACGTATCCGCTTTACGACGAGCCATCCAAGAGACTTCGACGATCATCTCATTGAAGTTCTAGCAAAAGGCGGAAACTTGCTCGATCATATCCATTTGCCTGTCCAATCGGGTTCAAGCGATATTTTAAAGATTATGGCAAGGAAATATTCAAGGGAACAGTTTTTAGAGCTTGTCGGTAAAATTAAGGCTGCCATCCCGAATGTCACGTTGACAACGGATATCATCGTTGGCTTCCCGAATGAAACGGACGAGCAGTTTGAAGAAACGCTTTCTTTGTATAAGGAAGTCGGATTCGAAATGGCTTATACGTATATTTATTCTCCGCGGGAAGGTACTCCTGCTGCCAAGATGGTGGACAACATACCGATGGAAGTGAAAAAGGAACGTCTCCAACGCCTCAATAAGCTCGTCAATGATATGTCCGCGGAAGCGATGAAGCCATACAAAGGCAAAGTCGTCAAAGTGCTTGTCGAAGGAGAAAGTAAAAGGAATCCTGATGTGCTTGCCGGTTACACAGAGAAGAACAAACTAGTCAATTTCAAAGCCCCACGTTCGGTGATCGGTGAAATTGTCAATGTGAAAATTACTGAGGCCAAAACATGGTCGCTCGACGGCGAATTTATCGGTGTCGTAAAAGAGGAAAAGGTGATGTCATAATGGAAAAACTTTATACTAAAGAAGAGATAATCGAAAAAGCGCGGGAAATTGCGCATATGATCGCAAATACAGAACAAGTTGAATTTTTCAAACGTGCGGAAGAACAGATTAATGAAAACCAAAAAATCCGTGAAAAAATCGCGAGCTTGAAATCGTTGCAAACACAAGCGGTCAATTTCCAAATGTATGAAAAAGAGAGGGCTCTTGCAATTATCGAAGGCAAAATTGAGGCAATTCAAGCAGAAATCGACGAAGTTCCGATTGTACAAGAGTTCAAGCAATCACAGATTGACGTGAACCAACTTCTCCAGCTTGTCTCGAACACGATAGCCAACAGTGTAACGGACGAAATCATTGAATCCACCGGCGGAGATGTCCGACGCGGAGAAACTGGATCGTACGTCAAAAATACAAAACATAAGCCGTTATCATAATGTAAACCGATGAGGATAATTTCCTCGTCGGTTTTTTCACTTTCTGGGCTTCTGGTGCATAGGATAAATAGACGTCAACGAAGGAGGAAACGAACTGAAGAATTTACGGCAAATTGTGACGAAGGCAGTCATTGCTAAAGGGAAGCTAAGGACGGAATCGAACGTCTCGCTGAAGCCGCCGAATAATCCGTCGAGCATATTGGGCTGTTGGGTGATCAACCACACGCATCATGCGAAGAAAGTGGGACGTTACATTGAAGTGACTGGGAAATTCGATGTGAATGTCTGGTATTCGCACCATGATCACTCCAAGACTTCCGTTTATTCGGAATCGGTGCCGTATAAGGATAGGATTAGGCTCCATTATCGGGATGAGCCGGTGTCCGGTCAGGAAGAAATTATTGTCAATGTCGTCCAACATCCGAATTGCACGGAAGCACTCATTTCTGAGTGCGGGGAAAAATTCATCATTAAAGTGGAAAGGGAATTGGTTGCGGAAGTCGTTGGTGAAACAAAAGTGTGCATCACTGTCCATCCTCATCAATTCGAAGAAGAATGGTCATTCAAGGATGAATCATCTTCTCATCAAGGCCATGGACACGAACATGATCATCACCATCACAAAGCAGATGAAGAAAAACGTCATGATGACAGAGGGAAAGATTCACGTCCGTTTTAAGCCGGAGGGAGCATCCGGCTTTTTTTTATTGAGATGGAACCAGTTTTTCCGCTTTGTTACTTTGGAGCTTCATGTTTTGTTATAATATAAGAAAACGCAAGATGAGCGAGGTTCTGGAATGACTACATATACACCGATGATACAACAATATTTACAAGTGAAAGCCGAATATGAAGATGCATTTCTCTTTTTCCGTTTAGGAGACTTCTATGAGCTGTTCTTCAACGACGCTATAGAAGCATCCAATATTCTTGAAATTACTTTGACGAGCAGGGATGGAGGGAGTACGGACAAAATTCCGATGTGCGGAGTGCCTTTCCATTCAGCTGAGGGTTATATTGAGACATTGGTTCGCAAAGGCCATAAAGTGGCCATCTGTGAACAGACGGAAGACCCGAGGGTTGCGAAAGGGATTGTGAAACGGGAAGTCGTGAAAGTGGTCACTCCGGGAACAATTACGGAAGGCAAATCTCTAGATGCCAATGCGAATCATTTTATCGGGGCTGCTGACCAGTTGGATGAACGACGTTATGCGCTAGCCTATGTGGACTTAGCGACCGGTGAAGGAAAGGCTGAAATCGTCTCTGGGGATGAACGGACATTGATCGGAGAAATTGAAGCGCTCGGAATGAAGGAAATAGTTGTAAGGGAACGATTGCACATCACCTTGAATGAGTGGATGGCAAAAAGGGATATTGTCCTCTCAATGGAAAATGGAGACGCTGAAACAAGCTCGATGAACGCTCAACCGCATATTCCTGACGAATTAAGCGAGGCGTGTGAAATTCTTGTTTCTTATTTGAAACGCACTCAAAAGTCCTCTTTGGATCATTTGCGTCCATTTGAATATATACAGAAATCCAGCAAGCTATCGATTGATGCCAACTCGATGCGAAATCTCGAGCTTGTCCAATCGATCCGCAATGGAAGCAAGGAAGGAACGCTTTTCTGGCTATTGGATGAGACATCAACGGCGATGGGTGCAAGGAAATTAAGAATATGGATCCATCAGCCTCTTGCCGACAGGGCTGCAATTGAGGACAGGCTTATGATCGTGTCCGATTTAATTGAAGATTACTTTCTTCGTGATGACCTGAAAGCATCCTTGAAGGAAGTATACGACCTTGAACGATTGTCGGGAAGAATCTCTATGGGAAGTGCTAGTGGAAGGGATCTTGCTCAGCTGCGAAACTCACTGCGACGTGTACCTCATTTGAAAAATGCCCTCCAGCAGTCCGGCCACGAGCGACTGCAACGATTCGCTAAACAGATTGATCCGTGTTCAGAAGTACTCGATCTTTTGGAGGCGTCCATTGCAGAAAATCCACCACTTTCTGTCAAAGAAGGCGGCATCATTAAAGACGGCTATCATGAAAAGCTCGATCAGTATAGGGATGCTTCTAGAAATGGAAAGGAATGGCTTGCGGGACTCGAGCGCGAGGAACGTGAGCGTACGGGTATTAAAAATCTGAAAATCGGTTACAACCGCATTTTCGGCTATTTCATTGAAATTACGAAATCCAATATCCATCTGGCGGATTTAAGCCGCTATGAGCGCAAGCAGACGCTTGCCAATGCAGAGCGCTATATCACTTCCGAGTTGAAGGAGAAGGAAGATTTGATCCTCAACGCCGAGGCGGAAGGCCAGGAACTGGAATACACCCTTTTCTGCGATGTGCGTGATGAAATGAAAAACCATATTCGTAGAGTGCAACAATTGGCTGGCGTCCTCTCAGAGCTTGATGTACTCCTATCTTTCGCGGAAGTGTCAGAAAAGCAGCGGTTCGTCAGGCCGCAATTCCATGACGGTCGGGCATTGGAAATTAAAAACGGAAGACACCCCGTCGTAGAGAAGATGATGGATCATTCATTATACGTGCCGAACAGCTGCAAATTGACCGAAGAGGCAAACATGCTTCTCATCACCGGTCCGAATATGTCCGGTAAAAGTACATTCATGCGGCAAGTCGCCTTGACGGTCATCATGGCTCAAATCGGCTGTTACGTGCCTTGCGAGTCTGCAATCCTTCCTGTGACAGACCAGATTTTCACGAGGATCGGAGCAGCAGACGATCTTGCATCCGGCCAAAGTACGTTCATGATGGAAATGATGGAATCTAAATATGCCATTGCAAATGCAACCGAGAACAGCTTGCTTCTCTTTGATGAAATCGGGAGAGGAACATCGACGTACGACGGAATGTCGCTTGCACAGGCGATGATGGAATTCATCCATGATGAAATTGGAGCGAACACGTTATTTTCAACACATTACCATGAACTCACAAAACTAGACTTGGCATTGGAAAGACTCGTGAATGTCCATGTCGCGGCTATGGAGCAAGAAGGGAGAGTCGTCTTCCTTCACAAAGTGATGGCGGGTCCGGCGGATAAAAGCTACGGCATCCACGTTGCCCAGTTGGCCGGTCTTCCGGATACGATCGTAGTTCGCGCCAAAGAGCTGCTCGATGTTTTTGAAAGCGGAGAACAGGCAGCTGCAGCGACTGCGGCATCAGAGCAATTGACGTTTTTCGATTTGCAGGAGGAACCAGATCCGATGTCGGAATTGGATAAATCCGTATTAAACCAGATGAAACAGATAGATTTAATGAACTTGACGCCGATGCAAGCGATGAACTTGATCCTTGATTGGCAGAAACAATTAGATTCGGGTAATAAAGCAGACTGATTAGTTACGTCCCGCCCGCCTATTAAAATCATTTTTTACGACCAACAGACTTAAGGAGGGATTCGATGGATATCATTTCAGTCATGGATGATTCATTATCCAATAAAATTGCTGCGGGGGAAGTAGTCGAGCGACCGGCTTCGATTGTAAAGGAATTAGTTGAGAACTCGATTGACGCTGGCAGTACATCGATTGAAATAGCGCTTGAAGAAGCCGGGCTCACTTCCATTCGGGTGACCGATAATGGAAAAGGGATGTCACGTAACGATGCGGTCCTAGCGTTTGAGCGCCATGCAACGAGCAAAATATCGAATGAACACGATCTGTTCCGGATTAGGACCCTTGGGTTCAGGGGGGAGGCGCTTGCAAGTATCGCTTCCGTGTCGAAGGTCAGCCTCTTCACGTCGGATGGGGAAACGGAAGGGACGGAAGTGCAGCTAGACGGCGGTATCGTTCTTAAACAATCGAATGCTGCGTTCAGAAAAGGGACTGATATGACAGTTTCACAACTTTTTTATAACACGCCGGCAAGGCTGAAATATATGAAAACGATCCAAACCGAGCTCGGTCATACGATAGATCTCGTCAACCGTCTTTCGCTTAGTCATCCCCATATCGCTTTCAAACTGTCCCATCATAGCCAGACTCTCTTGCGTACGTCAGGCAGCGGGGATCGCCGGAAGGTCCTCACGGATATTTATGGCATGGCAGTCGCACGGAAGATGGTGCCATTCGGAGGAGAGAATGCCGATTTCAAAGTGGATGGATACGTCACTTTGCCTGAGATGACAAGGGCATCCAAAAACTACATGACATTGATCGTCAATGGAAGATGGGTGAAAAGCTATGCTGCGAACCAGGCTGTGCTCGATGGCTTGCACACATATTTGCCGATCGGACGCTACCCGATTGCTGTCATCAACGTTGAAACAGACCCGTTTTTGACGGATGTAAACGTACACCCTGCGAAACAGCATATCCGCCTAAGCAAAGAGGGCGATCTATTCGACCTTATCAAATCATCTGTTCGAGAAGCGGTGAAGCGGTCAATTATCGTACCTGATGCGGTAAAACGGGAGCCTGTCAAAAGAGTCCCTTCCGAGCAAGTGACGATTTGGAATGAATTTCGCCCAGCTATCGTTTGGAAGGAAAGGGAAGTTGAAAAAGAGAAGTTAATAATTGAGCAGGAAGAGCCAGAAATCGAAACGAATCAAATCGAGACGAAACCGTTGCAAACAGTTTACGAACCCGTTGAGGAAGAAAGTGTGAAAACGGTTCAACCTGAAAAGATAATGGAAACGCAGGAAAAGCAGGAAACCCAGGAGGTTCAGGAAACACCTGATCCCGAAACAACTGAAACGAAGGAAAAGAGATTCCCGTCACTCGTGCCAGTCGGCCAAGTCCATGGCACGTACATCGTCGCTCAAAATGAAGATGGATTTTACATGATTGATCAGCATGCTGCCCAAGAGCGGATTAAATATGAATTCTTCAGGGAAAAATTGAGTAGAGTAGAAGAAGATGAAAGGCAAATGTTGCTAATGCCGCTCATCTTCCATTATTCAGGCGACGATATGGTGAAAATTGAGGAGAATCGGGAAGCGTTAAATGAAGTTGGCGTCTTTCTAGAGGAATTCGGCCCTTCCTCCTACACAGTAAAGGAATATCCGGCCTGGTTTCCGCCTGGTGAAGCATCAACTCTTATCGAAGAATTGATAGAACAAGTGCTGACGACGCGGAAAATAGATATTGGGAAGCTACGTGAAGAGACAGCGATCATGATGAGCTGCAAGCGTTCCATTAAAGCGAATCATCATCTATCGATTGCAGATATGGAGAGGCTGCTGAACGATTTATCGCTTGCGGAGAATCCGTATACATGCCCACATGGACGGCCAGTCCTTATCCATTTTTCAACTTATGAAATTGAAAAAATGTTTAAGAGGGTAATGTAGTCGTATGGAATGTCGAATTATGTAAGTGTTGTGGCAATCCAATAGTTGAACAAGGGAGAGGTTAGACAATGGGGGAGTTCATATTAACGATCGACCAAGGAACGACTAGCACGAGGGCAATCCTGTTCAATCGGAAAGGTGAGATTGTCCATACTGCGCAACGGGAATTCAGGCAAATCTTTCCCAAGCCGGGCTGGGTGGAGCACAATGCCAGTGAGATATGGGGTTCTGTCTTATCCGTCATCGCTTCAGTTCTGACGGAAAGTGGACATCAACCGGAGGATATCGATGGGATTGGCATTACAAACCAGAGGGAGACGACAGTTGTCTGGGATAAGCACACTGGACAACCTGTCTATAATGCAATTGTTTGGCAGTCGAGACAGACCCAGCACATTATTAACGAGTTAAGGGAAGCCGGCAAGGAAGAAAGTGTCCGTCAAAAGACCGGTTTGCAGCTCGACCCTTATTTTTCCGGCTCAAAAGTGAAGTGGATCCTCGATGAGGTGGAAGGTGTACGTGAACGGGCGGAAAAAGGGGATCTGCTCTTCGGTACAATCGATTCGTTCCTCATTTGGAAGCTGTCGGATGGAGCGGTTCATGTGACCGATTATTCGAATGCTTCGCGGACAATGCTTTTCAATATCCACGATCTGCAGTGGGATAAAGAGCTATGTGAAATGCTTGATATACCGATGAGCATGCTCCCGGAGGTAAGGATGTCCTCTGAAATCTATGCCCATACAGATCCATCCGTCTTTTTCGGGGCTTCCGTTCCGATTGCCGGCGCCGCGGGCGATCAGCAATGCGCTTTGTTCGGGCAAGCGTGTTTTCACGAAGGCATGGCCAAAAATACGTATGGTACTGGTTGTTTCATGTTGTTGAATACGGGTGAGCAGCCTGTGGCTTCCGATAATGGACTGCTTACAACGATAGCGTGGGGACTGGATGGGAAGATTACATATGCTCTTGAAGGCAGTGTGTTTGTCGCAGGCTCCGCTATCCAATGGCTCAGGGACGGAATGCGCATGATCCAAAAAGCGGCTGATTCGGAAATGTATTCGACACGGATTGCTTCAACGGAAGGTGTTTATGTCGTACCAGCATTCGTCGGTCTCGGGACACCTTATTGGGATTCGGATGCTAGAGGGGCTATATTCGGATTGACTCGAGGAACGGAAAAAGAGCATTTCATCCGGGCGACAGTCGAATCGCTCGCATATCAGACGAAAGATGTGCTCTTAACGATGGAAAAGGACGCAAGTATCGATATCGATATTTTGCGTGTGGATGGAGGCGCTGTAGCAAATACATTCCTCATGCAATTCCAAAGCGACTTGCTACAGATTGAAGTCGAGCAGTCGGCTTATTTAGAGACGACGGCACTCGGGGCGGCATATCTTGCAGGGCTTGCAACGGGCTTTTTCGAATCTTGCGAGTCAGTGGAAGCATTGTGGGCTGGTGTGCGGACATATTCCCCGAAGATGGCAGTGGAAGAGCGAGATGCCTTGTATGGCGGCTGGAAAAAGGCAGTTGAGGCTGCGCGGGCTTTTAAACATTGACTGGAGGAGAGCGAAGGATGTTATCATCGATCATAAGACCGAAAGTGAAACAGTTCATGCGCGACTATCAGTTTGACCTGCTCGTCATCGGAGGAGGTATAACCGGTGCCGGCATTGCTCTGGACGCGGTGACGAGGGGATTATCCGTCGCACTGATCGACATGCAGGATTTTGCTGCGGGTACTTCCAGCCGATCGACGAAGCTCATCCATGGAGGCTTGCGGTATTTGAAACAGATGGAATTGAAAATCGTTTCGGAAACCGGCAGGGAAAGGGATATCGTCTATCGCAATGCCTTGCACGTGACGGAGCCCGAGCGTATGCTTCTTCCTTTCCATAAAGGCGGCTCATTCGGAAAGCTGACGACTTCTGCTGGATTATTCGTCTATGATAAATTGGCGGGCGTAAAAAAGGGCGAGCGCCGTGAAATGCTGTCAGCCGAAGAGACGCTAGCAATGGAGCCATTAGTGCGGGAAGAAGGCTTGCTTGGCGGCGGACATTATGTGGAATACCGTACAGACGATGCACGGCTGACGATTGAAATATTGAAAAAAGCTGCCCAAAAAGGTGCGCTTTGCCTTAACTACATGAAAGCCGAGCAATTTACCTATCATGACGGAAAAGTGGCGGGTGTCACTGCCCGGGATATGCTCACCGGAGAAGTGATGGACATAAGCGCCTCCGTAGTCGTTAATGCAACAGGCCCTTGGGTGGATGAAATGCGGGAAAAGGACGAATTGTCTAATGACAAACGGTTGCGATTGACAAAAGGAACCCATATTGTTATAGATAAGGCGATTTTTCCTTTGCGTCAAGCGATCTATTTTGATTCGCCTGACGGAAGGATGATTTTTGCCATTCCGAGAGGCAATAAAGCGTATATCGGTACGACAGATACCTTTTTTGATGGTGATCGGGCCAATCCGATTGCAAACGAAGAAGACATCGCTTATCTTCTTGATGCACTCCATTATATGTTCCCTTCAGTGAAAGCGGGCCGCAACGATGTCGAATCGACTTGGGCGGGTGTACGGCCGCTAATTTACGAAGAAGGGAAGGATCCATCCGAAATTTCACGGAAAGATGAAATTTGGGAAGCGGGTACAGGATTGATCACCATTGCAGGAGGCAAATTGACTGGCTACCGTAAAATGGCTGAAACCGTCGTGGACCACGTCGTAAATCGAATTCCGACAACATCGTTTGGTCCATGCGTAACGGAGCATCTCCCATTGTCTGGCGGAGACTTTGAGAGTGAAGAACAGTTCGCCATTTTCATTGAAAGCAAATCGAATGAAGCCGAATTGTATGGACTTACAAAGGAAGAAGGAAGGACGCTTGCTTCCTTGTACGGAACGAATGTCGACCAGGTCTTTAACTATGTCAGTGCTGTTTCAACAGAGGAGAAAGTTTTGCCGGCCATGTGGAAAGCGGAAATCCTTTATGCGATTCACTACGAAATGGCGATGACGCCTTCAGACTTTTTCATAAGAAGGAAAGGTGATCTCTTCTTTAACATTGCGTATGCCAAACTGTATAAAGAGGCGGCAACGGACTATATGGGAGCCATCCTTTCCTATTCCGAAGAAACGAAAGAGCGGCATCTCGCCGAATTGGAGCAACATATTAAAGAAGCTGAAGGAAAGGTTGGTGAGCGTGTGTGAATGAACAGGTGCTGAAGATGTCAGATGGTTTTTCCATCCATACTGTTTATGCGCAACCTCCAGAACGTCCTATCGCCTATATTCATCTTCTCCATGGAATGGGGGAGCATATCGGTCGATACGAAGAGTTCATAACATTTCTCACAAGCGAAGGTTTTGCAGTATCCGGCCATAATCATCGCGGCCATGGCCGGACAGCCGATTTAAATGGGAAATTAGGAGATTTTGGCGATACGGTCGGATTTGATCGGATCGTTGAAGACGCTCATGAAATCATCGGCTTTTACCGGCAAAAATTCCAAGTACCCAGTGTGATCCTTTTCGGGCATAGTATGGGTTCATTTGTAGCAAGGAGATACGCTCAAAGGTTCGGAAGTGAACTCGATAAGCTTATTTGTTCAGGAACCGCTGGCGACCCTGGTTTTGGCCGAAGTATAGGACAAGCTTTGGCTCATATGAAAGGCAAGGCAACGAAATTCGACGAACCCGACTACTTCTTGAACAAGTTGGTGTTCGGCGGTTTCAATAAAATAGTAGGAACTCCAAAAACACCTTTTGATTGGCTATCGAGAGACATGGAAACGGTGGAAAAATTCATTAATGACCCGTTATGCGGTTTCGTGCCGACAACCCGCTTTTTCAACGATCTTTTCGACGGGCTTGCGAAAATCAATGATCTGGACAACATCCGACAAGTCCCTAGCGGATTGCCGATCCTTCTCCTCTCAGGACTAGATGACCCTGTTGGCAATAAAGGCAAAGGCGTCTGGCACGCTGCTCGGCAATTTACCGATGCCGGAATCGAGAATATAACAGTCATGTTATACGAAGGCGGTCGCCATGAAATGTTGAATGAAGTGAATAGGGAACAAGTATTTATTTTTATAAAGGATTGGATAAAAATAGAATGAATCAATCAGATAAAGTCATCGCAATCGTCGGACCGACTGCATCAGGTAAAACTGCGCTAAGCATCGAGCTTGCCAAAAGGCTTGATGGGGAAATTATCAATGGTGATGCGATGCAAGTGTATAAAGGATTAAATATCGGCACAGCGAAAATAACAGAAGAAGAAAAGGAAGGAATTCCCCACCATCTCTTCGACATCAAGGAACCGACCGAGTCGTTTTCTGTAGCGGAATACCAGTCGACTGTGCGTAACTGTATCGAAGAGATTCGGAGCCGAGGCAAACAGCCGATCATTGTCGGCGGTACGGGCTTGTATATCCAGTCGGTCCTTTTCGATTTCAGATTTACCGAAGAGGCGGGGGATGAAAAAGTCAGAGCTGCGTTGGAAAAAGAACTTGAGTCGGAAGGCGGCGCTGAGCGTCTGTACAAGCGACTACATAAACTGGATCCTGCAAGTGCAGATAAAATTCATCCTAATAACCACCGCCGTTTGATACGTGCGCTTGAAATCATCGAAGTGACTGGCAAAACGAAGAATGAGCATGAACAAGGGGCTGGTGAGGCGCCATTATATGATCATTTAATCGTCGGTCTTAAACTCGACAGGGAAGTTCTCTACGAGCGAATCGATGTAAGGGTCGATCAAATGATGGAGGATGGACTGCTGGAAGAGGCGAGAGGTTTGTGGGAAAAGGGCGTCCGAAATGTCCAATCGGTCCAGGCGATTGGATATAAGGAGCTTTATCAATATTTTGAAGGTGCCATCTCATTGGATGAAGCAGTAGAGCTAATCAAGAAAAATACTCGTCATTATGCGAAGCGCCAAATGACGTATTTTCGAAACAAAGTGAAAATCTCTTGGTTTGATGCAATTGTAGACAAAGGAAAGATTGTAGATGGAATTTTATCGATTTTGAAGGGTTTTGAAGAGGCGGAATCGAATAAGTAAAAAGGCAAGAGAAATATAGAAGCAATTGGAGGCTGGGGTGTATGTCACAAGGTAACATGCAAGAAACATTTTTGAACTCATTACGGAAAAATAACACGTTCGTCACTGTATTCCTATTGAATGGTTTTCAGTTGAAAGGTCTTATCAAATCATATGATAATTACACCGTTCTATTGGAATCGGACGGCAAGCAGCAATTGATCTACAAGCATGCAATTTCGACGTATGTGCCTGCAAAACCTGTAGTGTTAAAGGATGAGGAATAAAAAACATATGTCCCAATAGAAAAAGGAACAGGCTCGCCCTGTTCCTTTTTCTATTGAGTATATTATCAATCACTGCGAGGCAACTCCCAGTGATAAAGAAAGGATAAGATTCGCAGGGCTGCGACGATAACGAGCAGTGCGTATAGCGCCCAATCGTAGTCGTAGAGACCGACTCCAACAAAGAAACCTGCACCTGCCGCCCAAATTGCATAAATATCCTTTTTAAAAATGAGGGGGCGTCTGCCAGCGAGTAGATCCCGGATCACTCCGCCGCCTGCACCTGTCAATACAGCGGCAACCATTACTGCGTAAAGCGACATATTCATATTGACTGCAAGCATCGCCCCTTGAATGGCAAATGCCGCCAATCCAATGGCGTCAAAGTACGTACCCCATCGATTCCAATGGCTGATGATCGCTTTGGAAAAAAAGAAGATGAATGTTATTAATACCGAAGCGACGATGAAAAGGAAATCTTGGCTCCATAAAACGGATGAAGGCAGTCCAAGGAGAACATTTCGTAAGGCACCTCCGCCGAACGCCGTCACCATCCCTAATATATATACTCCGAAAATATCATATTTCTCTTCCTGTGCAACTAACGCTCCGGAAATGGCGAAAGCCGCCGTACCGATAAAACTGAAAACTTCCCAAGCCATGATGTTCCTCCTTACTCCAAACACTTCATATAGTATATCAAAATAGAGGCTCTGCCAATCCCGATCATTTTCGATTGACCAATTCCATTAGACTGATAAGATATACTAGTGACTATTTGTAGGAATGAGGAAATTGGAATGAAGATACATGAATTTACTTCCGAAATCGAAACGAAAGCGGAAGAAACTGAACAAAAACTAGCCCCTTATTTTAGAAAAGTTGAAAAGACGGCCTTTTACAATCAACGGAAAGTGCTGGCAGCTTTCCGAAAAAACATGGTGAGCGATTTTCATCTGACCGGCTCTACGGGTTACGGATATGATGATAGCGGCAGGGATGTGCTTGAACAAGTATATGCAGACACATTCGGCGCGGAAGCCTGTCTCGTTCGTAACCAGATCATCTCGGGAACACATGCCATTTCAACGAGCTTGTTCGGCGTACTCCGGCCAGGGGATGAACTCCTTTATATAACGGGTAAACCATACGACACACTAGATTCAATCGTGTCCGGAAATGGTGAGGATACCGGATCGCTTACAGATTGGGGAATCACATACAAACACGTCGATCTGCAGGAAGACGGCGCAGTCGATTTTGAAGAAGTGAAGAAGAATATTCATAGCAAAACGAAAATGATCGGCATTCAACGTTCAAAAGGGTATTCGGACCGTCCTTCCTTCCTTGTTGAAGAAATCGGGGAAATGGTCCGCTTTGTTAAATCGATTAATCCGGAACTTATCGTATTTGTCGATAATTGCTACGGTGAATTCGTTGAGACGAAAGAGCCGATTGAAGTAGGTGCCGATTTGATGGCTGGCTCACTCATAAAAAATCCAGGTGGGGGTCTTGCTAGGACAGGTGGGTATATTGCGGGACGTGCAGACCTCGTGAAAAAATGTGCTTACCGTATGACATCACCTGGAATCGGTGCTGAAGCGGGTGCATCTCTTGATACGTTGTTAGAAATGTATCAAGGCTTCTTCATTGCGCCGCACGTCGTCAGTCAATCTGTGAAAGGGGCTCTCTTTACAGCAGGATTCCTAGAAAGCTTCGGACTCAATACGACTCCACATTATTCAACTGATAGGACCGATTTGATTCAGTCCGTAAATTTTGAAAATGCTGAGCAGATGATCGCTTTCTGTAGGACAATCCAGGAGAACTCGCCGGTAAATGCGCATTATGCACCAGAACCGTCATATATGCCTGGTTATACGGATGACGTCATCATGGCAGCGGGAACATTTATTCAGGGCTCAAGTATCGAACTCACCGCAGACGGCCCGATCCGTCCGCCTTACACGGCCTACGTACAAGGTGGATTGACATATGAACATGTTAAGGCTGCTGTCATGTCTTCAATGGATAAGCTTTTGAAAAATGAAATGATGAATAATTGACATGAAAAGAGGATGACTCGGTCGATTCAATCGACACGGTCATCCTCTTGTTTTTTTGTACCGTCTAGACTCCGGGGGTAGAAAGGTGCCTTAATTTCTGCAAAAACCGCAGAAATACGGCAAATCGAACCCTTCGCAGTTCGATTCGATCGGGTCATAAGTCGGCTCCGCTACACGGCAAAATCGCCGTTTCGCAGATCCGCCTTATGCCTGTCACGGTTAACCGCCACCCTCCGCTTTTGTTTAATGAATTTGGCGATAAACGCCGACAACTTTTCCTAATATGGAAACTGAATTGACGATGATCGGCTCCATTGATTCATTTTCCGGTTGCAATCGGAAGTAATCCTTTTCTTTAAAGAAGCGTTTTACGGTCGCTTCATCCTCTTCCGTCATGGCGACAACAATCTCACCATTGTTTGCAGTGTGTTGCTGTTTGACGACGACATAATCTCCATTTAGAATTCCAGCTTCTATCATACTATCTCCGACAATTTCTAGCATGAACAGCTTATCGTCAGACGTACCGTACGTATCCGGCAAAGGGAAGTATTCCTCGATGTTTTCAATTGCGGTAATCGGCAAGCCTGCGGTCACCTTTCCGACAAGCGGAACGTGGACTACGCCAGATTTCAGCGCCGTCAGACCTTCAGGGTCCAATACCTCGATCGCTCTCGGTTTTGTCGGGTCCCTGCGGATATATCCTTTGCTTTCCAATCTAGCCAAATGTCCATGCACGGTTGAGCTTGAAGCTAGTCCGACAGCTTCGCCGATTTCACGCACGGAAGGCGGATATCCTTTTAGCTTCACTTCATCTTTGATAAACGATAGGATATCCTGCTGTCTCTTTGAGATTTTCTTCATAATTCCACCCTCCAATTAATAGAATGAATGATTAACAATTGTGCGAACGCATGTCCGCAGCCGCAATCGTTTCTTAAGGAGAGTATAACAGGTGTTCGGACAATTGGCAAACAAAGGTTCGAAAGTTTTGTTGACTTCTAAAAAAACGTGTCCTATAATGGGAACATGCATTCCGAACAAACATTCTTGGAGGGGTTTTTTATGACTTTCATTCAAAAATACGGATTTATTCTATTAATTTTTTTCCTATGCACAGCTTTCACAATCGTAGGTGTCATGAAAGAAGCTAAATCAGCTTCAAATTCTTTTGTCGAAGTGACAATAGCAGAAGGGGATACTCTTTGGGGATTGGCACAAGACTATTCCAACAATGATCATCCGAAGAAATGGATTGCGAAAGTAATGGAACTAAATGACATGCAGTCCACTACAATAAAATCAGGAGAAAGATTAATATTGCCGAAAGTTGACCCAGTCTTTCCCGACTCGATGATGACTGAATTGGCGGGAGAAGAATGATGATAGGTAAATTGAAGACATGCGTCCTGTATTGCCGTGTCAGCACGGAAAAGGATTCACAGGAAGCTTCATTATCCAGGCAGGAAGAGGAACTGAAGAAACTTGCAGATGAGCTTGGACTGAAGATTGTACATATATTCAAGGAAAAACATAGCGGCTACGATATGGATCGCGAAGGATTGCTTGACTTATTGGACAGCATCCGTGACGAAAAGATTGACGCCGTACTCATACAAGACGAAACAAGACTGGGCAGGGGGAACGCCAGGGTCGCCATCCTGCATTTGCTCGCCAAGACAAACACCGTCGTCATTACAAACCATGATAACGGCGCATTACAATTGAATGAAATGGACACGATGCTGCTGGAGATACTGGCAATTGTGGAAGAATATCAACGTAAATTGCATAACGCGAAAATCCGGAGAGGCATGAAACGCGCAGTCCGTGACGGGTACAGACCAGAACGGAATTTAATAAATAAAGGGAATCTAGAAGGACGCGAACGAATCGAAGTCCCAATCAGTGAAATTGTATCACTGCGTCAAAAGGGACTAACCTTCGAAGAAATCGCAAGTGTACTGAGAGGACTTGGCCATAACGTAAGCAAAGCAACGGTCCACAGAAGATATAAAGAATATGAACTAGAGCAGGAAGGCTGATTGGTTGCACTTCCTGCTCTTTTTGTATACCTTCAAAGTATAGTTTTAATGAGTTCGACTTTGATTGTTCAATAATTGGTGTTTCATAAAGGATTGGAGCGAAGGGCGGCGACTCCAGTGGGAAAGCGAGACAGCCAAGACCCAGCAGGAGCGTAGCGACGATGCGGCTTGGCGCTCGCCCACGGAAAGCGACCGCCCGCAGCGGAAATCCGGTTTAAAACCACAAACAATTAAAAGTTGGACGAAATAATTGGAGGAATACCATGTTATCTCAAGATAAAATTAAACGAATCAACGAACTATCGAAAAAGTCGAAAACAATCGGCCTATCAATCGAAGAAGCAAAAGAACAAACTCAACTGCGCAAAGAATACTTGGAAACATTTCGCTCATCCATGCGCGACACAATCGAGAACGTCAAAGTAATCGATCCGCAAGGCAACGACGTCACACCTGACAAAGTGAAAGATGCACGGAATAAGAAGTTTCTGAACTGAACATCCGAACATAGGATGGATTGTATTTCATCTATATATTGACTACACTATAGAAGTAATAACAATTGCAACTATAAGATAAAGCATGGGAAAGGATGTTCTGAATGACCGAAAAGATTGACCAATTAGCAATAAACACGATTAGGACGTTATCCATCGATGCAATCGAAAAGGCGAATTCCGGCCACCCGGGATTGCCAATGGGAGCTGCTCCGATGGCTTACACCCTATGGACAAAACATATGCATCATAATCCTTCGAATCCTGAATGGTTCAACCGCGACCGATTTGTACTATCGGCAGGTCACGGTTCCATGCTGTTATACAGCCTGCTTCACTTAAGCGGCTACGGTTTGCCGATGGAGGAATTGAAAAACTTCAGACAATGGGGATCGAAAACGCCAGGTCATCCTGAATACGGCCATACTATCGGTGTTGAAGCGACAACGGGACCACTCGGACAAGGAATTGGGATGGCAGTAGGAATGGCGATGGCTGAAAAGCATTTGGCAGCTACTTATAACCGTCCAGGTTTCGACATTGTAGACCATTACACGTACGCGCTTTGCGGCGATGGTGACCTCATGGAAGGTGTGGCAGCAGAGGCGATTTCCCTTGCCGGTCATCTGCAATTGGATAAATTAATTGTCCTCTATGATAGCAACGACATTTCCTTGGATGGAGATTTGGATATGTCATTTACGGAAAACATCCGTAAGCGTTTCGAATCATATGGCTGGAACTATATCCGTGTGGAAGATGGCAATAATATCGAACTGGTTTCAAAAGCTATTGAAGAGGCGAAAGGCAATTCAGGCGGTCCGACAATGATTGAAGTGAAGACAGTCATCGGGTATGGATCACCAAATAAATCCGGTAAGGCAGACGTCCATGGTGCACCTCTTGGCGAAGACGAAATGAAGCTTACGAAAGAATACTACAAGTGGACGTACGAAGAGGATTTCTGTGTTCCTGAAGGTGTCTATGAGACATTCAAAGAGGCAACCGATGAATTGGGCGTCAAGAAAGAACAACAGTGGAACGAGCTGTTTACACAATATGAAAGCGAACATGCTGATTTAGCTAATCAATTGAAGGCTGCAATCAAGGGTGAAATGCCTGAAGGACTTCAAGAAGCGCTTCCTACGTATGAAGCTGGTTCATCACATGCAACCCGCTCAGCTTCAGGAGACGCAATCAATGCCATTGCAAACGTATTGCCTTCATTCTTCGGTGGAAGCGCAGACCTTGCAGGATCAAACAAGACGACGATCAAAGGTGCGGGAGACTTCCTTCCGGGAGATTATACAGGACGTAACATTTGGTTCGGTGTCCGTGAATTTGCAATGGGTACTGCTTTGAACGGTATGGCGCTTCACGGAGGGTTACATGTGTTCGGTGGAACGTTCTTCGTATTCAGCGATTACGTGAGACCAGCAATCAGATTGTCCGCTCTAATGGGCATGCCTGTCACATACGTGTTTACACATGACAGCATTGCAGTAGGTGAAGATGGTCCTACACATGAACCGGTTGAACATTTATCATCATTCCGTTCAATGCCAGGATTGACAGTCATCCGCCCGGCTGATGGCAATGAAACTTCGGCTGCTTGGAATATTGCGGTCTCATCGAAGAACAGACCGACATTACTCGTCTTATCCCGTCAGAATCTAGAAGTGTTGCCGAAATCCGGTGAACTTGCAATGGATGGCGTGAAACGCGGTGCTTATACGATTTCACCTGCCGAAAAAGACGTGGCCGACGGAATTTTGATTGCTACAGGTTCGGAAGTGAACCTGGCTGTCTCGGCACAAGCAAAACTACGTGAAGAAGGAATCGAAGTTGCAGTCGTATCCATGCCTTCATGGGATTTGTTCGAGCAGCAGGATGAGCAATATAAAGAAAGCGTACTGCCAAAAGCAGTGAAAAAACGCCTATCCATCGAAATGGGAGCCTCCCTAGGATGGCATAAATATGTAGGTGACGAAGGTGGAGTCATGGCAATTGACACGTTTGGAGCAAGTGCTCCAGGGGAAAAGGTCATTGCGGAGTATGGTTTCACTGAAGAGAATGTAGTTCGTGAAATGAAAACGATTCTCGGTCGTAACTAATTTTTGCCGCTTCGGAATGTCATATGACTCATATTTCCGAAGCGGCATTTTTCAACAAACAGATGACTCACTATTAGAAAGGTTTCGACAACAATAGTGCCTTTCTTTACCGTGTTTTGACAAACTTTTTACTTCTGTTGCGATAGACTATGTAAAAAGGAGGTGACGGTCATGAGAACTTATGATATTTATAAAGTGAAGAAAAGATACCAATCATTTATACTAGGCAGAGAAGGCCTGCTCTATGATTTGCTAAAGGATCATGCTCAGGAAGAACCTTTACAGGAAGTTAAGTATTTATGCGATGAAATCGAAGAATCCGCGATTGACCAAGCAATCCTTAGCAATTTAGGAAAGAGTTTTACGACGGTCGAAAGTGATGATGGAGAATATAAATTGTCCCATCCGATGAAAGGGTCGATCCATATTTCATTGACGCCGTATTCGCTTCAAGCGTATTGCGACGGTTCGCGTATGCTCGACCTAGACTTGTTCGTTGCATTATCCGGGGCGGATGATCGTTTTTTTGCCGTAATGGACGAGCATGGCGAGTGGGGGTGGCTGAAGCCTATTAAACAGGAAACTCAACTCGGGAACAATCGGTCGTTCTTATTTTAATATTCAATTCGACATTATATATAATTATTTACTGCCAGTCATTGCTATCCGCCGCCCCTTTGTTGTATAATCCATCATGGTAGAGTATTCTCGAATTACGGTAGTGAAGGAGGTATAGCGGATGGTAAGCACGATTTGGGTAATCCTCATTGCCGTCGTCGCGTTAATCGCTGGTGTGGCCCTCGGATTTTTCATTGCACGTCAATATATGATGAAATATTTGAAGGAAAACCCGCCAATCAATGAACAAATGTTACGTATGATGATGATGCAAATGGGACAAAAACCTTCACAAAAGAAGATTAATCAAATGATGGCACAAATGAACAAAGTAAGTGACAATGCAGGCAAGAAAAAATAAGTTAGCTTATTTTCGTTCTATAAAGATTATTTTCATTTAATTTTTGTACAAGCTATCTAAACCTCGATGTAATCGACAAAACCACTTTTTACTGATCACAATCAGGAAAGTGGTTTTTTATATTGAGAAAAGAAAGAGACACCGACGTCTTTATAGATATTTTATACTATTTGTAAAAATGTCTTATTCGGAGTATCCCTTTTGACCCCACCCATCTATATAGAGGGCAAAAGGGGGAATCGTACATGACACACTACTTGAAAGAATACTCGCGCTTCGAAACAATTGCTGAAATGGACGTTGCAGCTGAACAGCACCTGATGACCCACTGGGACGAATTGACGAAATCGGACCGCCACGTGCTCGACGTCATCCGTCGTTACTCTGTAAAATATGGGGCTGCTCATTTGAAGCACGGCACAATCGAAGAAGCGATCGGGAAATCGAACGTAACGGTAAGACGTGCAATCCGCAAACTCGTCAATTTAGGCATCATCGAGAAAGTCCATTACATCCGGCCGGTCATGAGCGGGCTCGGCGCCAACATTTATATCATTTTACCTTTTGATGACCAGGGGAAAATGAACGACCGGGACGATGACGATAAACCGCATGAGGACAAGGAAAACGAGCAGCTTCCAGCAAACGAAGCTCTTCTTTCTAAATCTATTTTAAAATCTAAAGATCTTAACTACACGTCTCCTTTGGAACCGTCAAAGTTATCCACAAGTCTATTCAGTCGGATGAAAAACTTGCTTGTCACGACAATTGGAGACACAAAGCAAGCCCGTGAATTCTACGGAATTCATAGAGCCATATCAGGACGCATGTTGAAGTTCGGAATCTATAAAGACGATCGCCATGTATTCGAGGATCTTGCGTATCGAGCATTGATGATTACCGTTATGGCGACAAAGAAGAAGAAAGTCCGTAATTTGCCGGGGTATTACAAGGGAGTGCTGGATAAGTTGGTCGATGAAACGTACTTCAAGGACATTTTCATGCTATTTGATAAGCCGGTGGAAGGGTTTTATAGTCCTTGAGCAGGGGTGGTTGTGATACGATCAGGAATCGTTTCGTTGCAAATGATTTTAGTGTGATGCGAATCAATTTGATTTCTATGCAGCTCGGTTTCCTTGTATTGCAGTCGTTTAGTTGTATTACGGAATGAAATCATTTCATTGCGGCATCATTACATTGTGATGTGAGTCGATAAATTCATCTCGTAAATGATTGATCAATTAATTTTAAATCCTGACTATCTACCACTTACATAGAGTATGAAACAGTATTATCCACTCAAAAAAACACCTTTGTATAACAATGTCACATTCGGTGTGTCCATTAATTATACAAAGGTAATAATTGCGACAAACATTAGTTGGTTTCCGGGAAGAATGCTTGGGATGTCTGGATGTCCACGAGTGCGGGTGCTTTTGTTTTTAGGGCGGATTCTAGAACGGATTCAAGCTCCGGATCAGTTGCGACATGGAATCCGTTCCATCCGCATGCTTCGGCGATTTTGATGAAATCAGGGTTTGTGAGATCAACTCCCACTTCTTTTTTGTTCATGACATTGATCTTGTCCCTTTCCATTTGAAGTGAGCCGTTATTTAATACAATGACAGTAATGTCGAGTCCATAGCGAGTCGCAGTCGTTAAATCGGCAAGTGTCATTTGCAGGCCGCCATCCCCGACAATCGCTACGACTTGTTTTTCCGGTTGTTCAAGCTTTGCCGCCATCGCTGCAGGAAGACCGAACCCCATCGTCCGCCAGTATCCGGAGAATAATATTCTTTGCTGTTTTTGCCTAAAATTGCGATTCAACCACACTGTACCGTCGCCTGTATCTACGCAAAGAACTGCATCTGCATCGACTGTTCTGTCAAGGGCACGCATAATACGGGAAGGATGCACGGGAGACCCCGCAGTATTGCCTTCCTGCTCATTTTGTTCAGCCCATTTCTGTTTAGCTTCCCGGCAACGGTCAACCCAGTCTTCAGCTCGAGAAAATCCTTGCAGACTCTCCCTTAAAAGCGGAAGAACTTCTTCTGTTGATCCGATAATGCCGAGCTTAACGGGGATGCTCTTTTCAATTTTATCGAAATGGGTGTCTATCTGGATAATTTGTGCGTCAGATGGGACATACCCTTCCGGCCACCATGCCGTGCCTGCAAGAAGGACAACATCGGCATCTTTCAAGACATCGGCGGCATGCGGATTGCCGCCTTCGCCAATGCCTTGCAGCAGGTGAGGGGAAGATTCATCCAACAAACCTTTTCCGCCTAAACTAGTTAAGATGCCAGCCCCCCATAATTCAGCAAGTTTCTCCACCTCTTCTGACGCAGCGGCTGCTCCGAAGCCTGCGAGAATCATCGGGCGCTTTGCTGTTTTCATTATGGATGTTGCCTGGCTCAAGCTGTCCGTTGTGAAAGAAGAAAAGCCCTCAATCTGTTCTGGCAAAGCTCGCGGCACTGCAGAAGTGGGTTCCATGAAAAGATCCTTTGGGATGGACAAATGAGTGACAACACGCTGACCGAGTGATTTGCGCACTGCTCTATGGAGAAGTTCGACTGTTGCATCCTGATTGGCAAGAGTAGCGGAAAACGATGCGAATGGTTTCATTAGCTCTTGCTGATCTACATATTGCGGAAATTCTGTTCCGATTTTATCCGTCGGTGCTTGGCCAGTGATTGCGAGGACAGGCGCTTTGTCTGCATATGCGTCTCCCAACCCGTTAAGCAAGTTGGCTGCCCCAGGACCCATCGTTGCTGTACATACTGCAAGCCGGCCTGTCAGCTTCGCTTCTGCAGAGGCCATGAAAGCAGCAGTAGATTCATGTTTAACTGCGATGAATTGAATTTGATCTTGTTTTGCAAGTGCGTCAATGAGACCGATAATCGCATCACCGACTACACCGTAAATCCGTTTTACACCGAATAACGATAGTTGATCGAGTACCAATTCTGCAACTGTCCGTTCACTTTTTCCCATGTCCTAAAACCTCCTCGATAGATCTTATCTGTCCTGCTAGCCGTGTAGCAGGAAAGTCCACTCTTATAGTTCTTCCTCTAAAAAGCAGTAGATAAACTTTAGGGTTAATTTGTAAACAGAGCATACAGTCAATTTTGCTGTTGCTCTGTTCATTTGGGTAATTCAAATGGATACAGTAGTAAGTTATCGAGTATACTCCATGGGCTTGTTTGAAAAGGTAAAGATTCCAGACTACGTGCACCATCCATTCGACTTGTCCATCGTATACGAAATAGATTAATTACAATACATCCTCATTACAAAGCTGAATTTACAAGGGTTTTAAGGAAAGGTCAAATGAATTATGGAGATAAAGAAAGTAGGAACAAAAGTAGACATAATAAAGGTCAATTCAGGAAAAGGAGCAAAGTGCCTAGTTCTTATTTTGTTGAAAATTGTTAGAAAATAGAGGGTATTATCTATTTTAAAGTAGTATAATAGTTTTACTGTAGTTTAAAGGTGGTGTGCTAAATGTCTAACAAAAGAAGAAACTTAACCTCTAATGATAATTCAATATTACTTTCAGAGGTTGAAAATATGTGTCCTTTATGCACAAAATCACTCATGTATGAAAAAAAAGGCGGGAATTATAAGCTGTGGGAAGGTGCACATATATATCCTCTTAATCCTACAAAAGAAGAGATTGAATTATTAAAGGATGAAGAGAGATTGCATGAAGATGTAAATAACTTAAATAATATTATTGCTTTATGTGAAGAGTGCCATAATAAATTTGATAACCCTAGAACTGTTGAGGAGTATAGGAAGCTATTCGTCATCAAGAAAAACATATTAATTAAAAGTGAAACAAGAGCAAAATATCATGATTATCAAATTGAGGCTGAGATAAAAGAGGTTATAGGCAAATTAGTAATAGGATTTAATGAGGCAGAAACTAAACCTCTACATATGAGAGCACTAAAGCTTGACAAAAAAGCAGATGAGACATTAGTTAGAATAACCAAAAATAAGATAAGGAATGAAATTAGAGAATATTACTTATATATAAGAGAACAATTTGCTCAACTGGATAGCCAATATCCAAAATCATTTAATCAAATTTCGTCACAAGTTAAATCTTTTTATGACACCTTAAGTAGGCATGAGCCATCTCAAGAAGTTATATATAACCAACTTACTGAGTGGTTATCCAAAAAAACTGAAAATAGCTCCTTAGGTGCTTGTGGCATAATAATTTCCTTTTTTATTCAGAATTGTGAGGTGTTTTAATGTTAGTACCAAACAAGGTAATAACTTTTAATGATTCTATAATTGGAAAAATGACCTTTATTCTTGATTTCATAATTAAAAATGAAATGACTATACAGGATCTATATTTTGCTACACAAGAGCACTTTGGAGAAATAGATGAGTTTATTTACTCATTGGATGTATTATTCCTATTGGATGCAATTAAAGTGGATTTTAATAAAGGAGTAGTTTCATATGTTAAAAGAGATTAGGAGTGTAATATTTAAAAAGGATACCATAAAATTTCATAAAGGTTTAAATGTTGTTTTAGGTGATACCAAAGGAACAAATTCAATTGGTAAATCAACTTTACTAATGATTATAGACTTTATATTTGGTGGAAAAACATACCTTTCACATAATAGTGATGTTGTTACAAACTTAGGTCATCATGATTTTTGGTTCACTTTTGAGTTTAAAGAGCTTGATTATCATTTTATTAGGGGCACAGAAGATAAAGATGTTGTATATAGAAGTAACACTAAAATGGAAAAGCTTGATACTATTAAATTGGGTGATTATACAGAGGAATTAAAAAATCACTATGAGCTACAGTCACAGCAATTAAAATTTAGAGCTGCAGTCAGCACCTTTTCTAGAATTTGGGGTAAAAATAATTACAATGTTAAAAAACCTCTCCACAACCATCAATCTGAAAAAAATATTGATACTGTAACCAATTTAATAAAAATCTTTAATGAATTTGAGACCGTTGCACAACAAGATGAATATTTGAAGAAGTTGGATAATTCAAAGAAAGTCTTAAATAGTGCTGGAAGGCTGAAATTAATCCCCAAAATCAATAAGACTAAATATGAAAAAAACAAAAAAGAAATTGGTATTCTAAATACTGAAATTGAAAAGTTAGGAAAAAGTGCATATAGTCTCTCCATCAATATTAAAGATATAGTAACTGGTGAATTAATTCAGTATAGAAAAATGAAAAAAGACTTATTAGAGGAGAAAGAATACTTCCAATCTAGGTTGAATAGGATTAGGAGTATAAAAAAACCTTCAGGTGCAGGATTTGATAGTCTTTTAGAATTTTTCCCAAATGTTAATCTAGAAAAACTGGTTAATATAGACCTGTTTCATAAAGGGATTAGTTCTATTCTTAGTGATGAATTGAAAAGTGCAAGAAAAGAGTTGTTGGCAAAAATTCAAAACTTAGAAAATGAAATCAATCAAATAAATATAAAATTAGAGGAACTCCTAAATCCCAATGAAGAGTTTAATTTATTTATAGATAATCTAATTGAACTTTCTTCAACACTAAAGAATCTGCAAATAGAGAATGACTATTACACTAAGTTAGAAATTCTAAAATCAGATATTTCATCTAAAACAGAAGAACTTGATAAAATAAAAGAAGAAATAGTTAAAGACATTAAGAAGAAAATTAATGATAAGTTAAATGACCTAATTCATGAGGTCAAAAGAACTGCACCTGAATTAGATCTAACCTACAATAATTATGAGTATAATTTTTTTGAGAATACAGGCACTGGAAAAGCATATACAAATTTAATAATTTTTGACTTAGCTATATTTTCACTTACTGATATTCCATATATAATACATGACTCCTTCTTGTTTAAAAACATTGAAAAAGAGGCAGTAGAACAAATAATCAAATTCTATAACTCAATGACAAAACAAGTATTTATTGCTATTGATGTCATAAATATCTACAACAAAGAAACTCAGACTATATTAAAGGAAAAGAAAGTAATCCAGTTGTCTAAAGATGAGTTATTGACTACATTGGACTGGAGAGACAGCAAGAAATAAAGAACAACTAAAGAAGTAAGCTAAAGCAAGGATGCAAAGGCTACAGGATTATTAGCAGATCCTCAGGAATACAAGAGTAAAGGCTATTGGGGTTGAAGAGTAGATGCTAAGGCATCTGCTCTTTTTTTTAGCCTTTTGTATCCTCTTAACTCATAATTATTATTAATGAAATATAAATAGAGAGTGTGTGAAAAGTAACTATGATGAATAAAGATACTTTTGCTGAGTGGTTAAAAATCTATACAGATATAAAACCATACTCCATTGGGAGATATTCTAAAGCAATTAATACAATATCATGAGAATTAGGAGACTATGGTTTACAGAGGATTAATTTATTTAGCCTAACTGATACTGCCTTTATTGATACAATAATTAGAAATCCTGAGTTTAAAAAGAAGAATGAAAAAGGGCATAGGATGTATAGTGTAGCTCTAAATCATTTTAAGTATGCCAAAAGATAAACCTAATCACAGGTCAGTAAACAATAGGACAGTATGGAGCAGAAACCCTAAGTATGCAAGTGAGTCTGTGGGTGATGCAGACTATTTATGTGAGTTTGACAATCAGCATAAGCATTTTGTTTCAAAGTTTAATGGAAAGAATTATGTAGAGGCTCATCATCTTATCCCTATGCAGTATCAGGAGCAGTTTGATTGTAGCCTAGACATCCATGCTAATATAGTTTCTATCTGTTTAGTCTGCCATAAGAAAATACATTTTGGACATTTTGAGGATAAGAAAGAGGTTTTAGAAAAGCTATTTAACAGCAGGAGAGAAAGACTTATCAAAGGTGGAATTAACATTAGCCTAGATGAGCTTTACATTTATTCTCAGGATTAACTAAGTGGAGGAGAGCTGATGCTTTAGCCTCCCTTTTAATTATCTGAAAATGGATCTATTATATTCATAGCTCATCTTAATAGTGAATTTATTTTACTTATAATGATGGTATTAACTTTGCAAAAACTACTGTGTAGGGTAGGTGCTTTGGTATCTGCTCAATTTTGTAATTATGCTTGGAAACATATATACTTTTTTCCATAAATCTTTATAATTAGAAGAGAATATATTTATAAACACTTTGGGGGGTAACTGATGCAATATTATGGCGTTAGAAATGGAAAAATAAATTTAGATGATATGAAAATTAGTTTTAAAAAGTTTAGGGAGTTTTTTATTGCCACATATGCTTATTTTGAAGATAAAGGAGATTTTAGATTAGCTTTTAATGGATATAAAGGCAGACCTAGATTAATGAAACCAAGTCCTGAAGCATTTCTTTTTAGCCATGTAGGAAATAAAGATGTATTTCCAATTGAACAGTATGGTGATAGATTAGACAAGGTAACAATTTTTACCTTAATTGAAATTTTGCATGAGTTTATTTGGCCTGGTGATGAATTAGAGGATATAGAATTTCAAGAAATTTTCTCTGATAACATAAATTCTGCACAAATAGAATTTAGGGTTGAAATTAACAAATATTTGATGCATTTAGATGATGGTTATGAATTAACTGAGAAGGGTTACATAATTGATTTGCCAGAAAATGGTCTTAACAATCTAATAAAGAATGACCTTCCAGAACATACAAGTGATACAGTTACAGAGCAAGTAGAAACTGCAATAAAGATGTTTTTCAAGTATGATTCAAACTTAGAGGAAAAAAGGAAAGCTATAAATATTTTAGCTGATATATTAGAGCCATATAGAAAAGACTTGAAAAATTTTACAACTGATAAACATGATACAATGATCTTTGGCATTGTGAATAATTATGGAATCAGACACAATGATTTAAAGCAAAAAGATGATTTTGAGAAACCAGTTTGGTATGAATGGATGTTCCATTACTATTTAGCTACTGTCCATGCTGTTTTAAGTTTAAAGGAAGAACATTTCAAGTGAAATAAGTTTATTGGAGAGGGAGAAAAGTGACTCTCTCTTTTTTATCATCTTTAATCTCAATATTATCCTTCCTCCCCATTTTACTTAAAGGTATAAAAAAATTTAAAGATGCTTTGCCATTAATAAAGGAGGGTATCTTAAAACTAAACTCAGTAAGGGAGATGTATTAAGACTGCATTAGACTGAGAGCATTTCCTCTTAAAATGAAAAATATAAGTTATGTATTTTAAGTTAGCTACCCTCCCAGTCAGCCTCCCCCTAGTCCCCCCATGTATCCCCCTCATGAGCCTAAAAGCTTTAAACAATTATTTAAATTTAAATGTAGATACTTAATCCTTATTTACTCTTTGGCTCAGTATCAGGGCAGCATCATACAGGAGTATCAGCTAGAAATGGCTCTATATCAGGCTTTGTCTAACCATACAAAACTCTGCATAAATACTTGTAAGCCTGTACATATTTTCTGACCAATTGAATAAAGCTCATGCATCCTATTTATTGCTGTTAATGCCTTAGCTATTGTCACAAAAGGTATGCTGATCTTGTACAGATAATAGGATCATAGAGGCTGTATCTAACTGACTTATTTGCGTATCGTGCATTAATGATTACTGTTATGGCAGCAAAGAAGAAGAAAGTCCGTAATTTGCCGGGGTATTACAAGGGAGTGCTGGACAAGTTGGTCGATGAAACGTACTTCAAGGACATTTTCATGTTGTTTGATAAGCCGATGGAAGGGTTTTATTGTCCTTAAGGCGTATTAAATTAAGAGTGTTCATGAAAGAGGTGATGCTATTGACTATAAAAGGACTCAATCATTTTTTGTTTTCCGTTTCAGATTTGGAAAGATCTATAGAATTCTATAAAAATGTATTTGATGCAAAATTATTGGTTAAAGGAAGAAGCACTGCTTATTTTGATTTAAATGGCATGTGGATCGCACTTAATCAGGAGAAAAACATACCTCGTAACGAAATAAGTCATTCATATACACATATAGCATTTACAATCGAAGAATCTGAATTTGAAAGAGTTCATTCCAAATTGGAGAAATTGGGGGTAAACATCTTAACTTCCCGCCTAAGAGATGAAAAAGATAAGAAGTCAATTTATTTTACTGACCTCGATGGACATAAATTCGAATTTCATACTGGTACACTGAAGGACAGGCTAGATTATTATAAGCAAGAAAAATCACATATGGAGTTTTATTTTTAAAAACGGCTGTAGCTAGGATTAATCCTTTCTCGAAACATATAATGATACCGGGTACGTCTATTTCGGAAGGAGTAATAAAAGTGTTTCAGAAAATCCTAATTGCTGTATTGTTTGTAACTTCAATTGCTTTTCTTGTTCTTATGTTAGATCAAAATAAGAAACACGCTTCTCAAAAAGATGAAATTGATAGCTTATTAAACCAAAAAGAATCATTCACAGCAGAAATAGACGATCTACAAAAGAGAAATAAAGAACTAAGTAAACAACTCGAAACGAACAATAATAGAGCTTCTTCTCTGGAAATCCCATATGTACAACCTGAGTTTTTAAAATTTGAGTGGGATAACGTGATTCTTGAGGCTAATGAAGAGAAAGTGGTTATAGAATCTAAACCAATCATTGAGGCATTTCGAGCTCGATTTGTCGGTATTACCCAAACAGAGAATCCTTACCCAGCGGGATTTCCAATAGGTTTTACCTTTCACATCTTTTCAGGCGGGCAGAAATACACCTTTTACTCTTTAGATAATGACTTCTTTATGAATGCTGAAATGGACACATTTTATCGTAGTGAAAAAGATTTTACCCAGCTAGCAAACGCTCATTTATCGAACCCGATTGAAGAACTTGATGAAAATTTGTTTAGTAAGTTGTATCACAGTGGAATGATTGTTGGGGAAAAGCAATTTCCTTTTCCTGTATTGGAGAGTTTTCGAATAAAAGGGATTGCAGCATCTTTTATTACGATCGAAAAGGAAGAAATCAATGCCCCTTCAATTATAGATGAATATGTCGAGAAATTTACATTATATTATTTTGGAGATAAGTATTATATGACTTTGTATGATAAATACATTCATATAAGTAATGAGCAATCAACAGTAGATTCGTGGTATGCGGCACCTCAAGAAGATATCTATAGCATCCTTTCCGTTTTAAGTGCCGGATAAAAACAATGATAGTCACTCCTATTACTATATACTTCCCAATCCACGTTTCCATAAAAAAGAGCATACAGTGAATATGGCTGTTGCTTTTTTTTTGCGTAGTTTTATTGGAACCAGTAGTGACACAATATCATTGAGTATACTCCATTGCACATATCGCCACTACGAATGGTTTTAAAGTAAGGAAAACGGTGACTAAGATGATTTTTCGGCAATACCGAGCAGTCCTTATAAGGATTTAATAATGAAAACATATAACTATATTTAAATGAATTGTCAGATTGTGGCGGTGATATTCATGCTAATATAGACTTGAGAGAATATAGAGCGATTTAACATACGTAAGAAGCGCTTTTAACCAAAAGGTGTCATTCAGTATAATAAAGACATCCTGAGCGGAACGGAAGTAGGGGATTAAGAATAAAGGGAGATAAGCAGATTGACTACGATAGGGCTAATTAGACATGGGGTTACTGAGTGGAATGATCTTGGAAAAGCACAAGGCATATCAGACATTCCGATAAACAAATTGGGTAGAAAGCAGGCGAATAAGATTGGCGATAGGCTTCTAGATGAAGGCAAATGGGATGTGATTATTTCCAGTGACTTATCAAGAGCTATAGAAACTGCACAAATCATCGGGGGTAAAATAAACTTATCCATTAGTCATTTTGACAAACGAATCAGGGAGATAGATTGTGGCGAAATTGAAGGCACTACAGAGGAGACCCGACAGGAAAAGTGGGGTAGCAATTGGCGTGAAGCTAACCTTGGGATGGAGAGTTTTGAATCGGTAGGAAAAAGAGGAATAGAATTTCTAGAAGAAATAGTTCATACATATACCGGCAAGCGAATATTAATAGTAAGTCACGGGGCATTAATCGGTTTGACCTTACAACAATTACTCCCTACAATGTTCGAATCAACATATATAGATAATACCTCGTTAACGCTTTTGCATAATACAAATGGAGGATGGGATTGTACGCTTTACAATTGTATAAAACATTTAATATGAACGTGATGTCGCACTAAACCATATTTAAGTGATTAGGTGTAGATACTAGCAGACAGAAACGCAACTGCTCGAGACCGAAGTAAAATGAAATTGGGGGAGACGTAAATGTCTATTATAGAGATAGTAGAAAAGATCATCTTTCAATTCTTAATACGTCCCAATAAAACTTGTCCATTAATAGTTGGAATAGATGGTTTAGGTGGCTCTGGAAAAACTACATTAGTAAAAGAAATAGAACAAGAATTAATTAATGAGAACTGCCAAGCTGTCACTTTTCATCTAGATGATCACATTGTTGAAAGGAAAAAACGATACCAAACAGGACACGAAGAGTGGTATGAATATTATTACTTACAATGGGATGTTAATAACTTGACGGCCAATTTATTTGAACCGTTGCATAGTGGTTGTCACAGTATTTATCTGGCTTTTTATGACAAATATACTGATTCAAATTTAATCAAACAAACTACAGTAACATCCGACAGTATTGTTCTCATTGAAGGTGTATTTTTACAAAGGCATGAATGGAAAAGGTTTTATGATATCGTCTTTTTCCTGGATTGCCCTCGCGAGCTGAGGTATGAGAGGGTATTAAATCGTGATTTGTATATTGGGAATTATGAAGAAAGACTACAGAAGTATCAAAGAAGATACTGGTTAGGCGAAGAACATTACATGGATATCTTAAAACCAATTACGAATGCTAATTTTGTTTATTACACATGAATACAAGTGTTTCATGAGAATAGTGTTTCCGCATAAAACCAAGAAGGTATTTTCATTTATTTGAAGAACATTAATGTAAAGAGGGCTATGAAATAATTTCAGCCAATTAGAATAGGGAAAGGGGAATGGAAAAATGGACGTAAAATATCCAATTGGGGAATTGCAAGTTCCTGAAAACGTAACATTGGAAAATGTTCAAGAGTGGCTAAAGGACATCGGGACGTACACGACTCGATTAAGAGAAGTTGTTGACTCATTAAATGATGAAGAATTCAGCAGAACATATCGTGAAGGTGCCTGGACAGTCCGTCAACTTGTTCATCATATTGCAGATTCACAATTAAACATGTATCAACGATTAAAGCTTGCATTAACGGACGAAAATCCAACAGTACCAGCTTTTGATGAAGAAAAGTGGGCGATCCAACCAGACACACAGCTTCCGGTAGAAAGCTCCATTAAAATGCTGGAAGGCATTAATGAGCGCATCGTCGCCTTGGGAAATAGTTTAACTAAAGAGCAGTTTGATCGAGTTTTTACTCACGAGAAAAACGGTGAAATATCAGTAGCTACGAAGATTGCAAAATTAGCTTGGCACGAAAATCATCATTTGGAACATATAAAGATTGCATTATTAAAATAATTAGCTTTGTTATTCAACACTGTTGATTTGTAGTGCTCGCAACGCTAACGCTTTTGCTCGCAAAAGCCGTTCTGCGTGACGGCTTTCGCTCCAATCAACGAAGCTACCTAAAATCAACAGCAAAGTATAACAGAACCTAGTGAATAAGAGAGGGGCCGCACCTTTGGAATAGGGGTGCGGTCTATTTTGATTTTGAATGAAAGTAAACAATGTTTCCTTGAAACCAGACAACGCTCCCGCGAAACTAAACAATGTTTCCCCGAAACCAGACAACGCTTGCGCCAAACTAACCAACGTATCCGCGAAACTAGACAATGCTCCCGCGAAACTAGATAACACCCACACAAAACTAAACAACACTCCTCCACCCCGAAAAATTATAGTATACTATAAATAATCCCAATATTTCAGAAAGTAGGTCAACTAGATGAAAAAACTACTCCTAACAGGGTTCGAACCATTTTTGAGTTTTACAGTAAACCCGACGATGCGAATCGTAGAGGAACTGAATGGTCAGCAGATCGGGAGTTACGAAATCCATAGTGAAGTGTTATCGGTCGACTTCACTTCCTCGGGTAAGCAGCTTCTTGAACATATCGAAAGAGTACAGCCGGATGCGGTGTTATCGCTCGGTTTGGCAGGGGGACGTTATAAAATGACGCCGGAGCGGATTGCGATTAACGTGAAAGATGGCGAAGCCGATAACTCCGGTAATAAGCCGATCGATGAAATCATCGATGCGCAGGGCGAACCGGCGTATATGTCGACATTGCCGGTGAGGGAAATGGTCGATCAACTTGTTGCAGCCGGATTGCCGGCGGAAGTGTCGAACACGGCGGGGACGTACTTGTGTAACAATGTCATGTACGAAGGTTTGCACTATGCGGCGACCCGACGACCACATATGAAGTCCGGATTCCTACATATTCCCGCTTCCCATGAACTTGCAATTCAACACGGCCGCATTCCGAGCTGGTCCCATGAGGATTTGAAAAAGGGCGTTACGGTTTGCATTGAAGTGTTGTCTGCAGCTGAAGGTTGAAATTTGAATGATGCGCGCAATTACCTCACCTTTGAATAGTAGTACTTTTCATCGTGTATAGTTAAGTAGATTCATTGCCCACTTTGCGTTTGAAAGGAAGATTTTTGTTGGGGAAATACTTCACAAAATCCACTCTTGCACTACTCTTATTGATCACCGTGTGGGGTTGCAGCTGGCCGGTTTATAAATTGGCATAGCCTTACATGCCGCCGCTTTTGTTTGCAGGGATGCGGGCATTGTTCGGTGGTCTTATATTGGCGGCATTCTTGTTGAAGATGCGGGGAGAAAATTAATTGGCGTGAAAATTGGTCGAAGTACTGCATTTCCGCGTTTCTCAATACAATTCTCTTTTTCGGCTTGCAAACGGTAGGGCTCATTTATTTGCCCGGAGGTTTGTTTTCGGTACTTGTTTATTTTCAGCCTGTGTTGCTTGGGCTTTTTGCTTGGTTATGGCTTGGGGAAAATATGTCGCCGGTTAAAATTATGGGGCTGGTCCTCGGTTTTGTTGGCATTGCAGTCGTCAGTTTGGATGGGATGACGGTCCATATTTCGCTCAATGTTGTAGTGTTAGGATTGCTAACGGCATTGAGCTGGGCGCTCGGTGTCGTCTATGTGAAGAAAGTGAGTCGGGAAGTGGATGCTTTCTGGATGGTCGCGTTGCAATGTATGATCGGCGGGTCCATTTTGGTTAGCGCCGGGACAATCGCTGAAAGTTGGTCCGCCATCGTTTGGAACTCCACCTATCTTTTCGGTCTCGGCTATGGTTCGACGTTTGGAATCCCCCTTTCTTATGTGATCTACTATAAGCTTATCAATGCGGGAGAGGCGAGCAAGGTAGGTTCGTTCACTTTTCTCGTTCCGATCATCGCCGTTTTCATCGGGAGGGTATTTTTAGGCGAGCCGGTTACGTATACACTTTTGACAGGTCTTGTATTAGTCGGCTTTAGCATTTATTTTGTGAACTACCGCGGCAATGCGTTATGGATTAAAAAAGTGCAAGCTCCGTAAGGGACAGCTTGTTTGCGTGAAGGAGATGCTATGAACAATAAAAATAAAACGGTTGTCCGTTCAATGGATATTTTAAATTTATTCATAGATCATGCTGAATTGACATTTCAGGAAATCATTGAAATTTCGGGTATTCCGAAGACGTCCGTCTACCGGATGCTCATGTCTTTGGAGGAAATGGGCTTAGTGGAAAAAGGCGCGGATGCGAAATATCGGCTGGGACTCTTATTTCTGCAGTTTGGTCATCTCGTTTCATCAAGGATCGACATACGGCAAATTGCATATCCGATCATGCAGGAGTTACATAAAGATGTGGAGGAAGCGATCAATCTGATCGTCCGTCAAGGCGACGAAGCGATCTATATCGAGAAAGTCGACATCCATCAGAAAGTGCGACTTTACACCGCAATCGGCAGAAGAAGCCCCTTATATGCAGGTGCATGTTCGCGGGTCATCTTGTCTTTTTTGCGGGATCACGAAATCGATGCCTATTTGGAAACGATCGAACTGCATTCATTCGCAAATGGAACGATTACGGATAAGGACCTTTTGTATGAAACGATAAGAATGGCTCGAATGAACGGTTATACATTAAGCAATTCCGAATTGGAGAATTACACTTCCGCTATCGCCGCGCCTATTTTTGACCATAGAGGCGATGTCGTTGCCGGGATTAGCATCGCCGGTATCGAAGCGAATTATCAAGATGAAAACATCCCGGTTTTGGCGGCTAAAGCAATCGAGGCGGCGGGGAAGATATCCCGGCAATTAGGCTATAATCGTATATGAAAAAACATCCTCTTTCTTAATGAATAGAGGATGTTTCAGAGTGTAGATAAACTCAAAAAAATATGGTGTTTGCCTAACGGGTTCGGTTGAAAGGGAGAAAACAATAAAAAACACAGTGTTCAGGGACACAATTCGCATGCGAATTGGTATCCCTGTTCTTGTTGTTGCATCACCATTTTCTATTGTTAAAACACTTGCTAATTGGATATTGGAAAGAAGAATATTTTTAAGAAGGAAGATGGACCTATCCTTCTCCTTTACTATATAAAAAAATAGTAGTGCGAACCAATGCCTTGGTTTGCACTACTAATCTTAGTATGTTTTCTTTTAATATAGAAATTCTACTACATACATTCAACCCGCATACCCATTATAACGAATACCAATTTTGATTTTCTCGATGATCCGTTCATTTTTGAGTAACTCATTTTCTGCTTCTTCCAAGGAAACTTCCTTGAAGCGGATCTTTGCGGTTGGCTGCAATTGTGCCAAACATGGCAGGTCGGCGGTAATGACTTGACCGATTTTCGGGTAGCCGCCTGTCGTTTGGCGGTCCGCCATTAAAATGATCGGCTGCCCACTGGATGGGACTTGGATGGTGCCGTATGTGACACCTTCGGACAACAGCTCGAACTGCTCTGCCAATGAAAGCGGAGGACCTTCAAACCGGTAGCCCATCCGATCAGCTTGCGTTGTGAGGGTGTACGGTTCATTGAACAGTGTCCGTTGGCTGTTTTTGTCGAACCGATCGAATTCCGTTCCTCTAATTATTCGAAGCGTTTGGGCTTGTTGGAAATTGATAAGCGCATTGTAGTTCAGTGACCACGTGAAATTGGCCTCCCGTTTTTCCAGACGTTGAAT
Organism: Sporosarcina sp. Marseille-Q4943; assembly: GCF_943736995.1. Classification (GTDB taxonomy): domain Bacteria; phylum Bacillota; class Bacilli; order Bacillales_A; family Planococcaceae; genus Sporosarcina. The sequence continues at coordinate 274,740 of NZ_OX031157.1, read as the reverse complement.
GAAAAGTCGATTAAGCTCACTCAATTCACCGCATTTCAATCGATCACCCTTTTGAATGGCCCTCCCTTGAAAACCGCCGAATGCCGCACGGAGATATGTGCTTTTACTTCCCATTATTTCCGGAACGGCGAAACCGCCGGCGAATGCGACATACGCCCGGCATCCATTCACCGCGGATTTGAATTGCAATACGGAGCCTTGACGGACAAATATCGGACGCCAAGTCGGTGCGGGCTCTCCGTCGATTGTAGCAAGGAAATCCCCACCGGTTATCGCAATTAGATGATCTTCTTCGAATTGAAGGGTTGTACCGAACAATGTAATTTCCAGGGCACCTTCGTCTTCTTCATTCCCGACAAGCAAGTTCGCCAGTCTGAGCGAATAGCTGTCCATCGCACCACTCACGATGACCCCGAATTTTTGCGAGCCGTATCTGCCCAAGTCTTGAATCGACGTCAAAAGACCGGGATGAAGTACTGTTACGCTCATTTTTTCATCTCCTTATAATCGGCGTATTCTTCCGGGAAAATCGGCACGAACCGGATTTTATCACCGGCTTGCAGCAGTGTCGGAGGCGACATTCCGGGAAGGAATAAATCAAGCGGTGTGCGCCCGATGATTTGCCAGCCCCCTGGCGTTTCCATCGGATAGACGCCCGTCTGTTTCCCGGCGATCCCGACCGATCCGGGTGCAATGGCCAACCGTGGCGTTTCTTTTCGCGGTGTCGCAATCCGTTCATCCATCCCGCCCATGAACGGGAACCCGGGGGCGAAGCCGATCATATAGACAAGACATTCGCTTTCTGAATGAATCCGGATGACCTCCTCGGTGGAGATGCCATGATAGTTTGCCACATCCTCCAAATCGGGACCGAATTCCCCTCCGTATAACACAGGAATTGAAACAAGTCTTGCTTCGAAAGGGATGCTTTCTTGGATTTCTAAAGCGAGCTCGTTCATGAAAGCGCTCACTTTTTGGAAAGGGGACAACCTTGTCTGAAGAGGCGCTTGGGATTGATGAACGATGACAGGATTATAGTAGACTGTCAAATTATTGTAGGCGGGTACGGACTCGACGAATCCTTCGAACGGCCGATTATTCAACAGAACGGACAAATTTCGCACTTTTTCGTGTATGGCCGGGCTTATTCCTTCTCCTAGCTGAACGATGACCGCCGAATCCCCCAACGGCTTGATAATCGGTTTTGTAGTGAAATTGCTCATGGTGTCAGCTCCTTTAGTTTCGAAATACGGGACCTAAGTTCTTAAAAATGGATACTATCAATCATTATAATTATGGAATTACAAAAGACAAGATAAAAGGAGAGAAGAGTCGAATTATTAATTATTTGGTAGCGATTTAGAATAACGTCTATTCAGAATAATTATTGTATGCTAGAATGAATTTGTAATTCAAAACTTCAGTTCCGCATATCGGAACTTATATGAAATGTAAGCGCTTTATTTAATTGCTACGGAGGGGATAACATGTTTCGTGTCGATTTGAATTGTGATTTAGGGGAGAGCTTCGGGCGGTATGAGCTCGGCGAACAGCAGGAGATCTTGAAATATGTGACGTCAGCGAACGTGGCATGCGGGTTCCATGCGGGCGACCCGACAGTCATGAGGGAAACAGTCAAGCTGGCAATTGAGAATGGCGTGAAAATCGGCGCGCATCCGGGATTGCCGGATTTGAACGGATTCGGCCGCAGGGAAATGAAAATCACTCCGCAAGAAGGTTACGATATGGTCGTTTATCAAATCGGCGCATTGCAAGGATTTTTGGCGACGTTCGATGAAACGATGCAGCATGTGAAACCACACGGCGCTTTGTATAATATGGCGTCGAAGGATGCGGAGTTAGCTGAAGCGATCGCGCAAGCGGTCTATGATATTTCGCCTGATTTGGTATTGTTCGCACTTGCCGGCAGCGAATTGGCGAAGGCCGGCGAAAAGATCGGCTTACGTACTGCGCATGAAGTGTTTGCGGACCGGACTTACCAAGCGGACGGATCGTTGACTTCACGTTCACAAGCGGACGCGATGATCACCGATCAAGAGCAATCGGTGACGCAAGTAGTGAAAATGGTGACGGAAGGCAAAGTCATCTCCCAACAACATACGGAGGTCCCGTTAAAAGCGGATACGATTTGCATTCACGGGGACGGGGAACATGCGCTTGATTTTGCAAAATACATCAAAAAGACATTGGAACGGAACAACATTACCGTTTCTGCAATCGGGAACTAGGGGGAAACTGAATGGACGGGAAAAAGCTGGGGGATACACATACAGAAAAGAAAGTGACGAGGAGCGTTCTACTTGGGGCGGCGTTCCTCATGGCGACATCATCAATCGGTCCCGGATTTTTAACACAGACGACGGTGTTTACACAGCAATTGGCGGCGAGCTTTGCGTTCGTCATCTTAATTTCATTGCTGCTCGATGTGTTCGCACAAATGAACGTCTGGCGGATCATCGCGGTTTCAGGTTTGCGTGGTCAAGAAATCGCCAATAAAGTATTGCCAGGACTTGGTGTCCTGTTAGCGATCCTCATCGTCATGGGGGGACTGGCCTTCAATATCGGTAACGTTGCGGGAGCAGGTCTCGGGTTGAATGCGATGCTCGGACTTGATCCGGTAATGGGAGCGATAATCAGTGCGGCATTCGCCATCTTCATCTTCCTTGTGAAGGAAGCGGGAAAAGCGATGGATAAAGTCGCTCAAATCGCAGGGGGAATCATGATTCTCCTGATGCTTTACGTCGCATTCACAACTTCGCCGCCTGTCGGGGAAGCGATCGTCAATACGTTCAAGCCGGAGCAAATCAGCATTTTTGCCATCGTAACGCTTGTCGGCGGTACGGTTGGAGGCTATATTACATTCGCAGGTGGTCATCGACTTTTGGATGCAGGGGTGAAAGGTATTGAATCGCTTCCGCAAGTAACCAAAAGTTCGGTTACGGGTATCGCAGTTACAGGTATTATGCGCGTTGCATTATTTTTGGCTGTGCTTGGGGTTGTATCCCAAGGTCTTGCCATTGATCCTGCAAATCCGCCGGCCTCGGTATTCAAGCTGGCAGCCGGAAATCTAGGTTACAAAATGTTCGGAGTCATCATGTGGGCGGCAGCCATCACGTCTGTAGTCGGTGCGGCTTATACGTCCGTCTCATTCATCCGCTCATTCCACCCGGCTATCGAAAAGTATCATAACTGGGTCATCATCCTATTCATCCTCATATCGACAATCACGTTTGCACTTGTCGGTCGTCCGGTGAATATCCTATTGCTCGTCGGTGCGCTCAATGCACTCATTTTACCGCTTGCACTCGGAACGCTATTAGTTGCCGCGTACAAGAAAAATATTGTTGGGGAATATAAACATCCGCTCTGGTTGACAATCACAGGTGGATTTGTCGTCATCGTCATGGGTGTACTTGGAATTATGACACTTATTGAACAACTACCATTGCTGTTTAAGTAAGGAGGAGAGCTAATGCGAAACTTTGAGAAAATGTCTCCGGTCGAATTAAGGGAACTGATTCGTCAACAGGAAATCACCGGACCGACAGCCGGCATGGCGAAAGGGTATACGCAGGCGAATCTCGTTATTTTGAAGAAGGAACATGCCTTTGATTTCCTGCTGTTCTGTCAACGAAATCCGAAACCATGCCCTTTACTGGACGTGACAGAACCGGGTTCATTCATCCCGGGGAAAATTTCGGAAGGTGCCGACATTCGTAAAGACATCCCGAAATACCGGATTTACAAGGACGGCGTCTATACGGAAGAAGTGACGGATATTACGGACTACTGGGAGGACGATATGGTCGGTTTCCTGTTGGGCTGCAGCTTCACATTCGAAACGCCGCTTCTCGAAAGCGGGATTCCGGTCCGGCATATCGAGGAAAACTGCAATGTCCCGATGTATAAAACGAATATCCCGTGTGATAAAGCCGGAATCTTCGAAGGCCCGACCGTTGTCAGTATGCGTCCGATGTCGCATGAAGATGCCATCCGCGCGATTCAGATCACGAGCCGGTTCCCGGCGGTACACGGCGCTCCGATCCATATCGGGGATCCAAGCCAGATTGGAATCGAAGATATATCCAAACCCGATTTTGGGGATGCGGTAACCATCAAGGAAGGTGAGATCCCGGTGTTCTGGGCATGCGGCGTAACACCGCAAGCAGTCGCCATGGAAAGTAAACCTTCCATCATGATTACACACGCACCGGGCTGCATGTTCATTAGTGATTTGAAAGGTGAGAAGTTGAGTGTTTTGTAGGTGTGCCTACTTACTGGGAGGCTCACGGACCGCCCGCGGAAAGCGTCCGCCTGCAGCGCAAATCAACATTAGTAGAGACCCTAATTTAGAAGGATTTCAAAAAAGAAAATGCAAAAAGACCTTCTTTTCTGTAATCCAGATGTAGAAGGTCTTTTTATCTTTTCAAGAAGTCGTAAAGCCAAAATTATGTAGGAAGTGCAATACTTCCTGCTCATACTCCTCCGGGTTTTCATTGAACGACTTTGCATGAGCACCCTTATCGAACAGCTTCATCATCTTCTTGTCTTCTTTCAACTCATACAATTCCTTCGTCATCTCCGGCAAAATGAAATCGTCTTCCATACTATGGATGAACAGCATCGGTTTTTTGACGTTCCCTATAGCTTCCCTCGGCGATATGAGTCCAGTTGTATACCCGTCCCTGATTTTCAGGAACAAATTGGCTACACGCAATGTCATCGATGAGCGAAGAGGCGTATTCGTACGTAAAATGTGAAGGATCTGCTCAGTAAAATCGGAGAAAGGACAATCGAGAATATAAAAATCGGCTTCATCTTCAAACTCTCCTGCGTACAGGATCGTTGTCGCTGCTCCCATCGATTCACCATGAATTCCAAGCAATGCCCGGCTGCCGATCCGGTCTCGTACAGCAGATACTAAAGCATTTAAGTCAACCTTTTCATAAAAACCGAAACTCGTCGTCTTTCCACCCGAATCGCCGTGCCGCCGATGGTCATAAATGACGGAATTGAATCCTAGACGTTCGAATAATCTTGCGTATTTGATGGAGTTGATTTTATTCTCCGTCACGCCATGGCAAATAATCATCGTTCTTGTCGTTTCGAGCGGTTGTAAAAAAACCGCACGCAATGGATAGCCATTCGGGGAATCGACCCAAAAATCCTCTTTGCGCACAGTTGCATACCAATGCTCATCAAACCGTTTGGCAATAATTTCACGCTTTACAATCATATCGTGGTCTTTCAACTTCATGAACATTAACCGATTTGCAGCATAAAAGCCGAGAACTGTAAGAATGGCAGTATAAATGCTTCCAATAATGCCTGTAATATAAAGGAAGCGCCGTTTCAATCAACTTCAACTCCTTCAGCAGCTGCGATTTTTGTACAATTTGTACATTCCTGTTTCAATAGGATGCGAAACATGAGGAGCTATCATTCCAACAGCATCACAAATTTTTTCAACGTCGATTCCCGTTTCAATCCCTAGCGAATCAAGCATATGAACGACATCTTCCGTCGCTACATTCCCCGTTGCGCCAGGGGCAAAAGGACATCCTCCTAGGCCACCTGCGGAAGTATCGAAACGATCGATGCCTGCCTGCAATGCAGCAAAAATATTGGCGATTGCCATTTTGCGCGTATCATGGAAATGGGCTGTCAACAGCACTTCAGGGAACTGCTCTTTCAACAGTTTGAACAGCTCATAGCTCTCTACTGGATTTGCCATCCCAATCGTATCCGCAACGCTTAGCTCATCCACCCCCATGGAAACGAATCGGTTGCATAGATTACTAACTTCCTCTTTCTCTATCTTCCCCTCATAGGGACAATAAAACGCAGTAGAAATGCATGCCCGCACGAAAATGCCATCACTTTTCAATTTTGAAATGACGGGTTTAAGTGCATCCAAACTTTCAGTAGTCGTACGGTTAATGTTTTTCTGATTGAACGTATTGCTGACACCGACAAAAACGGCGATGCTCTCCGCACCTGCTTCAATAGCAAGCTGAGCCCCTTTTTCATTCGGCGCTAACACGAATTGGCGTCCAATCTTCTCTGTCTTTTCTACGATGTTTTTTGCATCTGCCATTTGCGGCACCCATTTCGGGGAGACGAAGGAAGTAAGTTCCATTTCCTTAATGCCTGCAGCTTGCAATGAATGGATAAAGTTCAGTTTCACTTTTTCTTCGACATGATTTTTTTCGTTCTGAAGGCCATCCCTCGGTCCTACCTCGATAATTGTGACGTTCTTTGGTAAAATGAACATATCATCCCTCCTGTACCTATTGTACTGAAGGGGTGCGCTGAAGGGCAATGCGGAATGTCTAATTCTATTTAATTATGAAAACAGGAATAGGGGGAATTGATTTGTCAAACGAAGTAGTGATTGTAAGTGCTGTACGGACGGCGATCGGATCATTTTTAGGGTCGTTAAAAGATGTTTCGGCAGCGGAGCTCGGTGGAATCGTCATTAAGGAAGCAATCTCACGTTCTGGAGTGAAGGCTGAAGATGTGGACGAAGTAATCATGGGGAATGTGTTGCAGGCGGGGGTTGGTCAAAATCCGGCACGGCAAGCAGCAATCAAAGCTGGCCTTCCTGAAACGGTCCCTTCCATGACAATCAATAAAGTATGCGGATCCGGTTTAAAAGCGGTCCACTTAGCGAGACAAGCAATCCTAGCGGGGGATGCGGACATCGTCGTTGCAGGCGGCATGGAAAATATGAGCCAGGCGCCATTCTTGTTGAACAACGCAAGGGAAGGCTTTAAGATGGGTGATCAGAAACTCGTCGACAGCATGATCTCTGACGGCCTTTGGTGCGCTTTCAATAATTATCATATGGGGATAACAGCAGAGAATCTCTGTGACCGCTATTCGATCACAAGAGAAGAGCAGGATGCATTTTCTGCGGCCTCTCAAGAGAAGGCAGCTGCGGCGATCGAAAATGGTAAATTCAAAGATGAAATCGTCTCAGTGGAAATTCCACAACGAAAAGGCGATCCAATCGTATTTGACACGGATGAGTATGTAAAAGCAGGGACAACGAGTGACAAATTAGGGAAATTGCGTCCTGCATTCAAAAAGGATGGAAGTGTAACTGCGGGGAATGCTTCCGGCATTAACGACGGAGCTGCTGCATTTGTCATTATGTCACGAACGAAAGCGGATGAACTCGGCATTGCACCTCTAGCAATATTGACCGCAAACGCAAATGCAGGTGTCGATCCAGCTGTCATGGGCATCGGACCGGTCCAAGCAGTGAAAAACGTACTTGAGAAATCAGGAATGGAACTTGCGGATATCGACCTGATTGAAGCGAATGAAGCGTTCGCCGCACAATCGCTCGCTGTCGACCGTGAGCTTAATTTTGATAAAGATAAATTGAACGTAAACGGCGGCGCAATTGCGTTGGGCCATCCAATCGGAGCAAGCGGTGCCAGGATTCTTGTTACATTATTACATGAAATGAGACGTCGCGATGCTAAAACGGGTCTAGCTACATTATGCATTGGAGGCGGACAAGGAGTGGCTACGATCGTTCAGCTTCCGTAAAATGAAAGAAGGTGGTTTGAATGTCGAAGAAAAAAGCGAGGACAGCAACTCCAGTAAAGCAGGAAAGTCAAAAAGCGACTCTTTCCGAGGCGCTTGATAATGATATCGTATTAAAATTGAAAGCAGCCAAAAAGGAAATGGCGGCGAAGATTGAGGCAGAAGAAGCGGAGCACCAAGAAAAGCTCCGGCGTGAACGTGTAGAACGGGAGAAGAACAAAAGCTTTGCCGAATTGCTCGAAGAATACGGCGAAAGCGGCACGAAATATTGAAAGTATGAACCGGATGGCATGTTCCATCCGGTTTTTTCTATGCAAAAGTTCGAAAAGCACCGAATAGAAGAGAAATTGTTACACATTCTATCGATGATCATATGACAAGGAGTGAAAGAATGATGAAAAAATTAGCGGTTTTTCCACTTTCGTTACTGCTCACACTTTCCTTGATAGGGTGTGCAAACAATAATGGAACCGGTACGAACGATCAAAACGGCACTACCGAACAAACGGGTACCGGCGAATCGGCTCACGGAGACAATAACGGAAACACTAACGGCAACAATAACAATGAGACAAACGGAAATGGCCAATCGAAAGTGGAAGTGGCTGATGATGCAGCGGATAAGATTGCAGCAATGGATGAAGTCGAAAGCGCAAACGTTCTTGTAACGGATAGAAATGCCTACGTTGGTGTCGAATTGAAGAACGACGTCAAAGACAGCGAAGCATTGAAAAACAGAATCGCTGACGAGGTTCGAAGCGTACATTCCGAATTCAACAATGTATATGTATCATTCAATCCCGAAGTTGCCACTCGGCTGACCGAGTATGGAAATCAAATTCGTTCCGGTGAACCGGTCGAAGGATTCTTTGATGAGTTTACGACAAGTATCAACCGTATGTTCCCAGAAGCGAAGTAATTGATTCCGATTTTAACATGGGATTTTATGTTTATTGGATGGCGGGAAGGGGTATATATGCATACCTCTTCCTTTCATTTGTGACAAATTTATGACAAGTATTTTATTTCGTAAATTACACACACAATTCGACATTATTTTCAAACCGTCTACATTATGATAGGCAAGGGTAAAAAAATTGACGGAGGAAATGCGATGCGATTGATTGGCAAACAACTTTTATCTTTTAAAATCCACATGAAAAGATCAAAGATGGTCAAAATAGCGAAAGACCGCGGATTTACTCATCCGGCAGTGGTAGCATGCAGCCAAGAATTGGATTCTTTATTGAATCGTTATCAAAATATAGCGTAAAAAAAGACATACCGAGATACGGTATGTCTTTTCCAATTACGCTAATTTCGCTAGTTCACTCTTCATTTCAACAATCCAATTGAAAGGATCTTCTTGCTTTCCGTTTTGGATATTGCTAAGTGTGTCGAATAATTGTGTTGCCAATGGCCCGGTTTCACAATTATTGACAACCATTTTATAGCCGTCCCAATTTAATTCGCCAACTGGTGAAATAACAGCTGCCGTCCCGGTTCCAAAAACTTCTTCAAGTTTTCCTTCATCATAGGCCGACCTTATTTCTTCCATTGAAATTTTCCGTTCAGAGACGGGGATTTCCCAATGACGCAGCAATTGAAGAATCGATTTTCTCGTAATCCCTTCCAAAATGCTTCCATTGATGGCGGGTGTAATGACTTCTCCATCAATTTTGAAGAAAATATTCATGCTTCCCACTTCTTCGACATATTTTCGTTCGACTCCGTCTAACCAGAGCACTTGCGAATAACCCCGCTGATCGGCGACCTCCTGGGCTTTCAGGCCTGCCGCATAATTTCCAGCTGTCTTCGCACCGCCAGTACCGCCTTTTACAGCTCTGACAAATTCATTTTCGACAAGAATTTTGACTGGATGAATACCTTCTTTGTAATAGGAACCTACTGGAGATAAAATGATGAAAAATTGATATTTCTTTGCTGGAGCAACACCTAGGAATGCTTCATTTGCAATGACAAAAGGTCTTATGTACAAAGAGGTGCCTTCCAAAGTTGGAATCCAGTCTTTTTCAATTTGGATGAGCTGGATCAATGCGTGCAATGCCATTTCTTCGTCAATTTGTGGCATGCAAAGCCGGTCTAGCGATAGGTTCAGACGTTTCATGTTTTCCTCAGGACGGAACAGACGCACTGTGCCATCATTCGATGAACGATACGCTTTCATCCCTTCGAAAACTGTTTGCCCATAATGCAGAACAATCGATGCAGGATCCAATGTGACCGGTGCATAAGGAACGATGCGATGGCTATGCCACCCCTTGCCTTCATCATAATCAGCTACAAACATATGATCCGTGAAGCATCTGCCAAACATGAGATTCTCGGGATTCGGTTTTTCTTTTTTTGAATCGCTCAGTTTAATCTGGATGGGTACTCTTGTCATTCCGATCAAATCTCCTCGTTTTATGGTCCAAAGACCATGTAATATTGAATAAAGCAATTATACTGCTTTTTTAGAAAAATGGAAGAGTTAAGTTGTTATATTATTGTTACGATTTTGAAAACGTTTACAATATTGCTATGTTTGTATGTATGATTTTCCGCTTGTACAATATACGTAAAAAGAAGAAAAGGTGTTTATTATGGATCGGATTATTATTATTGGGGCAGGAATACTCGGTGCTTCTGCAGCTTATCATGTGGCGAAGCTAGGTGCAGAAGTGATTGTTGTCGACCGGAAGGACATAGGGCAGGCGACTGATGCTGCAGCTGGAATCATTTGTCCATGGCTCTCTCAGCGTAGAAATAAAGCGTGGTATGCTTTGGCAAAAGGGGGAGCATCCTATTATCCGGAGTTGATTCGTCAGTTAGAGGAAGACGGCGAGACCAAAACAGGTTATCGGAAAGTCGGTGCGATTAGTTTACAACAGGAATTGGACAAGCTTGAAAAGATGGAAGCGCGTGCTTTGGAGAGAAGGAAAGAAGCTCCTGAAATTGGTCATGTGAGACTGCTAAATGAACAGTTAACTTCTGATCTTTTTCCCCCAATGTCCGAAGGTTTTTCATCTGTCCACGTGGAAGGTGCTGCTCGCGTCGATGGGAGAGCGTTACGTGAGGCGCTGATCAATGCTTCCGAAAAGCATGGAGCAGCTGTTAAGCATGGTTCTGCAACGCTTATTATAGAAAATGATAAAGTTTCTGGCATCATGGTAGACGAAGAAGTGATGAAAGCATCAAAAGTGATTATTACTGCCGGGGCGTGGGCTGCAGAATTGTTGAAGCCATTGGGGCTTACTATAGAGGTTACCGGGCAAAAGGCGCAAATCGTCCATTTACGTTTGGATGGACAAGACACGTCAGGATGGCCTGTCATTATGCCGCCTACGAATCAATATATTTTGCCTTCTGAGGAAGGGAAGGTCGTCGTCGGAGCGACTCATGAGGATGAGGCGGTCAACTTGATCCAGCCGACTGCCGGAGGAATCCATGAGGTGTTGGACAAAGCATTGAAAGTGGCACCCGGATTGAAGGAAGCGACATTTGAAGAGGTGCGTGTCGGCATTCGACCGTTCACACCTGGATTCCTGCCGGTCATCGGGGAAGTGCCGGGGCATCCTGAGCTGCTATTTGCAAACGGTTTAGGCGCCTCTGGATTAACGGTTGGCCCCTTCCTCGGTAAACAATTGGCGAATATGGCGCTCGGACGTGAAGTCGAGATTGATCTGTCTATGTATGAGGTTGAAAAAGCGATTGCAAATGTAAAGTAAGGCTTAAGAAGGATTGTTTGAAACGACCGAAATTATTTCTTGCAAACGATAAAACAAAAGTTTACAATTAAAACAAATGTTTAAAGGGTGATGGAATTGAATGAAAAGGAAAGGGCTGTTCTTGACTTAATTCGAGCCAACCCTTATTTATCTCAGCAGGAAATGGCGGATACGCTCCAAATTTCGAGACCTTCCTTAGCAAATATCATATCCGGTTTAATTAGACAGGGGAAAATTACGGGCCGAGCATATATTCTTCCTGAGGAAAAAGAAATTATATGTATCGGTGGAGCGAACATCGACCGGAAATTCCATCTGAATGAACAAACGCAACTTGGAACATCAAATCCAGCTTCCATGACAGTTTCTGTCGGGGGTGTCGCCCGAAATATAGCCGAAAACTTAGGTCGGCTCGATCATCATGTCCGACTACTTACTGTTGCAGGAAATGATAGCGACTGGGATGTAATTGCGAGGGAATCCTCATCTCATATGGACGTCTCAGATGTTGGTCAACTGATTGGGAAATCCACGGGTTCCTATTCAGCTGTGTTGGATCCCGAGGGTGAACTTGTTATCGCCATGGCGAATATGGAAATATACGATTTCTTGGCACCTGCCTACTTGGAGGAGAAATCAAGGATCATTTCAAATGCAGCTATGGTCATAATCGATTTAAACTGTCCTAAAGAGTCAGTCGATTATATTAAAAACCTGGCGATTCAAAAGGGGAATCCACTCGTCATCATTCCTGTCTCTTCTCCGAAAATGAACAGGATGCCAAGTGACTTGAAAGGCGTCACATGGTTCATCTGTAATCAGGATGAGGCGGAGACGTATACAGGTCTCTCAATTAACACTGAAGCCGACTGGAAGAAAGCAGTCCACGAATTGCTTTCGTTCGGCGCGGAAAATGTTGTCGTCACTGCTGGCTCAAGAGGAATCATGGCAGCGCCTGCTGGCGGGGAAGCAATCCATTTTCCTGCCGTTGAAAACGTACATGTCGAAGATGTAACTGGAGCAGGGGATGCATTTGTATCGGGACTACTTCATGGCCATTTAATTGGAGAGCCATTTGAAGAAAATGTCCGCATGGGATTATTGAATGCGGCAAAGACGTTGGAATGCTCTTATACCGTAAGGCCAGATTTGACAAGACATCTTCTTAAAAAAGAATTGGAGGAATTACAATGAAACAATATCTATCGTATTCACAAGAAGTGCAAGAAGCAATGGCAGCAGGGAAACCTATAGTCGCTTTGGAGTCTACAATCATCTCGCACGGTATGCCATATCCGCAAAACGTGCAAACTGCGAGAGAAGTAGAGCAGATCATCCGCGATAACGGTGCAGTTCCTGCAACAATCGCAATCATTGATGGCATGATTAAAATCGGCCTTTCAGACGATGAGCTTGAAATGTTCGGTAATAGCCAAGGAGTTGCAAAAGCGTCAAGGCGTGACCTTGCGTATTTAATCGCAACAAAACAACTAGGGGCGACAACAGTTGCTGCTACGATGATCTGTGCTGCACTCGCCGATATTAAAATCTTCGTTACTGGCGGAATCGGCGGAGTCCACCGTGGTGCTGAGACGACGATGGATATTTCAGCTGACTTGGAAGAGCTTGCACAAACGGATGTAGCTGTCATTTGTGCAGGTGCGAAATCGATTCTAGACCTCGGTTTAACACTTGAGTATCTAGAAACAAACGGTGTACCTGTTGTCGGTTACGGCACGGATGTCCTTCCTGCATTCTTTACACGTGAAAGTGATTTCGGACTTAATATCCGCGCGGATGAGCCTCAGACGATAGCTGACATGCTACGCGTGAAATGGGATCTTGGTTTGAAAGGCGGCGCAGTCATCGCTAACCCAATTCCGGAAGCGGATGCAATGGACAAGTCCTTCATTGATGGAATCATTGAAGATGCGCTTAAAGAAGCGGAAGAGCAAAATATCGCAGGAAAAGACGTTACACCATTCATGCTAGGAAAAGTGAAAGACCTTACAGAAGGACGCAGCCTAGAAGCAAATATCGCTTTAGTGAAAAATAATGCGGTTGTCGGCGCGAAAATCGCGGTTGCATTCAACGCATAAGAATAGAATATTGTGAAGGAGCTGTCCAGGGAGTGTCTGGACAGCTCCTTTTTTCCTGTGCCGCGTTAACGAGAACACTTCATAGAAGAATGAGAACTTTAGATACTTTAACGAGAACTCCAAGCGACTTAACGAGAACTATTTAAGGTTAAATGAGAGCTCCGAGCGAGTTAACGAGAACTTTTGATAGAAGAACGATAACTCCCCGCTTTACGACACTCCCTTTTCTAGTACAATGATAGGTATTGTGTAAAGAAGGAGTTTTTATAATGAAATTGATCTCGTGGAATGTCAATGGGTTAAGAGCGTGTGTCCGGAAAGGGTTTTTGGATTATTTCAAAGAGCAGGATGCGGATATTTTCTGCATACAGGAATCAAAGCTGCAAAGCGGGCAAATCGAGCTTGAACTCGAAGGATACTACCAATATTGGAACTATGCGCTGAAGAAAGGCTATTCGGGTACAGCTGTTTTCACTAAAGAAGAACCGATAGCCGTTACATATGGAGTAGGTGATTCGGAATCTGAAGATGAAGGCCGGATTTTAACATTGGAATTTCCTCGATTTTATTTGGTGAATGTGTATGCGCCAAATGCGCAGAGAGATCTAGCTCGCCTTCCTGTCCGATTGGATTGGGAGAAAAGGATGAGGGATTACCTCAGTCAATTAAAGAGCACAAAATCTGTAATTTTCTGCGGAGATTTAAATGTTGCCCATCAAGATATCGATATACGTAACTACAAATCTAACGTAGGGAATTCAGGATTCACGATAGAAGAAAGAGGAGAATTTACAGCATTATTAAATGAAGGATACATTGACACATTCCGTCATTTGAATCCGGACGTTGAAGGGGCGTACACTTGGTGGTCTTATATGCGAGATGTCAGAGCTAGGAATATCGGCTGGCGGATCGATTATTTCCTCATATCAGATTGTCTGCTGCCGTATTTGAAAACAGCAGATATTCATGCTGATATAATGGGAAGCGACCATTGTCCGATCGTTTTAGAAGTGGATATTACTTACTAATCGAGAAAACAGCTGGAGGCAGTTCGTAAAAACTGCTTCCAGCTGTTTTATTCTTATCGTTACTTCGTGTCTCGGGTTCTAATTACCCATTAACGGTTGCTGTTATTGTTATCGTTTTGTTGAGCGCGTGCTTCTCCGCCTTTTCTGCCAATTTCCTCGTAGAAATCCCTATCATGGTTCTTGGCAGTAGCTTCTCCGCCTTTTCGTCCGATTTCTTCATAGAAATCTCTGTCATGGTTTTTCGCAGTGGCTTCTCCGCCCTTGCGCCCAATTTCTTCGTAGAACTCTCTGTCATGGTTTCTTGCAGTAGCTTCTCCGCCTTTACGGCCAGCTTCTTCCAAGGACATTTTCCCGCGATTGTTGTTATTGTTGTTGTTTTTAGCCATAATAAATATCTCTCCTATTCGTTGATATATTTGTAGTGGCCTACAGTCCATCTATTGCCTTGCATAAAGAATGATAAACTGCTTCAACCGGGAATTAATCTAAGTGAAACATAATTAACATTTACGAGATAATCGTTATATAAAAGTAATAGGCGAACTCAAATGACAAAGTGCTCCTTTCATTTTTCCAGTTTTTTCATTCATAAAATCAACATATCTTACTAATGATCATTTATTGAATACGGTCATATGCGTGATATAATGGAACCTTAAATAAAACATCCACTCATATAATCGCAGGGATATGGCCTGCAAGTTTCTACCGGTCCACCGTAAATGGACCGACTATGAGAAGCAAAGTTGAAAAGGTTCATGCGTTCATGCATGCGGCTTTTTTGTTCATTCGGTTACTTCAAACCCCGAATGACCTTGCTCCACTCATAACATGAATGGATGCACGGTCATTTGGGGTTTTTTAATTCCTTCTGATCGTGGATTAAAAAGGAGGAACAACAGGTTGAGGCAGCTTCAAGAAAAAATCATGCAGGATGGGAAAGTACTCTCCGATCAAGTGTTGAAAGTGGATTCGTTTTTGAATCATCAAATCGATCCTCCACTTATGAAGGCGATTGGAGAGGAATTTGCGGAACGATTCAAAGAGGAAGGTGTAACAAAGATCCTTTCCATCGAATCATCCGGAATCGCTCCAGCCATGATGGCGGGTCTGGTATTGGGGGTACCTGCGATTTTCGCTCGGAAACGCAAATCATTGACGATGAGCGATCACTTATTCACGGCTGACGTTCATTCCTTCACGAAAAATGAAACGAATGAAATCTCTGTCTCTAAAGATTTCTTAAAAAAAGGGGATAAAGTTTTAGTCATAGATGATTTTCTTGCAAATGGACAAGCAGTGCTCGGACTTCTTGATATCGTAGAGCAGGCGGAAGCGGAGCTTGTCGGGGTCGGCATTGTCATCGAAAAAGGCTTTCAGCCAGGGGGCGCGATGATCCGGGAAAAAGGGATCCGTGTGGAATCATTGGCGATTCTAGAATCACTTGCACAAGGAAAAGTCGAATTTAAGGAAGAAGGGTCATCATTATGAAATCAGCTGTATTAGGGATCCAACATTTACTCGCTATGTACGCCGGTGCGATTCTCGTACCGTTAATTGTAGGGTCGGCAATCGGTTTGTCTTCTACCCAGTTAACATACCTTGTTTCGATCGATATTTTAATGTGCGGGATCGCGACAGTATTACAAATTATGAATAACCGGTTTTTCGGAATTGGATTACCGGTTGTACTAGGATGTACGTTTACAGCGGTTGGCCCGATGATTTCCATCGGCGGCAGTTACGGAATTTCTGCAATTTATGGTGCGGTCATCGCTTCTGGACTAATTATCGTTCTTATTAGTACGTTTTTCGGGAAGTTAATCAAATTCTTCCCGCCAGTCGTAACAGGATCAGTAGTTACAATCATCGGAATTACGTTAATACCTGTAGCTTTGAACAATATGGGCGGAGGTTTTGGTGCGCCTGATTTCGGTTCATCTACTAACATCATTCTCTCATTTGGAACATTGCTATGCATTATTCTCTTATACCGTTTTACAACTGGTTTCATTAGATCGATTTCAATACTACTCGGAATGGCTGCTGGTACAGTAGCAGCGATGATGTTTGGTATCGTCGATTTCGGTGCAGTGAATGAAGCTTCGGCATTCCATGTAGTAACGCCATTCTATCTCGCAACACCGACGTTTCATCTAATTCCAATCTTAACGATGACGTTGGTCGCGATGGTTTCGTTAGTGGAGTCTACAGGTGTGTACTTTGCGTTAAGTGATATTTGTGAGAAGGACATCAATGAAAAGGATTTGGCGAAAGGCTATCGTTCCGAAGGGTTGGCTTCATTGATTGGCGGGATTTTCAACGCATTCCCGTATACGACATTTTCTCAAAACGTCGGTTTGGTACAAATGTCCGGCGTCAAATCACGTAGAGTCATCCTTATTACAGCTATCATGCTTGTCTCATTAGGCTTCATGCCTAAAATCGCGGCGATGGCAACCGTCATTCCGACTTCGGTATTGGGCGGCGCAATGGTTGCAATGTTCGGGATGGTCATCTCACAAGGAATCAAAATGTTGAGCAAGGTCGTAGGCGAATCACAGGAAAACGCAATGATCATCGCTTGTTCAGTTGGTTTGGGCCTTGGCGTATCCGTCGTTCCTGACATTTTCGCGAGTCTTCCATCAAGCATCCAGATGTTAACGGGCAACGGAATCGTAGCAGGCAGCTTGACGGCAATTGTGTTAAATATCATGTTCAATATGCTGCCTTCGAAAAAGCGTAAGAAAGAAGTGCAGGTACAGTTGACGGAGCAAGAAGTATAATACAACACATATCAAAAAAACGAGACTCCCGCGTTGAGAGTCTCGTTTTTCATTCGTTTATTGGCTGCTATCGTCCGTATCTGTGTCAGTATCCAAGTCGGCATCCGTATCTGTACCGTCATCTACATCTAGATCGACATTTGTATCTGTACCATCGTTGACACCGTCATCTACGTCAGCAGGTGGGTTATTCACATCTACGTCCGTATCATCGTCGCCATCTCCACATGCTGCGAGTAGACCGACGGAAAGGAACGTCGCTGCACCAAGTTTCAACCATTTTTTGTCTGTGATTTTCATTTAGATCTCCTCCAAAGGTGTAATCTATAATTGTTGCCTACTTGTTAGATACCCTTCAACGAGATTACTAATCATTACAATCTTATTACAGGAACATTACATAAGTTATAGACGATGCTCAACATACTGATGCATTTTCGATAATGTCGATATGGAATCGAGTTCTGATTGCTCCGTTACCTTTTCATACGCGACAATTGAATCAAGCAGTTGATTTTTCGAGCTTGCGCCAATTAAAGCGGAAGCGACTACATCTTCTTTCAAGTTGAATGATAGGGAAATCGCATGCACATCTGTGGCAGCTTCATGGATTTCCTTGACCGTCCGCTTGAGGCTTTCTGCATCATGCGCCCCGAAACCGTACATCTTCTCGACCCTCGATATGCCTTCATCTGTCAATAATCCTTTTGCCAACGTCCCACGGGTGATGACGGATGCGCCTGCTTCACGGATCATCGGGAACCATTCCTCGGGACGACGATCTAGCAGACTGTATTGCATCATGACAGAAACGGCGGAACTGTTCGTTAAGAAACGTTCAATAACATTTGGTCGGATGGACGAAATGCCGTACTGCCGGATAATTCCTTCCTTTTTTAAAGCCTCGAACGCTTCAATCGTTTCCGTTACATCATCTTCCATCGTTCCACCATGTAATTGGTAAAGGTCTATGTAGTCAGTGCCGAGACGTCTCAGACTGTCCTTTACGGCTTCCATTATATAAGTTTTGGAAGCATCCCACACCCAGCCATCTTTTCCTGGAATCATCCGGTTGCCGACCTTCGTCGCAAGAATGATTTCGTCACGCCGGCCTTTCAACGCTTCGCCAACAAGAGTTTCATTTTTGCCGGCAGCATATAAGTCCGCTGTGTCGAAGAAATTGATGCCGGCGTGGATTGCCGCGTCAACTATGCTTTTCACTTCTTCCAAGTCGTCTGGGAATGACATGCATCCTAGCCCTAGTTCAGATACGTAAATGCCGCTATTGCCAATCTCCCTCTTTTTCATTGGAGCACCTCCGGTATTGTTTTCATCTACTTACAATAAACTGTACAATGTAGAAGTTAATAGGGGAAGTTTGTTGCTTAATGAAAGAAAAGGAGCGTGTCAAAATGAATCGTTTTGAGGAAAAGACGGTTGCATCCAAAAAAATATTTGAAGGGAAAATCATCTCCCTCCGTGTCGACGATGTCGAACTGCCGGACGGAAAGCATGCGAAAAGGGAACTCGTCGATCATCCAGGTGCCGTCGCCGTCATCGCAATCACCGATGATGGAAAACTGGTTCTTGTCGAGCAATATCGAAAGGCATTGAACCGGTCCATTATTGAAATTCCTGCAGGTAAGATCGATCCAGGTGAGGATATAGAGGTGACAGCGCTTCGTGAATTGGAGGAAGAAACGGGATACGGGGCTAATAAATTTGAATACTTGCAGTCATTTGCCACATCTCCCGGTTTCGCAAACGAAATCATTCATATTTTCGTAGCTCAAGGACTATATAAAATAGACAAGCCTGCCGCAGGCGACGAAGATGAATTCCTCCAATTGTACGAATGCACTATCGCAGAAGCAGAAGAAATGGTGTTGGATCAACGGATTTACGACGCAAAAACGGCTTTCGCGATTCTACATGCAAAAAGACTTTTAAATAATTGATCTATTTATATGGATGAATAAATGATTTCACTAAGTGGCTCCGGTTGCTAGGAGTGGAAGGCGGTGACTCCTGCGAACGCCGTTACGAAGAACGGCGTTTGCGAGCACAAGCGTAGCGTTGCGAGCAGATTAAGGCTGCCTTAATTTCTGCAAAAGGCGCAGAAATACGGCAAATCGAACCCTTCGTTGTTCATTGGAAAGCATCCGCCTGGAACGGAAAGCAACTGTTTGTACACATTTCCATTCATCATATAAAGGAACGGACAAGCATACGTTATAGAAACGATGCGGAGGTGAAGCCTGTGGTCCGTTCCTTATCTTTTATCCATCTATTTATCATACTAGCCGTCGGATATATCGGCGGGGCATTATTATTCAGGGAAATTCCGATTGCTGCATCCGAAAAATGGATCGGCTTTTTCGATCCGAGAGTCATTTCTTTATCCGATGGATCTACACTGAGACCCTTTATTACGATGCTGTTGTTTTTTGTTGTGACATTTTTTCTAGCCATTAATAACAAAACAAGGCATGCGATATTGTTTTTCGGTGCGATTAAATGTGTTTTGTTCGGATTGTCATCTTCTTTTCTGTTATATTCAGGAATGAAAATATGGGAATATGCAATTTGGTGGTTCCCTTTCCAGTTCATTTCCTGCCTCATATTCCTCATTTATTGTACTGTGTTAAGCCCGCCTTATTTCAACAGGGTGTCAAGGAAAGCGCGGAATCTACAAGCGGTTCCCGTACTGGCGGGTGTATCTCTATTTATTTTTTTAGTAGAGATTACTATATTTCATTTTCTAATTCGCTGATTGGATTCGAAGTCTACTATTCCCTTTCTGTTGTAACAAAGAACGCCTCTTTGATATAATGGTATCAGTGTTGAGGGGGGCGTCATATGGAGAGCCGGATTGAACGGATCAAAAAGCAATTGCACGGGGCCAGCTATAAGTTGACGCCTCAGCGTGAAGCTACGGTCTTGGTCCTTCTTGAGAATGAAGAAGATCATTTAAGTGCTGAAGATGTTTTTTTACTTGTCAAAGAGAAAGCGCCAGAAATCGGCCTTGCCACTGTCTATCGGACATTGGAACTGCTGACGGAGCTGAAAATCGTCGACAAGATTAATTTTGGTGACGGTGTTTCCCGATATGATTTACGCCAAGAAGGGGCATCGCGTTTTCACCATCATCTTATTTGCATTGAATGTGGAAAAGTCGCTGAAATACAGGAAGACCTTTTGGGTGATGTTGAGAAAATTGTCGAAAGTCGATATGGATTCAATGTTAAAGACCATTGGTTGACCTTCCATGGGATTTGCGAAAGTTGTAAATCCGCGGGAAATGACAGTAAAAAGTGAAATGGGGATGGCATGATGCTGTCCCTTTTTGTCATTTCATCTAGACTACGGGCGCCAGAAGCTCGGGTCATAAGTCGAAGTTGCTCTGTGGCAAAAAACGCCACGCCGCAGTTTCGCCTTATGCCTGTCGCTTCTAGGCAGGCGCCCTTCACTTTTGATTGGAGGGGTGAAATACATGAAGGGTAGTAAATTTGCTTTGGAAGATTACATCCATTTTCTAAAAGTGGAAAGGCAGCTGTCACAAAACACGGTCACTTCCTACAGAAGAGACCTTTCTGATTATATGACCGAATTGGAAAAGGCGGGAGTCGCTTCGATTGATGACATCGATCGTTCCGCAATCCTGCAATATTTACATAGCTTGAAAGAGCTAGGGAAATCTTCTAGGACGGTTGCAAGGCATATTTCTTCCATCCGTTCCTTTCATCAGTTCCTTTTGCGGGAGAAGGTGACGACGCAGGATCCGACTGTCCATTTGGAGATGCCGAAACTTGAGCAAAAATTGCCCTCAGTCCTTTCCGTCAAGGAAGTGGACAAATTGATTTCAATGCCGGAAAGCAGCAAGCCGCAAGGGAAGAGGGACATTGCATTGCTGGAGTTGCTCTATGGTACCGGAATGCGTGTCAGTGAGCTGATTGGATTAAATGTTGACGATATCCATATTTCCATGGGGTTTGTCCGTGTTTTCGGAAAAGGGGGCAAGGAAAGGATTGTGCCTCTAGGCGGCGGTGCAATGAAAGCATGCACAGCATACATACGGGAAGCACGTCCGATTTTCGTTGCAAAAACGAACGGAACAGACGCGCTTTTTGTCAATATGAGGGGGAGTCGCTTGACTCGGCAAGGTTGTTGGAAAATAATTAAAGGATATGCATTAGAAGCTGGAATACAAAAAGAACTGACGCCGCATATTTTACGTCATTCTTTTGCAACCCATCTCATTGAGAATGGTGCGGATATTCGTGCTGTCCAGGAAATGCTCGGTCATGCAGATATTTCTACAACACAGATCTATACGCATGTGAGCAAAGCGAGATTGAAAGATGTATATGTGAAATTCCATCCACGTGCGTGAAAACATGGAGGACATTTTGGAAAGTATGAATATTGGAGGTATTGATATGAAAGAAACGAAATTCAATCGCATACATTTGATCGTACTTGACTCGGTCGGAATCGGCGAATCGCCTGATGCTCATTTATTCGGAGATCAAGGAGCAGATACGCTCGGCCATATAGCAGAACAGATGGGCGGATTGAAGATGCCGAATATGGGGCGTCTTGGCTTGTCGAACATTAAGGAAATTAAAGGTGTCGACGTCGAAGCTGATCCGGCCGGAGTATACGGATTGATGCAGGAAGCTTCCGTAGGCAAAGATACGATGACGGGTCATTGGGAGTTGATGGGCTTGAATATCGATAAGCCTTTCAAAGTATACCCGAATGGATTCCCTAAAGAGTTAATCGATGAATTGGAGAAACGGACGGGTAGAAAAGTGATCGGCAACAAGCCGGCGAGTGGAACCGGTATCATTGACGAGCTTGGCCAGGAGCATATGGAAACAGGCGCGATCATCGTCTATACGTCCGCGGATCCTGTTCTCCAAATTGCTGCGCATGAGGGAATCATTCCGATTGAAGAGCAATATCGCATTTGTGAAATAGCCCGCGAACTTACATTGGAGCCAGAGTTCCTTGTCGGCCGTGTTATTGCGAGACCGTTTGTCGGAGAGCCTGGGAACTTCACCCGTACAACAAACCGACATGATTATGCATTGAAGCCTTTTGACAGGACGGTCATGAACGAACTGCAGGACGCTGGAAAAGCGGTCATCGCAGTTGGTAAAATATCCGATATTTTCAATGGAGAAGGTGTAACGGAAGCTGTACGGACGGTGAGCAATATGGACGGCGTCGACAAATTGATCGAAGTGATGAATTCGGATTTCACCGGTCTCAGCTTCACGAATCTTGTTGATTTCGATGCGTTATTTGGGCACAGGCGAGATCCGATAGGTTATGGAAACGCATTGCAGGAATTTGATGCCCGCCTACCAGAAATCATTGAATCACTGAAACAGGATGATTTGCTTATCATCACAGCGGATCACGGAAATGATCCTGTGCATAGCGGGACAGACCATACGAGGGAATATGTTCCATTACTCATTTATTCACCGGCTTTCAAAGGCGGCGGCGAATTGCCATTACGTGAAACATTTTCAGATGTCGGGGCGACAATCGCTGATAACTTCAACGTGAAGTTGCCGGAGTTTGGGAAAAGCTTTTTACGTTCATTAATTGAAAAGGTGTGATGTTTGTGTTCAGGATGGTTGATATCATCGAGAAAAAAAGAGACGGGGAAACCCTTACTAAAGAGGAAATAACATTTTTCATAAACGGGTATACGGATGGGTCCATACCGGACTATCAGGCGAGCGCTCTCTTGATGGCGATTTACTTTAAAGGTATGACGGCTGAAGAGCAGGGGCATTTGACGATGGCGATGGTTGAATCGGGAGACCAGATCGACCTGTCGGCAATCGAAGGACTGAAGGTCGACAAGCATTCCACTGGCGGCGTCGGCGATACGACAACGTTGATACTCGCGCCATTAGTTGCGGCTTGCGGCGTACCGGTTGCCAAAATGAGCGGCAGGGGCCTTGGTCATACAGGCGGCACGCTCGATAAGCTTGAAGCGATCGAAGGATTCCATATTGAGCTTACTGAAGAGCAGTTCGTCAAACAAGTGAATGATTTGAAAGTTGCAGTCATTGGACAAAGTGGCAATTTGACGCCTGCTGACAAAAATCTGTATTCTTTACGTGATGTGACTGCTACGGTTAGCAGCATTCCACTCATTGCAAGCTCCATCATGAGCAAGAAGATTGCCGCTGGAGCAGACGCAATCGTATTGGACGTGAAAACAGGCGATGGCGCATTCATGAAAACCTTGGAAGACGCCGAAGCACTCGCGCATTCCATGGTTGCGATCGGCCGCCAAGTCGGAAGAAACACGATGGCAGTCATTTCGGACATGAGCCAGCCGCTTGGATATGCGATCGGAAATGCGTTGGAAGTGAAAGAGGCTATCGATACGCTCAAAGGCGAAGGGCCTGAAGATTTGACTGAGCTTTGCCTCGTCCTCGGTAGCAAAATGATTGTTGCCGGCGAAAAGGCGGAAACGGTTGAAGAAGCACGTACAATGCTCGAAGCCGTCATCAAAGACGGTTCAGCATTAAATCTGTTTGCGCAATTGATAGAAGCGCAAGGCGGAGATGCTCGGATTGTACACGATCCAACTTTACTTCCATCCGCGAAGTTCCAAATCGAAGTGCCAGCCTTGACAACAGGCACCATCTCCAAAATGGAAGCGGATGAAATCGGTGTCGCAGCGATGCTATTAGGGGCAGGAAGAGCAACAAAAGACGACGAAATCGACTTAGCTGTCGGCATCGTCTTGAAGAAAAAAATCGGCGATACAGTAACCGCCGGCGAACCTCTTGCAATCATCCACGCAAACCGTGAAGACGTTTCAAAATCGATCGAACTGATTCAAAAACATATTCACATTTCAGATAAAACACAAGAGAAACCAGCACTGATCCATGAAATGATTACAGGCTGACAGCAAACAAAAAACCATTTTGAGTCCTTGAAAAAGGGGACTTGAAATGGTTTTTTATTTGCTTAAATTTATCTCTAATAATAAGAAACACTGTTGATTGTAGCGGAAGGCGGCGACTCCTGGGGGATTAGCGAACGCCGTTACGAAGAACGGCGTTTGCGAGCACAAGCGCAGCGTTGCGAGCAATGTTTTATGCGACCCTGAGGGAGCAGGATATTGTAGTATGCCTTAATTTCTGCAAAGAGCGCAGAAATACGGCAAATCGAACCCTTCGCTGTTCGATTGGCTCACCGCCCGCCCCCCGGAAAGCGACCGCCTGAAGCGGAAATCAACAGTAATAAAAAATCTCTAATTATTCCTAACATGTGTAAACTGTCCTGAAAATGGATAGACTTTTTTAGGTAGAATGCTTTGTCGAAAGATAGGAACTTTGCAAATTTAATGACTAGTTATGTCAGGTGAAAGGGTTTCCCTTGTCCTGTGTTGAATGTTCCGCAAGAAGGAGGGATTCAGCATGGCTGATATTAATCAAATTGATGGCATTGTGGTCGTAACATTGGCAGGGGAGTTGGACAATCTTGAAGCGAACAGGATCCGTTCCACGATCTCTTCTTCCATCTTCACTGGAAAAGTGAAAGGAATTGTCTGGGATTTGAGCCGCCTCGGATTCATGGATAGCGCAGGCATTGGGCTCATACTTGGCAGGATGCGTGATTTGGCACCATTTAATGGTGAAACGCTCATCTTGAACCCATCCCCGACAATGGAGAAGATCTTCAATTTTTCCGGCTTAGGTTCCAACATCAGACACGGCTCGGTCGACAGTGTAATTGGTGAAATCGGAGGGGTCTTATATGAGAAATGAAATGACATTATCATTCGTTGCAATTGAAGAAAACGAAGCGCTGGCGAGGATGGCGATGACATGCTTTATAACGCCATTGGATCCGACCCTTGAAGAGATCTCGGAATTCAAGACGATCGTATCGGAAGCGGTCACAAATGCCATTATCCACGGTTATGAAAGTGATGGAAAAAGCATGGTGACAATCCATGCGGTCATGGATGAAAACAAAGTGACGATGACAGTGGAAGACAAGGGCGGAGGAATTTTTGACGTGCAACAGGCAATGGAGCCGATGTTTACGACAAAACCGCTCATGGAAAGGTCAGGTATGGGATTTACGATCATGGAAAGCTTTTCGGACAGTCTCTCAGTGGAATCATCCATCGGAAATGGAACTGTAGTGCGATTCGAGAAAACGTTTTCTCCGGTCACGGAAGCAAGCAGAATGAGGTGACCGATGGATACATCTGTTGAACGGCAAGATGCCCTATTGTCACAGGAGAAAATGAGGCTGCTCATCCAGCAATCCCAGGACGGGGATAAGGATGCAAGAAGGATGATGGTGGAGGGGAATACAAGGCTTGTCTGGTCCATCGTTCAACGATTTGCATCCCGTGGCGCTGACTTGGAAGATTTGTTCCAAATCGGTTGCATCGGCCTCATGAAATCGATTGATAAATTCGATTTGTCATATGACGTGAAGTTCTCCACCTATGCCGTACCGATGATTGTCGGGGAAATTCAACGCTTCCTCCGCGATGACGGCATGGTGAAAGTGAGCAGGTCAATTCGTGAACTTAGTTTCAAAATCCGCCACGCGACGGATGACTACATTAAAAACCATGGAAGGTCGCCATCCGTTTCGGAGATTGCCGAAGTGTTGGAGGTCTCGATCGATGAAGTTATTCTCGCATCGGATGCATTACGTGATCCTGCATCCCTTCATGAACAATTGTACGAAAATGAAGGGGATAGTTTGACGTTGATGGATCAGTTGAGGGATGACCGTTCGGAGAGGTTCTTCGATCATATTCCTCTCCGGGACGTTGTTTCCAAGCTGAATAAACGCGATCAGACAATCATTTATATGCGATATTACTTGGATTACACCCAAAGTGACATCGCTGAACGTATCGGCATTTCGCAAGTGCAAGTTTCCCGTTTGGAGAAGAAGATATTGGCCCAGTTGAAGACATGGATGAGCGCACAACCAGAGGAAAGTGACAGTAAAGTGAGGACGGAATAATACATGGCTAAGCTATTTACATCTTTGAAAGACGGAGAAGAATGGTTCCATAGTAAATTCGGCATTAATGAAACGTTTGATGCGACGGCGAAGACCGTGCATTTATGGGGTATGCCTACATTGTTGTTTTACATTAACGGCCTCGTTGATGGAGGAACTTTGACGACGCTATTGACGGAAATGCAAGAAGGTATACATCCTGAAGAGGGGAACAGGGATGATCCTGAATGGTTCCTAACGTATTTTCCTTATTATGCTTTGTCGGATGTCGATGAGAAAGAGAAACTGCTCAATAACGTATTAAGTGGACAGGTCGGCTTCGTGCTCCCCGATGGTTTTGTATTCATCGGGGATATCCGAAGCTATCCTGGAAGGTCTCCTGAAGAGCCGGACACTGAAAAAGTCATTCGGGGATCAAGGGATGGTTTTACTGAAAACATCATTACGAATACGGCTTTAGTCAGAAGGCGACTGAGGACGGAAAACCTTCGCTTTGAAATGCATCAGACAACTGTAAACGGCAAGACGGATGTCGCAATCACGTTTATGAAAGGGGCTGCCAGCGAGGAACACCTTTCCTACATCCGTGAAAGGCTTGATGATATCAAGCATGATGGACTTACAATGACGGACAAATCGTTGGAAGAATTCCTGTTTAAGCAGCGCTTTCATCCGATGCCTTTTGTCCGTTTCACAGAACGTCCCGATATTTGTGCCGCCCATCTTCTAGAGGGCCATATCGCTATCATCGTCGATACATCACCATCTGCCATTTTGGTGCCTGCGACGATCTTTCATCATTTGCAGCATGCGGAAGAATATCGCCAAGCGCCATTCATCGGGACATTTGTCCGATGGATTCGTCTGCTGGGAGCATCGCTCAGTCTCTTATTGCTCCCATTTTGGTATTTACTTGCGACATACCAGCAATATTTACCGATTTCGCTCAGTTATATCGGTCCGAATGATCCCGGTTCCGTCCCTCTGCTCGTCCAGTTGTTAATAGCGGATATTGGAATTGAAGTTTTACGGATGGCGGCCATCCATACCCCTTCCCCGATGACGACCGCAATGGGTCTCGTAGCGGCGATCGTAATCGGCCAAGTGGCGATCGATGTCGGTCTTTTTACAGGAGAAGTCATATTGTACGTTGCGGTTAGCGCGATCTTCACTTTTGCGATACCGTCGTTCGAATTGAGCATCACGACAAAAGTGTTCAGGATTTTCATACTTATATTGACGGGACTTCTCGGGGCTCCGGGTTTCTTCTTAGGAATCGTTTTCCTGTTTTATTATTTGGCATCCCTCAAACCGATGGGCGTTCCGTACTTATGGCCAGCATTACCGTTTTTCCCTGAAGCGATGAAGCGCGTTATTATACGCTATCCGATGACGGTCGATGCACCGCGGCCATTTATTACGGACGCGCCTGACCGGGATAGGCTTTCATAGAGGATTGATTCCTGGCTTCCAGTTATGATAAAGTTTTAACAACATGACTTGGAGGAATGAATATGCATCTATATGGAACTCAATCGGTGAACAATCTTGGCCACTTGACGATAGGCGGAGTAGATACAGTAGACCTTGCACATATGTATGGCACGCCATTGCTTGTCTATGACATCGCGCTATTCAGAGAACGTGCTGCAGCGTTCAAGGAAACTTTTGCAAAAGCGGGCATTAAAGCCCAAGTTGCATATGCAAGCAAAGCTTTTTCTTCCATAGCCATCTATGAAATTGCAAAGCAGATGGGCCTCTCTTTGGATGTTGTATCCGGTGGGGAGCTATATACTGCGGCGGCTGCGGATTTCCCTCGGGAAAAAATTCATTTTCATGGGAATAATAAAAGTTACACGGAATTACAATTCGCTTTCGATGAAAAAATCGGATGTATCGTAGTTGATAATTTCTTGGAAATCGAAATGCTTAAGGAGATTTCGGAATCGCGCAAAGAAAAGATGAATGTTCTGTTGCGTGTCACTCCAGGGGTACATGCTTCAACCCATGACTATATCACGACCGGGCAAGAGGATTCGAAATTCGGTTTCGATTTGAAAAATGGCCAGGCTGATGATGCATTTCTCAAGTTATATAATCACCCTTACATTAACATGCTCGGAATGCATTGCCATATCGGTTCCCAAATCTTTGAAACGGACGCATTCCGTTTTGCGGCGGAAGCACTAATGGAAAAGATGATCGAATGGCGGCAGAAGTTCAAATTCGTTTGTACGGTACTTAACTTGGGCGGCGGTTTTGGCATCAGGTACACGGAAGAGGATAAACCGCTCCATCCTTCCGCTTATGTTGAGGAGATGGAAGATGTTGTGCTTTCCATGACGCGCCAACATAATTATCCGTTACCGGAGATTTGGATTGAACCGGGCAGATCGCTTGTCGGAGATGCCGGCACCACTCTTTATACTGTAGGAAGCAGTAAGGAAGTGCCGGGTACAAGGACTTATGTAGCTGTTGATGGCGGGATGTCAGACAATATCCGTCCTGCATTGTATGAGGCGAAATATACAGCGGCGACGGCAAACAGAATGTTGGATCCTCATTCGGATAAAGTGACAATAGCGGGTAAATGTTGTGAATCCGGAGACAAATTGATTGAAGATGCGTATATCGCGGAGCCTGAGGAAGGGGATATCATTGCCGTTTTCTGTACAGGAGCTTACACATATTCCATGGCGAGCAATTATAACCGTCTTCCAAAGCCAGCAATCGTATTTTGCGAAAATGGAAACCATCAATTGGTAGTCCGCAGAGAAACGTATGAAGATGTTATCAGGCTGGATATCCCGTTACAGAGGACAGAACAGGAAATTCCATCATGAAAAGACGCAATATGACCCTTTTCATACTGATGGTCATTGCTGCAATCATTTGGGGGGCAGTGTACTGGTACTTTATTGCCCCTTTTGCCGGTCCAAATAAATGAACTTTCTCTATCATTGAAAAAGCCTTAGCTATCATGTACGATTAACATAATTCGGCGACAGCCCCTTTTTAAGCGGATTAGCGGCCACTTCGCCGTAGCCTGAGGATTTTTTGAAAAGAAGGGATTTCTATGATGCTTTTACGTTACAAGAAGGCGTATGAGAAAATCGCCATGGGCTTGCTTTCTTATATGCCAGGAGAAAAGTCTGTAAAAAAATTGCAGGAAACGATCCATCAGTATGAAAATGACGAAGACTGGCAGTTGTATCTTCTGAAGCAAGGAGAAGATTTCATCGGCCTCGTCGGAATCATATTGGACGTAGATTCATACACCGTAATGCACCTTTCAGTCAATCCTTCATTCCGTGGAGAGGGGATCGGTAGCAAGATAATCGTGAAGCTCGGAGAACTTTTTCCCGGTTTGGAATGTAAGAGTAATGAGTATACAGAGTCGTTCTTGGAAAAATGCCTTCAAAAGGAAGAACAACAACAATCCGAATGAGAAAAGGCGCAGATCATTGTGGTCTGCGCTTTTTCTTTTCGCGTTCCGCGAGAATATCGGACCGATCCCGAAGCATATGTTTATGAATGACAGCATCGCTTCCAGCAGGGAGAAGATCCATGGAGGAGGCAACCTCATCGACAGAGCGTTGAAGAGATGCAGATGTCAACAGAATCGTGAACGGAGAAAAAGCTTCTTCTTTTTCCACTTTGCTGATGACTCTTTCCGTATCCTGTACAAGCTGCCGATAATCCAAGGCCTCTGTGTAACGAGTATCAAAATTAGGAAAGTCACGCATCCTGTTCGCAGCCTTTACGAGTGTGCGATGCGCTCCGTCCACATTGCCCCTCCTCCAATGGTAAAGTCCTGTCGATAAGAGGATAAAAGCAGTAAGTGGATGATCTTTCGTATAATTTGGAGTGGATTTCCAATACTCTTCAAGCACTTCATGGCACTCGAAGTAGTCTTGATTCCTATTGAAATAAACAATAAAATTTAAGAATAGCGGATGATAATATGGATGCACTTGAATCATTCCTTTTTATTTATTTTGAAATCAATCGTTTACATATTGAATAGAATTCTCTTGTTGATTGAAGCGAAAGGCGGCGACTCCTGCGAAAGCCGTAACGAAGAACGGCTTTTGCGAGTAAAAGCGAAGCGTTACGAGCACCTCTTTGCACTTGCCGTAACGAAGAACGGCTTTTGCGAGTAAAAGCGAAGCGTTACGAGCACCTCTTTGCACTTGCCGTAACGAAGAACGGCTTTTGCGAGTAAAAGCGAAGCGTTACGAGCACCGTGTAGGCTGCCTTAATTTCTGCAACAAGCGCAGAAATTAAGGCAAATCGAACCCTCCGCTGTTCGATTGGCTCGGTGCTTGCCCGCGGAAAGCGTCCGCCTGTAGCGGAAATCAAAGGATAGAATTGTATTACTGGAGGAGTTATATGACTTATAAAGTAAAGTTAGAGGCGTTTGAAGGGCCTCTTGATCTATTATTACATTTAATCAACCGACTTGAAATCGATATCTATGATATTCCGATGGCTGAGCTGACAAATCAGTACATAGAGCATCTTCATACGATGCGGGTTTTGGAGCTGGATGAACTTAGCGAGTATTTGGTACTGGCAGCCACCTTAATCGAAATCAAGAGCAAAATGCTTTTACCGGTTCATGAAGGTGAAGTATTGGATGAAGACAACGATTACCACATCGAGGAAGATCCACGGGATGAATTGGTTGCCCGTTTGATAGAATACAAAAAATATAAGGAAGCGGCAAATTCATTGAAGGAGTCGGCCGACGATCGGGCGGTACATTTCACGAAGCTGCCAGGCGACTTATCAGAATTTGGGGAAGTGGCCGTATCGGTACCGGAAGAAAAAATGAACGTCTTCGACTTGATCGGCGCATTCCAAAAAATGCTCGAACGACGGAAGCTACGTGCTCCATTAACCGCCAAAATTGCAAAGTCGGAGCTTTCGGTTAGTGAAAAAATGGACGACATCATGACCTCCCTTGAAAGGCGGGGCGGAAGTTGTGATTTTGAAAGTTTATTTGAAAGAGATGATGTCGAAGATTTAGTTGTAACATTCCTATCCTTATTGGAACTGATGAAACGGCTTGACATTATCGTAAAACAAAATAATAACTTCGGAAAAATGACAGTCATGGTAGGAGGGGAGGAGACCTATGGAAACAATTGATGAACGACTCACCGGAATGTTGGAGAGTTTTTTATTCATAGCAGGTGATGACGGCTTGACGTTAAGTCAAATCGCCTCGCTCCTTCAAGTGGAGACAGATGCCGCGGCGGCCATCGCTGAGAGGCTGCGTGTGAATTATGAAGAAAGACCGGACTCGGGAATTACGCTAAGGCTTTACGGGGGACATTACCGGCTCGTAACGAAAGCCGAGTTTGCAGATGACATTCTTCGTCTGCTCGAAAATCCTGCGCGGAACTCCATTACGCAAGCATCTATGGAAGTGTTGGCAATCATTGCGTACAAGCAGCCCGTCACACGGGTCGAAATCGATGACTTGCGTGGCGTGAAATCGGACGGGCCGATCCAGACACTCGTCGCAAAAGGTTTCGTCATGGAAAAAGGACGTATGGAAGGCAGCGGAAGGCCGATACTCTATGGGACGACAGATTTGTTTTTGGATAGATTTGGATTGGAATCGATTGATATGCTGCCTCCATTAGCTGATGGTGATGATGAGGAACTGTTCGGTGATACAGATCTATTCATGACAAAATTCCAAGAAGCCTTTGAAATAACGGAAGAAGGAGGAAACAATGATTGAGGCAAGCGATAGCCATTGTTCTGTTCCTATCGGTTTTATTGGCTGCAGTCCCGAAAGAAGCGGCATCGGGAAGTGCATGGGCGGTTATTGACGCGGAGACAGGGCGCCTACTGGATGGCTCCAATGAAAATCTCCAATTGCCGATTGCAAGTCTGACGAAAATCTGGACAGCATTGACATTCATTGAAAGCGGGACGGCAGACGGTGAAATCGTCATCTCGCCGGCTGCGGCATCTGCAGAAGGCTCGTCCATTTATTTGGAACAAGGTACGAAAATGGATTCCGATGCATTGTTGTATGGCCTTATGCTGCGGTCTGGCAATGACGCCGCATACGCGCTCGCGGAGCATGCGGGAGGATCGGTTGACGGATTTGTCGACTTGATGAATAAGAAAGCTGAATTATATGGTTTGGAGCGGACAACGTTCATGAACCCGTCAGGACTGCATGATGATCGGCATCTTTCAACTGCATATGAGACAGCTTTAATGCTTTATTTTGCGATGAAAAATGATGAATTCTCAAAAATCGCTTCGGCGGAAAACTTCGTTTATCGAAAAGGGGACGAGGTGAGAAGCTGGCGCAATAAACATCGACTGATTCATACAAACGATCATGTCAAAGCTGGAAAGACAGGATTTACGAAAGCGGCGGGAAGGACTCTTGCAACTTACTTCGAAAAGGATGGCAAGAAATTGATCGTTATCACGTTGAATAATGGAGACGACTGGAACGTCCATCAGCAATTGGCCAATGATACATTCCACAAATACGAGAACGTCACAGTCGCGAAGAAAGGCAAATACAAAATTCTTCCCGGAGTCGATGGAGAATTAAAAAGGCCGATTGTGCTTCTATTAAATGAAGATGAGGTGGAGAGGGTATCCCATGTCGTCTACATTCCGCGCAATAAGGATAGGAAAGTGAAAGGGACTTG
Source organism: Sporosarcina sp. Marseille-Q4943 (assembly GCF_943736995.1). Lineage (GTDB taxonomy): Bacteria > Bacillota > Bacilli > Bacillales_A > Planococcaceae > Sporosarcina. The sequence continues at coordinate 241,784 of NZ_OX031157.1, read as the reverse complement.
GACCGTATCGCTAGATAATGAATTGCTCATCACTGCTGAAATTGATATTCGCAAGTGAATCTAAATTGAATCAAATAAGAAATTATTAGGGAAGACTGACTGCGTACAGGTCGGTCTTCTTTTCATTTAGCAGGAAATATGACATAATTTTTTGAGGTAGAAGGAAGGTGACGAGTTGGAAAGATTACAAAAAGTATTGGCTCAAGCGGGCGTAGCATCTCGTAGAAAAGCGGAAACGCTCATCGTTGAGGGAAAAGTGAAAGTGAACGGCAAAGTAGTGACTGAATTGGGTACGAAGGTAACACGCGCAGACCGTGTGGAAGTCGAAGGCGTGGAGCTAGTCAAAGAGCAATTCGTCTATTATTTGCTATACAAACCTAGAGGGTATATCTCTACGGTGAGTGATGAAAAAGGGAGAAAAACGGTTCTAGATCTCCTTCCGATGGTGGAAGAAAGGATCTTCCCGGTCGGACGGCTGGATTATGACACTTCGGGGATTATCATTATGACGAACGATGGAGATTTTTCGTATCTGATGACACATCCGAAGTTCGGCATCGAGAAAAAGTATGTCGCGAAGGTGAAAGGGATACCTCAGCGCGATGCATTGAAAAGACTGGAGCGCGGTATACAACTGGAAGATGGCATGACTGCCCCGGCTAGAGTGAAAATGCAGTCATTCGATAAGAAGACAAACTCTGCGATTGTTGAAATCACTATACACGAAGGACGGAATCGACAAGTGCGAAGAATGTTCGATGCGATCGGCTGTCCTGTCCAAAAACTGAGACGGGAGTCGTTTGCGATGTTGACGACTCATGGTTTAAATGCCGGAGAAGCGCGTGAATTGACGACACATGAAGTGAAGCAATTAAGAGTACTTGCAGAAACAGGCAAAATCGGTTAAATCGTACGGAAAAGGAAATGTTCACAAACCTATCACGACTTCATCCTTATTACGATATTTGTTTTGTTATAATTAGAATCGGAATCTTATTACGTTAGGGGGCTATTAATTGTCCAAGGCGAATAAAAAGCGGACACGCCTCATTTTCCGAGGCGTAGTTCTAGTTATACTGGCATCGGCTATTCTTTTTTCAATTTTTTCGAGAGACAAAGTCAAAGTCCTGGCGGAAGGCGACAAGGCTCCGGATTTTGAACTCGTCGATCTTGAAGGGAATAAGCATCGTTTATCCGATTATAAAGGAGAAGGCGTATTTCTGAACTTTTGGGGAACGTGGTGCCCTCCATGCAAGCGGGAGATGCCATACATTGAAAATCAATACAATGCCTTCAAGGAAAAGGGAGTTCATGTATTGTCAGTGAATATTGCCGAGTCTGACCTGAAAGTGGATACGTTCCGCGATCAATATGGTTTGACGTTCCCGATCGTTATCGATAAAAAGAAGGATGTCAAGGAACTGTACAATATTGTTCCACTTCCAACGACATTTCTAATCGATAAAGATGGACGGATTACGAAGGTTATCACGACAGAAATGACCGAGGATGAAATCATTTCGTACATGGAAAGCATCCAACCTTGATAAGGAGTTCGTACACATGAGTAAAATCAAATGCCAATGCGGTCATGACAACCCGTTTGGAACGGTGCTTTGTGAAAAGTGCGGGCGTCCGATGACCGAGGAAGCAAAAAGAAGTGAAGTTGTCGATATGCGCTATGAAGGGTCTGCCCGCAGATCCCAGACGTATAAACGGTCCATTATCGACAAGATTTGGAATTTCTTCTCCAGTGTGAAAATTGGAGTGAGCATCATTGTTGCTGTACTTGTGACATCAGCGATCGGAACTCTCTTTCCTCAGAAGTTTTATTTGCCGGTAAATCAGAATTCAGAAGCGGAAATATTGGCATATTATGAACGTCTGTATGGATTTATAGGAACGCTTTATTACAAGTTAGGCTTCTATGATATGTATAATAGTTGGTGGTTTAAAATACTGATCGGCATGCTTGGCACGTCCATTATCATCGCGAGTGTCGACAGAGTGATCCCCCTCTACAAATCATTGAAGAAGCAGCGGACAAAGCGTCATACTTCATTCATGAAACGACAAAGGGTTTACGGTGCTGGGCATTCTGAAAATGCTGATGCGTCACTGGCGAAGGCTGAAGAGAAGCTGAAGAACATGAAGTATAACGTAAAAACGGAAGACGGCGCGATATTAGCCGAAAAGAACCGTTTTTCACGTTGGGGTCCTTATGTTAACCATACCGGGTTGATCATTTTCCTGTTTGGCGTCCTGTTACGTGGTATCCCTGGCTTTTATGTCGACCAGACGATGTGGATCCGGGAAGGGGAATTGCGTTCGATTCCTGGCGCTCCGGACTATTACTTGGAGAGCAAGGATTTCAGCATTGAGACGTATTCGAAAGAAGAGGCTGAAGTTTTCGGAAAAGCGCTGGACCGTGTCGGCACTATTGTGAAATCATATCAGACGGACGTTTCATTATACAAAAAGAAAGAGGACAGTCTGCCAGGCTCGACCGATCTGGAGCATGTCAAAGACTATCCAATCATCGTCAATAAGCCGTTGACATTCGATGGATACAGCATATTCCAGATGGATTACCGCCTGGACGAGCTGAAATCGATGACAATGCAGCTAATTGAAAAGAAAACCGGGAAGTCTTTCGGGCAATTTACAATTGATCTTGACGATCCTGAAGGAGTATATGAACTGAATGATGGGGCACGTGTAGATTTAATCGGTTATTATGCTGATTACGATGGCGTTGAGAACGGCGAACCGGTCTCAAAGTCGCCGATTCCAAACAACCCGGCATTTATCTTCAATATGATTACTCCTGATAAACCGGAAGGCGAAAAAAGCTTTGTCGCAATCAGACAAACACTTGAGACGCAAGAGAACGCCTATCAAGTGAAGTTTGTCAGTGCAGAGACAAGGGATATTTCCGGGTTGACGATACGGAAAGATAAAACATTGTACATACTTCTATTCGGCGGACTTATCTTTATGATCGGTGTCATCCAAGGTTCCTATTGGAATCATAGACGGATTTGGATCCAGAAAGGGGAAGGCGATGAGTTGCTAGTTGCCGCCCATACAAACAAAAACTGGTTCTCGTTGAAAAAGGAATTGGACGCTGTGAAAGAGTATGCACACCTGCCGGGCTATGAAGACCGGTTGGACAATGAGTCGTCAACTGAGGAAGAGGAAGGAGAAAAATGAATATGGGATTAGCATCGTTAAGCGCGAATCTGCTATTAGTTTCTTTCATTGCCTATTTGGTCGCCACCCTTTTCTTCGGCGGAGCAGTGAAAGGCGCTAAATCGGAAGCATCCTATAGAAATCATAGATGGGGCAGGGTCGGCATCACGATCACCATTATCGGATTCATCACCCATCTCGGTTATTTCATTACGAGGTGGATCGCTTCAGGCCATGCACCTGTTAGTAATATGTTCGAATTTACGACTGCGTTCGGCATGATGCTCGTAGGGGCATTCATCCTACTGTTTTTCTTGTATCGGACGCCTTCTTTAGGGCTGTTTGCGTTGCCTATCGCTATTATCATCATTGGATATGCAAGCATGTTCCCTAGGGAAATTACGCCGCTCATACCTGCGCTCCAAAGTTACTGGCTTACCATCCACGTAATAACGGCGGCGCTCGGTGAGGCAATTCTCGCAATCAGCGCGGTTGCAGGTCTCATTTACTTAGTGAAACATGTCGATATGACAAAGCCTTCTAAACAGCGTTTTTGGTTAGAGGCTGTCATGTTCACACTCGTACTTGTCCTAGGATTCGTCATATCATCGACGACATTCAAGTTGACGGGATATGAAGCCCATTTTACGTATATCGATAAAAATGAGGCACCTGCCAAAATCGAGTACAATTATCCGCCGCTATTCGGAATGAACGAATATGAAGCGCAAACTCCTGAAGCGATGACGCCATGGGCGGAAATGCCGGCGATCGTCAACGCGAAAACATTGACGACATTCGTTTGGTCGGTCGCGACGGGGACTGTATTATATCTCATCTTACGACTTGTTTTCCGTAGACCGATCGCTTCTTTATTCAAGCCATTTGCGAAGAAAGCGAATTCGCAGCTGATGGATGAAATCGGCTATCGTTCCGTTCTAATCGGCTTTCCAGTGTTTACACTTGGAGCTTTGATTTTCGCAATGATCTGGGCGCATGAGGCTTGGTCAAGGTTTTGGGGATGGGATCCTAAAGAGGTTTGGGCACTTATTACATGGCTGTTTTATGCGGCTTTCCTCCATCTCCGTCTTTCAAGAGGATGGGAAGGGAAAAAATCTGCATGGCTTGCGGTTATCGGGTTTGTCATCATTATGTTCAATCTGATTGCCGTAAACCTGATCATCGCCGGTTTGCATTCATACGCGTAAACCGATTTGACTGCACAGAGCCGCTTAGGAGCTGTGCAGTTTCTTTTTTTATGGACTACTTGTACAATAATGACAGAAGTGTAGTTGAAAGGGGACGTTGATGATGGAAGAGACTGTTAGGTTATTAGTGGTGGACGACGAGGATCGGATCCGTCGTCTTCTCAATATGTATTTATCCCGTGAAGGCTTCGAAATAGATGAGGCAGTAGATGGAGCAGAAGCGATAGAAAAGGCGCTCGCAAACCATTATGACTGCATTTTGCTTGATTTAATGATGCCGGAAAAAGACGGCCTTGAAGTATTGCAGGAGCTTCGCGATGAAAAGAAGATGACACCTGTCATCTTGCTGACGGCGAAAGGCGAGGAATCGGATCGTGTGGCTGGATTTGAAACAGGGGCAGATGATTATATCGTCAAGCCGTTCAGTCCACGTGAAGTTGTACTTCGTGTGAAGGCGATTTTGAGGAGATCTGTTACTTTCCCTGATGCCTCGGCAACGAACAGCTCAAAGGATCTTGTCGTATTCCCGCAATTGACGATCGATCATGACGCGCACCGGGTGACGGCCGAAGGGAAAGAAGTGAACTTGACGCCGAAGGAATACGAGTTGCTCTATTTCCTCGCAAAGTCGCCAGATAAAGTGTTCGACCGTGAACAGTTATTGAAGGAAGTGTGGCACTACGAATTTTTCGGAGATTTACGGACCGTCGATACCCATGTGAAGAGGCTGCGGGAAAAGCTGAGCCGTGTATCTGAAAGCGCAGCGAAAATGATCGTGACAGTTTGGGGTGTCGGTTATAAATTCGAGGTTCCGAATGAATAGAATATGGCATTCAATCGTCGGGAAGCTATGGGCAACCATATTGCTTCTCGTTTCCTTTGTCCTTTTTATGGTCACCGTCCTTCTCCTAGAGTTCCTTGATAATTTCCATACGAATCAGGCAGAAGATTCTCTTCGGAGGGAAGCGACAACGATCGGTAAAATAGTTCTCGATCATGAAAACGATACCGCCATGCGACTCATCATCCAAGATATATTGGACAACGAGACGAATGCGATGATCATTGATTCCGAAAAAAGGGTCTATTATTCATTTCATAGTGGATTGAATCAGGAAAAGATAGAGCAGAAAATCCTCTCGGAATCGAAGTTTTTCTCAAATATACAAATTAATGAAAAAGTCGTGAAGGAGATGATTCTCCCATCTCTTACGGAAGAAAACGTCATGGAACAATATCTTGTTCTCATGTATCCATATGGTGAGGTGGATGGAACCATCCATTCCATCGTCATGTATCAAAGCCTGGATGCCGTCCACCGTACGACAAAGAGGACGACGCATATCGTTTTCTTATCCGCATTCATCGCTTTCATTTTGACGACTATATTTGCCTTCTTCCTTTCCACGAAAATCACCTCGCCATTACGAGGGATGAAGCAAGCTGCTTTTGAATTATCGAAAGGGAATTTTGAAACGCGTCTCCCGGTCATGCAAAATGATGAAATCGGTCAATTGGCGACCGCTTTCAACCAAATGGGCAGGCAGTTGAAATACCAAATGGAACTGATCAAGCAGGAAAAAGAACAATTATCAAGCATCCTCACTTCAATGACAGATGCGGTCATTACATTTAATCGGGATTATTCCATACTTGTGAGGAACCCTCAAGCAGAACGGCTATTGCAGAAGTGGTATTTTGCAAACGGGGCAGATGAGAAAGTGTTGCCGAAGGAAATATTCCATATGCTTGAACACGCCATTACATTTGCAGAGGAAGTTGAGGATGAGCTCGACATCGGCGGCCAGTTTTACGGCATCTCCATCAGTCCGTTATACAGTGAAAATAGCATTCGCGGAGCGGTGGCTGTGTTACGTGATATGACAGACCAGCATAAGCTGGATAAGTTGAGATCCGATTTTATAGCAAATGTATCCCACGAGTTAAGAACGCCAATTTCCTTATTGCAAGGGTATAGTGAAGCGATAATCGACGATGTGGTGACGAGTGAAGAGGAACGCAATGAAATGGTCCAGATCATCCACGATGAATCGAAACGGATGAGCCGTCTCGTAACTGATCTGCTCGACCTTGCCCGAATGGAATCTGGCCATATGCGGTTATATAAACTAAATTTCCCACTTATTCCGTTTTTGGATAGAGTTCAAAACAAATTCATGCAAATCGCCCGTGATTCAAACGTGATGCTCTCATTGGATGTTGACGATAAAGAACAAGGGATTGTCGTTTTCGCTGATGATGATCGTTTGGAGCAAGTATTTACAAACTTGATTGATAATGCAATCCGTCATACTCCGGATGGAGGAAAAGTGACAGTCGGTGTCGAAAGAAAAGGGGATATGGTTGAAATTTCCGTTGCCGATACAGGAAGCGGCATACCAAAAGAAGATCTGCCTTTCATCTTCGAACGTTTCTATAAAGCTGACAAAGCGCGGACACGAGGGAAAGGCGGCACCGGATTGGGCCTTGCAATCGCGAAGAACATAATCGACTCGCATGGTGGCCGTATTACAGCGGAACTTGGTGACACATCGGGCACGATCTTCAAATGCGTTTTGCCGATCGGTCCAGAAGATGAGAACATCGACTCGCTCTGAAAAGTAATGGACGAAAAGCACGGCAGGATGAAACTTTTCATCTTGAATTACGACTAATGTAATGAACGGGGGGATTTAGTGGATGACTCCGTTTTCCACAAGCTATACGAGCAATATCATCAGGATGTCTTCAATTTTCTCATCTATTTGACAGGAGATCGACATTCTTCCGAGGATCTTATGCATGAAGTGTATGTCAGGGTATTGAAAGCCTATGCTGGTTTTGAAGGGAAGAGCTCTGAAAAGACTTGGCTCTTTTCCATAGCGAAAAATGTCGCCATCGACCACTTCAGAAAGAAGAATGTACGTCAAAAACATCAATTCGATAAATTTGACTGGGAGCAGAGCGAATTGCCCTCGACAGGCAGCACCCCTGAAGAAATTGCATCGTTGAATGAAGAGATGAGACAATTGCTGCGAGTTTTGGATACGTGCACGGGTGACCAAAAGATGGTGATCGTTTTACGATATTTCCAGGAGCTATCGATAGCGGAAACCGCCGATACCCTCGGCTGGACCGAAGGAAAGGTAAAGACGACCCAACATAGGGCAATCAAAGCATTACAAAAGAAATTGAATGCTCTTTCGGCAGAGGGGGGAAGATGAATGACAAACAATCAATGGGATGACAACAAGCTTGAGAACCTTCTTCATTCCATGCCGAAAATTGAAGACAATCGTACGAAGGAACAGATTTTGGACCGACTTAAGCAAGACCAACGACTGAAAAAACGACGTCGGATAAACCCGAGGAAATGGATGCCTGTCATTGTTGCCGCGGCCGCGCTGCTTCTACTCGGCCTCATTGTCCCCTCGATGCTCAACAGTCATGATGGGGCAATGGAAAAGTCAGGAGCTCCTCGCTCACTTCAAGAAGATCGGGCTTTTGACGCTAAGACAGAAAAGACAGAGGAAGCTGAGACATTTGATGCATCCGCGACAAAGGAGTCAACAGCGATAATATTCGCGGCAGTTGACAGCCATGTGCTGCTTGCTGATGAGGTAGTTGATTACATCCCTCTACAAGTCGGCTTGGTGGAATCGGCAAATGTCATTCCAATCACATTCCTCATTCCTGACTCGAGGGTTCAAGCCGATTTTCCCGCAGGAAATCCGACGAGTGTTGAGCTTTATAATAAATACGCAGAGGAAATTCCTGAAGAGGAGCTCGGTTTCGAAGATTACCACCCGTATAAAGGGACTTTATATGAGGAAAATGGCATTCTTCGCCATCAGATCCCTGCTGAGCATAAATATGATTTATCTTCAGCCGCGAATGAAGTTTATTATAATTCAATGCGTGACACTTTTTCCGAATTTGAAAAATTGCTGCTCGTCGATGAAAAGGGGAATCAGACCTCCTTTGAAAGTATCGGGAAATCCGATGCCGAGGAATGGAAAAAAACGTTCCCTTATTATAAATATACGATGCCTTCAGGAAAGGTTTATCTAGCTCCTTATGCGCCTGCAGCAGCTGTAGATACAGTAGATGCGGGGCTCATGGAGATGAAGAATGTCAATGGAAATATTGTAGCCTCACTGATTCCAGAAAATGTGGACTACGATGTTAGTCTGGAAGATGACATTGCTGTAATTACGTTTAAAGAGCAATTGGATGTCAATGCATTTGAGCAGAATGTAATCAACCAGATGATAGAAGGGTTCATGCTGACAGCGAGAAGCTATGGCAAACAAGTACGTTTAGAAAACGTAGTTCAAGAGAGCTTTGATAACTATGATCTTTCAACTGCATTGCCGATGCCAATCGGCAGCAACCCTACATTGTTCACTCAATAATCACACAAGAAAGCATTTTGTAAACAGGGGAGTTTACAAAATGCTTTTTTCTCGTTACAATAGAGTTGTAACATAATATTGATTCATCTTCGGGGCAGGGTGCAATTCCCGACCGGCGGTAATGGAAGTTGACTTCCTAGCCCGCGAGCTTAACGGCTGATTCCGGTGTGATTCCGGAGCCGACAGTACAGTCTGGATGGGAGAAGGTGAAGGTGCAGCCGTCTTTTTGTGATGTCCACAAAAAGGGTGCTTATTTGAGTATGGGAAACAATAATGGAAATCTCCCTTTATTGCAGACCCTTATTTGATGATGCCTTTTAAACTCTCCCTAAAGCGTATTTGCTTTAGGGATTTTTTATTGGACAACAAAAAACGGTCAGACCTTTCCTCTTTTGAAGTGAATCGCAAAAGGAGAGAGGGTTAACATGAACAACAAGAAATTGCGTAGGATGATTCTTATCGCGATACTGGGAAGCATTTCAACGGTATTAATGCAGTTGAACTTCCCATTGCCAGCTCTGCCGGCATTCCTGAAAATCGACTTCAGTGAAATCCCGGCTGTGTTAGCGATCATGACGATGGGGCCAATCGCAGGAATCGGTGTAGAACTGCTTAAAAATGTGTTGCATTGGTTCTTATCGGGGAGTCCGACAGGCGTACCGGTAGGAGAGATTGCAAACTTTGCAACAGGCGTCCTTTTCATCATGCCAATCTATTTGATCTTTAAGAAAGTACAGAACACGAAAGGCCTGACAGCCGGTCTGATTGCCGGTACGGCATCCATGGCTATCGGAATGAGCTTGTTGAACTATCTCGTGTTCCTGCCGATGTATGTATACTTTATGAATATGCCTGCTTACACAGGCGAAGCTTTATTCAACGTGATTGTTTTAGGGATTCTCCCTTTCAATCTGATAAAAGGCATCATGCTAATGGTCATTTCGCTGCTGTTGTATAAGAGCATGAGCAAATGGATCGACCAACAAAAACGTCAATTGACAATGTAATAAATAAATATAGAATATGCGAGTATGTGAACAGTTTATTGTTCCCATACTCGTTTTTTTATTGAAATCGGTTGATTTCTATGTATTATCGACAGATTGCTTGAATAAACGTTGCAACTTTTTGTGAAATGAAACGTATTACTAATAATCGGAAAATTATTAAAGGTGCCGTAATGTAGCAATCGGGCACAGGTCGGACTGCGCTTCAACGGGCCATTTAGCAGCGTAACACTTTAACGTAAGGAGGGGTTGGATGTTAAATCGAATCATTCAACAATTCAAATTGAATGTATTGTCAATTAATGAAGTTGAAGATTCCCATAGTTCAACAGTTTATAAATGCAATTTGCTTAATGGGGAAAACATCTTCTTGAAAATACCTTACACAAAATTAAAGTGTCAACGAGAATTGGAAGCCTATGACATCTTAAAAGACAGAGTTTCCATTCCTAAAATGTTGGATTATTGGTCTGGTGATGACGAGTGTCCTGGAGCGTTCTTATTATCTGAATTAAAAGGACAACCGATAACAAATAAGGATTTATCCACAGTAGCGTTTCAAGTTGGAGTCCTACACGCCTCTATGCATCACATTCAGCCACCTACTACAACACAGTTAACTGGCATACAAAATGAGTTTCCGGACTGGTCTAATTTTGTGGAACGACAATTTTATAGTTTTGCTGAAGATGTAAAGGAAGTTTTGAACGAAAGTTTATACAGTCAGGCCATTGAAAAGTTCGAACATATGAAACTACAGCTCCCCCCTCCAGATGGCCCGAGCTTTATACATATGGATTTTCGCCCAGCAAATATAATTGTTGATGAAGATAAGGTGTCAGGCATGATCGATTTTGAAAGTGTACGATTTGGCTCCACAGAAATCGATTTCACCAAACTGTATCGTGATTTTTTAAGCTTCGATTTCAGATTATATCAGTCCTATCAAGAAGGCTATAATACGATAAGACCATTAATTGATTTAGAGGTTGTGTTGCCTTTTTATCAATTCACAGATGCGTTTAATAGTATAGGCTGGTGTAAACGCCGTGGAATTGAAAAGAACGCTTCATTTTTGGAGAAGAATCTTTTCATCCTAAAAAAAGTGTTACCATAAGACACTCAAAAAGGAGTGGAGAGATGTTTTTCTTAACACACGAACGACAGGAATTATTCAACGCAGCAAATATATATCCATTTGAAGAAGGCTTGGATGTTATAGGGCTGCTATGAACTTGGAATTTTTTTTAAGGAAAGGGATGCGGTCGTGCTCATGCTAACGAAAAAAGTATTAATAAAATTATCGCCGATTATTGTTATAATTTCTCTCTTGGTCGGGTGTACAATTAATCAAACGAATCTTAAAAAAGTAAAAGGCGATAACCCAACGTTTAGTGAGTATTTTCATACTTATGATGGGCTGAAGGATAGGAAAAACATTAAATTCTACAAACCACTTTCAATGAATGAAGTGTCGTCGTCTTCCTTACCCGATGAAATGAAAAAAGTCATACATCCAGTCGATCTGAATAGGTTGCCCTTTGAGGTTAATGAAGAGAAAGTCTATTTTGTCACTTCAACTAGCAAAGAAGGAAAAGAGATAAGCCAAGTCCAAGTCAATTATCTTGGTAAAAACGAGTATGGCAACACAGATAATTTTTTTGTCATTTCAATAACAGAAAGCGATCGAAATCCGCTGGAAGGTCATGACATTTCGGACGAAGTAGATTCTGTGGGGAATAAGTTAAAGAAGGAACGCCTGACGGATAACTTGCCGATCTACCAGCAAGTCCTCACAACAAATAGTGCATTGCTTTATAGATATTACGATTATAATGAAGCAGATAACAAGATAATATCCGTTGGTACTGCTGCAAATGAATTTTACGCTTATTACAATGGATACATTTATCACGTCGGCTATCTAATTGACAGACAAAAAAATGATGAAGACATGCAAGAGAAGATGTTGCAGCTTACTCGGGAATATATTTTAGGAATTTCATCTTAACCGTTTCAACTCGATTATCCGGAATTGTTTAAATTAAAGCAAAAGCAAAGCGTTGAGAGCACGTCTTTGCCCTTGCCGTAACGAAGAACGGCTTTTGCGACCAAAAGCGAAGCGTTGGGAGCACATCTTTGCCCTTGCCGTAACGAAGAACGGCTTTTGCGAGCACCCGCCCTGCCGGAAATCCGTTATAAAAAAACCAAGAGGCTGTCCGGAACGATTTATTCCGGGCAGCCTCTTGGTTGTTGTGACTCAATCTTCATATTTTAACGGATCGCCATCGAACGGTGCGTCTGCGACTTTGATTGAATCTGTCGGGCAACCGTCAAAAGCGTCTTCCATGTCTTCCAATAGTTCTTCTGGAACTTCTGTAACACCCGTGTTATCATCAAGGATAACGTAGGCAATCCCCTCATCGTCATAATCGTAGATGTCAGGTGCAGCAGCGCCGCAAGCTCCGCATGCAATACATGTGTCTTGGTCAACGATGGTGTATTTTTTAGTAGACATTGACGTTCTCTCCTCTTCTCTCCGCACTATCTATTTAGTTCCCTTCTCATTCTAAAGCTGTTTTCATTTGTTTTCAACAATAAAACATTTATTTTAAGGGGGGCCAGCCATGAATTTGTCATCAATTCTACTATTTCTTATTGGTAAAATGAACGGACAGCGGACCTTGAATGCCGGTCTTCATCTATTGCGCGGCAAAAAATCAGGACAGACATTGCAAGACGTAGAATATTTCAATGTCAAACCATTTTTCGGAATTTTACCGAAACTGGAAGAAGGGACTTACGTTGAAGCTGCCGATAAGTTGTTGAGCTCAGGACTGATTGTCCAAAATGATAAGTTTGTGCAACTGACAGAGGAAGGGAAGGACAAAGTGGAAAGGTTGCCTGAATTCCATTTTAAAGGCTGGGATTATAGAGGCCGTGAATTGATGTTTTTCAAAAGACTTTCGTTGCTCGTCCAGACGCTCTCCTATATGCGCGCAGGGGAAGCTTCATTTACTCCGATACAAAGGGAGCGGGAAATTCAGCTTTTCGTGAGGCGACTTCTAGAAGGGCAGCCGATCACCGACCCTGTTTTTGCAAAACAGATCGGCGACGAGTTGAAATTGTCGCTACTGAAAAGTGGAATGAGCGATATTCAGAAAACCATTTTTGCATGCAGGTTGACCGGAAGATCCGAAACGGCAAAGACGTGGGATCAGTTAGCTATGGACATGAACGCATCTACTGAAGCCCTTCGTCTATTATTCATTGAAAGCTTACATAGGCTATTACCTGTCATAGAAGGAAAGGATGATTATCCTTTCCTGAATAAAATTGCTTACGACATAAAGGTCCATTCCTATTTGACTGATTCGGCAATGCATACGAAAAGACTCTTTGACCAAGGCCACTCATTGGAGAACATAGCAGCGATACGAAAACTGAAGATGAGCACGATTGAAGACCATGTCATTGAGATGGCGATGAATGATAACCGCTTCCCGGTCACTCATTTCGTATCAGAGGAACAGATCCAGGCGGTCTTATCGAAATCGAAAGAGATGGGAACGAAGAGGCTGAAATTATTGAAAAATGAATTTGAAGCACTTTCCTATTTCGAGCTTCGACTCATCATGACTGCTTGTAAGGAAGTGAATAACTAATGGACTTAAAAAAGATTTTGCAAGACCGATTCGGATATGAAAACTTTAGGCCAGGACAGGAAGAAGTGGTTCGTCACGTTTTGAACGGACAAGATACAATTGCCATTTTACCAACAGGGATGGGGAAATCCCTTTGCTATCAGCTGCCTGGAACGATTATGCAAGGCTCTGTCATCATTATTTCCCCACTCGTTTCTTTGATGGAAGATCAGGCGATGCGAATGAGACAGAACGGCGAAAAGCGGGTCATCGCATTAAATTCTTTTTTGCCGTATACCGAGCGACAAAGAAGCATTGGACAGCTCCCACACTTTAAATTCATTTACGTTTCCCCAGAAATGCTCACCCAAGACTCATTTAGCCGTCAGCTGGAACGACTGCAGATTTCATTAGTTGTTGTGGATGAAGCACATTGTATTTCACAATGGGGATTTGATTTCCGTCCGGACTATTTGCGGATCGGTGAGTTCTTGAATAAGATGGATCGTCCTCCCGTCCTCGCATTGACGGCCACAGCGAATGAAAAAGTGTTACACGATATTCAGCAATATCTTCGAATGGAGAAGCCAATTGTTCAACGTCATTCATTGGATCGGCCGAATATTTCTTATTCAATCATGGAAGTGCATTCCACTTTTGAAAAAACGGCATGGATTAAAGAAAGGGTCACGCAAACGACTGGCCCGGGAATCATTTATGCATCTTCGAGAAAACGAGCTGACGAATTGGCTATGGTGCTTCAATTAGAAGGTATCTCCGTACAGTCGTACCATGCTGGGAAGGAACAGGAGGACCGTTCCATCATCCAGGAACAGTTCCTGAACGGCGATCTTGAATGGATATGTGCAACAAATGCGTTCGGAATGGGTGTTCATAAAGATGACATACGGCAAGTCATCCATGACCATATGCCCCCGACGGTTGCCGCGTATATACAAGAAGTCGGGAGGGCGGGTAGAGACGGAGGTCCGGCTGCCGCCACGCTGCTCTATATGCCGACTGATGAGCAGACGACGAACTTTATCATCCAATCGGATATGCCTGACGAAGGCGAGATCCGTCATTACGTTAAGATGATCTCTGACGGCCATTCAGCCGAAAAGGCTGGGGAGCTTGCTAGTTTGACAGAGACAGGCAAACGGGTAATTGATTATTATCTAGAGCGTTATTCGTTGGACGAACTCTTACTCCAACTACAGGGGCTATCGAACGAAAAGCAGGAACAGCTCCAACAAATGATCCATCTTGTCACAAGCGGGGCGTGCATCCGACAAAGTGCGCTGAAGTATTTTGGCGAAACGTGTAGGAGAAAGCCGGACGATTGTTGCTCGAACTGTGGTCTTGGACCGATTAAGTGGCTTAAGGAAAAAGTAATGAAGGAGAGTACGAAAGAAAGAGTCAGTTGGGATGATAGAATTACCATTCTACTTGGATAACAGGTCTGATGTCCGTTTACTTTTGCGACAATATTCGTCATAATATAAAGAAGAGCACCACTGAATAGGAGAATATGTCGATGAAAAATAATGATTACAAAGTTGAATTTGAAGAGCATCGCAGAGAGATCATGGTTGATCGCAATGAAGATGCGATTTTGCCTTCGCGTGCAGAGCGCCATGGCAGACGTCGCAAACAGAAGAAAACATCCAGCTATACGACGATCAATGTAATACTAGGCATTTTTACATTCATTCCGATCTTGATTTTTGTCTATGTCATTTATAATTTCTACTTTGGTTCAGATAGCGGATCCGCTAAGGTCGATAGTTTAGAAACTCCTGTAGAGTATGGAACGAATACTTCACCTGGTACAAGTGATAATCCTGACTCAATCATCATCGATTCGGATAAAGAAAAAGAGGATGAAGAGCAGGTGAATGGGGATGCTGAAAAGGGAACTGCCAATCAGTCGAAAGACGAATCTAAAAAAACGCCGGTGAATGTCACCCCTCCGGCCGTTGAAAAAAAGGAAACTCCGAAAGTGACGGAAGCGCCGAAGCAGACTGAAACTCCGAAAGTGGAAGAGAAACCAAAAGCTGAAACCAAAACTGAACAAAACACGAAAGCTAGAACGCATATTGTCGCGGCCAATGAAACGCTTTACCGAATTTCCGTAAATTATTACGGGTCAGACGCGGGAATCGCAAAGATAAAAAAAGCAAACGGTCTTTCATCCAATGATATAATGGCAGGACAAAAGTTAATCATCCCCTGAATGAATCTAAGAAATTGGTAGAAAAGGCAAAGTCGTTCTTTGCCTTTTTCTCATCCCGCATTCATTGACCGTCACATATCCACTTCAAATAAGAAGCAAGTAATCAAAAAAGCAGCTTTTTTGCTCAGTATTAGTGGGGTCCAAAGGTCTCGCTGGTTGAAGTTTCACTTTATGGGAGTTGTAATATGAAAATTGTGTTTACTGGTTTAGCATTCGTTTCCGGGATGTTTGGAAGCATTTTTGCATATATGTTCTTTTATGCAAAACGGAAAAATGTCGTCCACCATTCCTTTTCTGTTCGGAAAGATGGTAAGGACGGGAAGGAGTTGTCCGTTTTTTTCATTTCGGACATTCATCGGAGACGAATAGATGGACAATTATTGAGGAAAGTAAAATCTTTCGGACCGATTGACATCGTTATTATTGGCGGAGATCTTGCCGAAGGCGGTGTTCCGCTTTCACGTGTAGACAGGAATGTGAAAAGTCTATCGAAGCTCGCTCCCTTATTTTTTATATGGGGTAATAACGACAGAGAAATCGGTGAAGACGCTATCCGGAATATCATTGCAAAACATCAAGGTATCATCTTAGAGAATACGGATGCGATTATTGAAGGCCATCCGATGTGGGGTATTTGCGGCACTGACGATCCTTCTAGTGGAAATGTCGATGTCCAGGCCGCCTTAAAAAATGAGGGAAATTATTCTTATTTGATTGTTGCAACCCATACCCCATCGTTATTCCGGAAAGTGGAAACGATTTGCACGCCGGAATTGATGGTTGCCGGACATATGCATGGGGGGCAAATCAGATTCGGGAAGTTTGCATTGCATCCGTTAGGACGGTTCGCCGAGGTCGACGGAAAAGCGAGATTGATCAGCAATGGATATGGCACTTCGGTTGTCCCGCTTCGATTTGGGGCAGCTCCTGAAAGCCATGTTATTACGATAAAGTATTGAACGACAAAGATAGTTGCGTACATTGTAAGGAGAATGATGAAATTGATTTACAAAGATGCAATTGTAATCGGCGGGGGCCCATGTGGTCTCTCCGCCGCCATTGAATTGAAGAATATCGGGTTGGATGTGTTGATAATCGAGAAAGAAAATATCGTCAACTCAATTTACCGCTATCCGACACACCAAACCTTCTTCAGTTCAAGCATTAAGCTGTCCATCGGGGATATTCCCTTTATTACGGCGAAGGAAAAACCGAAACGGAATGATGCACTCGTCTATTACCGAAAAGTCGCTGAGCTGAAGGAGCTTTCGATAAACAGCTTTGAAACGGTCGAAAAAGTGGAGAAAGCGGATGGGTGTTTTACAGTGCAGAGCGATCTTGCAAGCTATAAAGCAAAGTATGTCATCGTTGCGACTGGATATTACGATAACCCGAATGCATTGGATGTACCCGGCGCTTCATTGCCGAATGTTTTCCACTACTTCAAGGAGGCCCATCCGTATTACGGTCGGAAAGTTGTCGTTATCGGAGGTAAAAACTCAGCGGTAGATGCTGCTATTGAATTGGCACGTGCCGGCGCAAATGTAACTGTCATTTATAGGGGTGCTGATTACTCTCCTAGCGTAAAGCCGTGGATTCTTCCTGGCTTTGATAGCATGGTCCGGAGTGGAGAGATCGACATGCATTTCAACTCACATGTCGTTGAAATTACGTCTACTTCCGTAACTTTTGAGAAAGACGGAACGAGGCAGACTATTGAAACTGACACTGTGTTCGCAATGATCGGTTATCACCCAAACCATGAATTTCTGAAAAGCATGGGTATTACGATTGACGACGAGAGCGGTCGGCCATTCTTCGATGAAACGACGATGGAATCCAATGTAAAAGGGCTGTATATAGCGGGTGTCATCGCGGCAGGAAATAATTCCAATGAGATATTCATAGAGAATGGACGTTGGCATGGGGAAATGATTGCCAAGCATATTCAAATGACTTCCAAAGTTCGAAAATGATGGCAGCGTGATATAATGGCAGGGAGGGGGCCGCGCGGGTTTGATCATATTGCTTACAGTAGCGATTGCGCCAGGCTTGGCGCTGTTTAGCTATTTTTATCTGAGGAAACAGATTGCAAAAGAACCATCACGCACACTATTTCATACATTTATTTATGGAGCGATGATGACCTTTCCTATCATGTTCATACAACACGTCTTTGAAGAGGAAAACATTATCCCGAATGATTTTTTTCGAAATGCGATCTTTTCAAGTTGGATTGAAGAGTTTTTCAAATGGCTCATCTTGTTGATTGCAATATTTAAGCATGTCGAATTCGAAGATGCTTATGACGGTATTCTCTATGGTGCAAGTGTGTCACTCGGTTTTGCAACTGTGGAAAATATACTTTATCTTTTTATCTTCGGGTTGGACACAGCCTTCCTAAGGGCTCTTTTGCCTGTATCTAGCCACGCGCTATTCGGTGTCGTCATGGGGTATTACTTAGGAAGAGCGAAATTTACTACTGTGTCCAATCGTAAAGGCATGCTTTTCTTCGCATTCTTCGCGCCATTCATCCTCCATCTCATCTACAATGGAATTTTAGGTGTGAGTGACCTGTCATTATATTTAATCATCCCATTCATGCTCTATTTATGGTGGTTCGGATTAACACGTGTCAAACATGCCCATACTTTTGCTATGCAACAATTCAGGAGCAAAGTCCAAAATGGGCACGAAGTGAATTAAGAAACGAGAAGAATACTAGTATTCAAAAATGTAAGCATTGATCTGGCCGACGAGCCGGATCTTTTTTTATGTCTTAAGGATAATAAAAAGATTTTGTTTGGACAAACTGAAAGAAAGGAGGGTTTGAAATTGAAGAAATTTTTAATAAGAATAGTGGCAATTGCGTTATTGCTTGGATCGGCGTATGCAACTTCCCCAGTTACAATTGATGCTTTCAGTGGCCGCGATCTTGCTAGAGGGGCAACAGGGGATGATGTAATCGAACTACAGGCGAGACTTCAATACATCGGGTTCTATAACGGGAAAATTGACGGGAAATTCGGTTATGGAACCTATTGGGCGTTACGTTCATTTCAAGAGAAGTATGGTCTGCCGGTAGATGGCATTGCCGGGTCGAAGACGAAAAAGAAACTGACTGCCGCTTCCTCTTATGATGAAAAATTCGTCATGGACAATCTGAAGAAAGGGAATCAGTTCACCCACTATGGAAGTACTCCACTTTCAGCACAAGTCAAGAAAGGGGGAGGCGCAAAGGAGAACGCGCATTTACCTTCCAAGTACTCAGAACAAGATTTGAAGCTCATGGCCAATGCCGTTTATGGGGAAGCGAGGGGGGAGCCTTATGAAGGCCAGGTGGCGGTTGCAGCCGTTATTTTGAATCGGGTCGAACACCCCGATTTCCCTGATACAGTGAGTGGTGTTATCTTCCAACCTTTAGCTTTCACCGCGGTAGCCGACGGACAGATTTGGCTGGAGCCGAATGAACGTGCGAAAGAAGCGGTGCTTGATGCGTTGAATGGCTGGGATCCTTCTGAAAACGCCATTTATTATTTCAATCCGATCACCGCGACGAGTAAATGGATTTGGTCACGACCACAAATCAAGAAGATCGGCTTGCATATCTTTTGCCATTGATGGCTATGTGAAAGGTGGATTGAAAATAGCTCTATAAGGAAGGGTTGTTTACGTTGACTATGAAAAAAATGATATTCGTACTTGCCTATGCACTTGTCGTCGTTTCTGTTTTCGCTTATACGAAAACATCAGAAAATGAAAAACTGGCCATAGCATTGAGCAACCAATATGCAAATCAAATGGCCGAAGCTTCGGAAAAACTTGATGAACTTAATTCCGTCGTAAAACAAACACTTCTATTCAATAATTCCGAGGAATCGAAAAAGGCTAGGGAAGATATTTGGAGATTATCTTCAGATATAAAGAGTTCCGTCGCGTCATTGCCTCTCGATGCAAGCGTTTCAACTTCTTGGATAAATTATCTTGGGAGAATAGGCAATTATGCAAAAGAGGCAGATCGGTTATCAAATCCTGACGAGTATCACAAAGTGATGTCACAAGCATCGAAAAATCTCGGCGCAATGCAAGATGAATGGATGGTGGCAACGGCAGGTATCTTCGATAGGCAATATTCGTTGGATGAATGGACGCAACGATTGGATGCATCAAATCCCAATGTCGCTTGGTCCAATATGGGCACCTCCGTAAAGCAATATACAGAAGCGGACTTCCCGCTCACTGCAAGTGAGTCTGACGCCATGAAAAAGAAGGAATTAAAAAACATCGACGATGCTAAAGTGACACAGGCGGAAGCGGTAGACCGTTTCAAAACGTTGTTTCCGCAAGTTTCCAATGATGTAATCGGCGTTGAAAGAAGCAAGCCTGGCTCCCCTTATCCGTTTTATCACATACGATTCTCTGATGGGGAATCCATTGGTTACATTGACATTACCGAAAAAGGCGGCCATGTGCTTTCTTATCTATCTGAAAGGCCATTTGGCAAGACAGCCCTTCCATTTGAAGATATTAAAAGGACTGCGGAAGAATTCTTGAAGGCTGCCGGATATAAAGATGTCGTTTATGAAGAGTCTAGAGAGAATAACACTTCTTGGAATTTTGTATTTGTAAGGGAAGAGCCGTTTTACGGTGCGAAAGTATTTTCAGACGTCATCCACTTGAAGCTCGCCAAGGATACAGGTGATATTATCGGATTGAACGCTGCGGAATACATTCGGAAAGAAAAACTCCATAGACAATCGATCAAAAAAATGGATTGGAATGAATTCTTCCATAAAGATGTACGCATAGTAGAGAATGAACTTGCTTATGTGGAAAACGATAGGTTGGAACAAAGACTTGCGCACTACTTAAAGGTGACGCGCGACGAGAACGGACATACCGGAACGTATAATGTGATCGTGGATACCGAAACATCTGAAGTGATCAAAACGGAAAAACTCGAATGATTCGGGGTGTAGTTCAAACGTACTGAAATTCTATATTGGAATTTATGCCTACCCATGACATAATGGACATATCTAGTAAAGGTAGGTGTATTACAATGCGTCTTTCTATTGGAACGACTCTAACAATCGATAAGGACTTCACCGAAACCGGCGATAAGTATAAAAGTAAAGTTGTCGACTACGGGGAAGGCTTTGTAATGATTGATTATCCGACACATCTTGAGTCGGGAAAAACTGCCTTCTTCATGGATGGAACGCAGTTGCTAATTTCATTCGTTGAGAATAAAATGTCCTATGCATTCCGAGCAGAAGTGATAGGCAGAATGAATAATGGAATTCCAATGTTGAAATTGACTTATCCCGGCGACGAACAATTAGTCAAAATTCAAAGGCGCGAGTTCGTCAGGGTGGAGACTGCCATCGATGTCGCTATTAATTCCGGCGGTATCTTTTATCAATACGTTGCAGAAGATATTAGTGCAGGCGGAATAGCGGTCAACATCGGACAGGAAAATTCGTTCGAAGGGTCGGAAAATGTTGAGTTGACTATTGCACTTCCCTTTGTCAATGATGATATCAAGTACATCCGGACGAATGCAAAAGCGGTACGGATTTGGGAAAAAGATGACCGGCGGATCGCTTCTATGCAATTTTCCAATATGGATATGACGGATAGACAGAACATCATTCGTTTCTGCTTTGAAAGACAATTGCAGGCAAGGAATGCGAAGTAAGGCATTACTTAGGGGAAAGACCTGTTCGTTCAGGACTTTTCCCTTTTCTATTATAAAGCGGAAGGTGGCGTTCAGGTGTGACAGGCATAAGACGAAGATGCGGAGTGGCGTACCATGCTCGTAACGCTTCGCTTTTACTCGCAAAAGCCGTTCTTCGTGACGGCTTTCAAAGCAACTTAGACTTATGACCCGAGCACCTGCCACCTGAAGTTAGATTGATAAAAAGCTGAAGGTGGCGTCTAGGTGCGACAGGCATAAGGAGAAGATGCGAAGTGGCGTTCTTTGCCACGAAGCAGCTTAAACTTATGACCCGAGCACCTGCCACCTGAAGCTAGATTGTGATACAATGTTTTCGAATTGAATTCGGGGGTAGATGATATGTTAAAAGGAATTATTATTGCAATTGACGGGCCTGCAGCTGCAGGCAAAAGCACGATTGCAAAAAGGATTGCTCAGAAATTAGGTTACACCTACATCGATACAGGAGCTATGTATCGCGCTTTGACGCATAAAGCAATCCAGTCGAGCATAAATATGGATAGTGATCACGGCTTGGCGGAGTTGCTGGAGGAGACGGAAATTCTATTGATCCCCGAAAATGGAGGCCAAGCTGTATGGATAGATGGTGTCGATTGTTCGGACGAAATCAGATCTCGCGAGGTGACTGCAGCTGTCTCCAAAGTGGCTGCACATTCGACAGTCCGGGAAATGATGGTGGATAAGCAGAGGAAGCTTGCGAACGACTCAGGCGTCGTTATGGACGGGCGTGACATCGGGACGGAAGTTCTTCCGAATGCCGATTTAAAAATATTCATGACCGCTTCCGTTAACGAGAGGGCTGAAAGGCGTTTTCAGGAAAATGAAAAGCGAGGCATTCATTCATCGCTCAGCCAACTGAAAGAGGAAATCGAAAAGCGCGACCGCGCAGATAGTGAAAGGGAAGTCTCCCCTCTGAAGCAAGCGGAGGATGCTATACTCCTCGATACGACTTCCATGTCTATCGACGAAGTGGTCGACAAAGTAATCGAACTCGCGGAAATGAGGATGGAAAGATGAATTTATATCCTTTCGGAAAATTTCTCGTCAGTACGATATTTTATCCGCTTTACCGTGTAAAAGTCATAGGCACGGAAAATTTCCCTGTCGAAGGTGGAGTGCTTCTATGCACGAACCACATTGACAATCTCGATCCGCCTGTCGTTGGAATGACTTGCCCACGAACCGTTCACTTCATGGCGAAGGAGGAACTATTCAATGTTCCGATCCTGAAAACGATTCTTCCAAAAGTGAACGCCTTTCCTGTTAAACGGGGTATGAGCGATCGTGAAGCTTTCAGGAAGGCTTTGAAACTATTAAGGGGCGGCGAAGTCGTCGGCATGTTTCCGGAAGGGACAAGAAGCAAGACCGGTGAACTTGGAAAAGGGCTTGCGGGAGCGGGCTTCTTTGCGTTAAAAGGGGATGCGGATGTGATGCCGTGCGCTATCATCGGACCGTATAAGCCATTCCGCACGTTGAAGGTGGTCTACGGCAAACCAATCAAGATGGCTCCATACCGGGAAAACAAGGCGTCTGCTGAAGAAGTGACAGAAGTGATCATGAATGAAATCCGTAGCCTTTTGGAAGAGCATAAATAAATTGATAAGGGTAATTTTTTGTTTTTATGCATCGATTCGAATAATATAGAGATAGGATTCATTATGGAGGAGGACTACATATGACTGAAGAAATGAATTTGGATGAAATGAACGGATATAAAGAAGGCGACCGTGTCACTGGCAAAGTGACGAAGATCGAAGACAAATCCGTATTGGTCGAAATTACTGGAGCACCGTTTGATGGTGTCATCCCCATCAGTGAACTATCAAGTCTCCACATTGAAAAAGCATCCGATGCAGTACAAGTCGGAGATGAACTAGAGTTGATCATCACAAAAGTGGAAGATGAAAATTATGTCCTTTCCAAAAGGAAAGTCGATGCGGACAATGCTTGGGATTCCTTAGAAGAGAAATTCAATAACAAAGAAACGATCGAAACGGAAGTAAAGGATGTCGTAAAAGGCGGACTCGTAGTCGATCTCGGCGTTCGCGGTTTCATCCCGGCATCACTTGTTGAAGATCATTTCGTTGAATCTTTTGAAGACTATAAAGGGCGTACGATGGAATTCAAAATCGTTGAAATGGACAAGGAGAAAAATCGTCTTATCCTTTCTCATCGCGCCGTCCTTCAAGAGGAAAAAGCACATAAAAAAGAAGAGATCCTTGAAGAATTGAAAGAAGGGCAAGTGCTCGAAGGAACTGTCCAACGAATCGCTTCTTTCGGAGCTTTTGTCGATATCGGCGGTGTGGACGGCTTAGTGCATATTTCACAGCTTTCCCATGAGCATGTCGAAAAAGTTTCCGACGTGTTGAAAGAAGGAGAGAAAGTGAAAGTGAAAGTTCTTTCAGTCGACCGCGATTCGGAACGTATTTCATTATCAATCAAAGAGACACTGCCTGGACCGTGGGAAAACATTGAAGAAAGAGCGCCGAAAGGATCTGTCTTTGAAGGCACTGTAAAGCGCCTCGTATCCTACGGTGCATTCGTTGAAGTATTCCCGGGTGTAGAAGGGCTCGTCCACATTTCACGGATTTCCCACCAGCACATCGGAACGCCTCATGAAGTGCTCCAGGAAGGTCAAAAAGTCGATGTGAAAGTTGTCGACGTAAATGCGGAGGAAAAAAGACTATCCCTCAGCATCAAAGACCTTCTTGAGAAGGAAGAAACCGAATCATACGGTGATTATGAAATGAAAGAAGAAACGGGCTTCTCCTTAAGCGATGTCATCGGAGATCAACTGAAAAAGTTCACTGAGTAATTTTTGTCAAATTATCGAACAGAAGAATGAATTGCAACTGTATGGGTGATGGTGCTTACATAGGCATCATCATCTTTTTTGTGTATAATACACAAGAGATATATTGGAAGGGTGTTTAATAATGAGTAAACCAACCGTAGCGATCGTTGGAAGGCCGAATGTAGGAAAGTCGACCATCTTCAACCGAATCGTTGGAGAACGAATTTCGATAGTGGAGGACGTGGCTGGCGTAACGAGGGACCGGATATATAGCTCGGCAGATTGGCTCGCGCATGATTTTAATTTGATTGATACTGGCGGCATCGATATCGGTGATGAGCCATTCCTGGAACAAATCAGGCTGCAAGCGGAAATTGCAATCGATGAAGCCGATGTCATCATCTTCTTGACAAATGGACGTGAAGGTGTGACTGACGCGGACGAGCATGTTGCCAAGATTCTTTACAAAACGAAGAAGCCTGTAGTGTTAGCGGTGAATAAAATCGATAATCCGGATATGCGCGATATGATTTACGATTTCTATTCACTCGGTTTTGGCGACCCGTATCCAATTTCGGGTTCTCATGGAATTGGGCTCGGAGATTTGCTGGATGCTGTTGCTGCAAGTTTCCCGGAAGCTGGCGAAGAAATCGAAGAGGATGACGTCATCCGTTTTTCATTGATCGGAAGACCGAACGTAGGGAAATCTTCGCTCGTGAACGCTTTGCTCGGAGAAGAGCGGGTCATTGTGAGTGACGTAGCCGGAACGACAACGGATGCCATCGATACTACCTATGAGTATGAAGGTCAAAAGTATAAAATTATCGATACAGCCGGCATGCGTAAAAAAGGCAAGGTGTACGAAAACATGGAGAAATACAGTGTTTTACGGGCGCTGAAAGCTATTGACCGATCGGATGTAGTGTTGATTGTCATTAACGGTGAGGAAGGGATCCGCGAACAGGACAAACGGATTGCAGGATATGCAGAAGAAGCCGGAAAAGGCATCATGTTTGTAGTGAATAAATGGGATGCTGTCGAGAAAGACGATAAAACGATGAATCGTTTCACCGAAGACATCCGCAAGAATTTCCTATTCCTTGATTACGCGCCAATCGCCTATGTTTCTGCAAAAACGAAGCAACGCGTCACAACGTTGTTTGACCAAATAAAAATGATCAGTGAAAACCATGCTATGCGCATCCAATCGAGTGTCTTGAACGAAGTAATTGAGGATGCCGTTGCACGCAACCCTGCACCTTCCGACAAAGGACGCAGATTGCGCATCTATTATGCAACACAAGTGGCGGTCAAGCCCCCGGTCTTCGTTGTTTTTGTCAACGAACCGGAATTGATGCACTTTTCATATGAAAGATTTCTTCAAAATCGCCTAAGGGAATCCTTTGGGTTTGAGGGAACTCCGATCCGACTGATTACACGCGCAAGAAGCTGATGAACGTAATCCAGCTTATAGTTCGTAATTGATAATGAGGTGAATGAAATGGAAAGAGTGTCAGTGATCGGGGCAGGAAGCTGGGGGACTGCCATCGCATTCGTCCTTGCAGAAAATGAACATGATTGCCTGCTTTGGACAAGAAGGGCGGAACAATCCGCCGAAATTAATGAAAAACATACAAATGCTTCTTATTTGCCGGGCATTACATTGCCTGCGAATCTAAACGCCACATCCGATCTGGCAGCGGCTGTACAGCATGCCGATGTTATAGTCATTGCAGTACCGACGAAAGCCATCCGGGACCTGTGTGCGGACATCAATAAGCTTGCAGGCAATTCCAAGCTGATCGTCCATGTTTCAAAAGGAATCGAGCCGGATACTTTGAAGCGGATTTCCGAAGTGATTGAGGAAGAAGTATCACCGGACAATAGAAAGGCGATTGTTGCGCTGTCAGGTCCGAGCCACGCCGAGGAGGTCGTTCTTCGCCATCCGACGACAATCACGGCTGCTTCCTTTGATCAGGAGGCCGCGGAGCATGTACAAGATCTATTCATGAATCATTACTTCCGTGTTTATACGAATGATGATCTGGTCGGTGTTGAACTGGGGGCTGCATTGAAGAATGTCATCGCACTTGCTGCCGGGATCACCGACGGCATTGGCTATGGGGATAATGCCAAAGCGGCGCTTATTACCCGAGGTTTAGCTGAAATCACGAGACTCGGTGTGAAAATGGGGGCAAATCCTCTTACATTTTCAGGCTTGACCGGTCTTGGAGACCTGATTGTAACTTGTACAAGCGTCCATTCAAGGAATTGGAAGGCAGGCAATATGTTGGGCCAGGGGAAATCGTTGGATGATGTCGTCTCCGGTATGGGGATGGTCATTGAAGGTGTCCGTACGACAAAGGCCGCCTATCAACTTTCCAAACGCTTTGACGTGTCAATGCCGTTGACTGAGGCGTTGTATTCAGTCCTCTTTGATAATGTCCCGCCGAAGGAAGCTGTCGATCAGCTTATGAACAGGATGAAAAAACAAGAAATTGAAGATATTTTTTTCAAATAAGTTGTTCTGAGATACGAAAGGATGATTCATTTGTCCTCTTTGGATAAAATGTGGCTGTCGTTTTATGCAATGGGTTTCATGGCAATTTCCATGGGACTCATCTATTTGAGCAGACATAAACTATCAAATAGATTAATAAAATTCTTATTTGCCCTTATCGCGTATTCCTTATTGATCTTTTCATTTTTCGCGATGGTTTACCTTGTATTCAGCGGGCCAACGGGGGGAGCGAGATGAATATAATCAGAAATAAATCCGCATTGTTTATTTCAATCGCTGCCGTTTTGCTTCTTCTATCGGGATGCATGTATCCGGCTGAT
This sequence comes from Sporosarcina sp. Marseille-Q4943, assembly GCF_943736995.1. Taxonomy (GTDB): domain Bacteria; phylum Bacillota; class Bacilli; order Bacillales_A; family Planococcaceae; genus Sporosarcina. The sequence goes on along the minus strand of NZ_OX031157.1, from coordinate 214,707 downwards.
GATAAATCTGTGCGGGAAAATCCTTACGAAGACCAAATCGAAGCAATTCAAAAAGCGGTCAATGCATATAAGGAAAATACCGGGGGCCTTCTTCCTATTAAGACGAGAGAAGAAGAAACGGATTTGTACATAAAGTATCCGATTGAATTTTCCAAGATCGTGCCGGCTTATACGGAAAAAATCCCGTCCAACGCCTATGAGAACGGTGGTATTTACCAATATGTACTGATGGATGTCGAGGAAAATCCGACTGTAAAACTTGTTGATTTGAGAACCGCAGAGCGGATTCGTGATTTGAACCTTAGAAGGCATATTAATGGGAAACTCCCGTTTAAAGATCCAGTCGGAGAAAATGTGTATGAGATCGACTTCGAAGCGATGGGGTTCAAGGAACCTTTGAAAGTTGAAAGTCCATATTCTGACGCATTGCTGCCGATTGTCGTTGGAGGAGACGGTCATTTTTATGTAGACTATTCCATAGACTTGAACAGGATCTTGCAAGAGGAAAAACCGGATGTAATAGAAGGGGAAGACATCCGTCACCTTCTGTCCGAATCCAACCCAATCTTGCCTGCCTATTCATTGCCTTATACGGTTAATGAAAAAAACGAACCTGTCTTTATGAACAAGAAGTAACAAACATCATAGGGAAATCAAAACGTTTCATGCATTTTTAGCATGAAACGTTTTTCGTTTACATAAACTAATATGCGCGAAAAAAGGAGGGCTAAGTATGAAAGAGGAATTATATGAAAATCTGGCTAGGAGAACGGACGGGGATATTTATATAGGTGTGGTCGGCCCTGTTCGTGTCGGAAAATCGACTTTCGTTAAAAGGGTGATGGAGGAGGTTGTCATACCGAATATGACGGATGCAGGTGATAGGGCAAGGGCGCAAGATGAATTGCCTCAAAGCTCGCCAGGTCCGGTCATTATGACGTCTGAACCGAAATTCGTTCCAGCACAAGGCACCCAAGTATCGATCGGGGAGGGGGAACTATCCTTCCAAGTTAGGCTTGCGGACTGTGTCGGTTATGTAATTGATGGAGTAAAAGGATACGAGGATGAGGACGGTCCAAAATACGTCCATACTCCATGGCATAACGAACCAATCCCGTTCGAAGAAGCGGCACGCATCGGCACGGACAAAGTAATTCGAGACCACTCCACAATAGGTATACTAGTGACGACGGACGGGACAGTGAACAATATTCCAAGAGCGGCTGCGGAGGTGGCCGAAGAGGAAATCGTAGGCAAGCTAAAGGAAATCGGTAAGCCTTTTGTCATTGTCTTGAATTCCAAAATGCCGGCCCATGACAAGACAGTTGCCTTGAAGGACCAATTGCATGAACGGCATGGGGTGCCGGTCATCGCCATTAGTGCAGATCAATTGAACGCCCAGGAAATCCAACTGATTTTGAAGGAAGCTTTATACGAGTTTCCGATCACGGACATTGAAGTGCAAAAGCCGGATTGGATGGACGTACTGGGATCCGACCATGAGCTGAATGCAGCAATCGACAATGTCATCAATGAAGGATTCCTCGTTGCATCTAAAATCCGGAAAGTACAAGAGCTGGCAGAACGCCTGAAGGATGAAAAGTACGTCAGGCATGCGGAAGTCGTCGAAGTGGATGCGGGGAAAGGAAAAGCTACTGTAAATATTGAAATGGATGAGCAAGCATTCCGTGAAGTCTGCGAAGACATCATGCAACAGGAAATGAAAACAAAAAAAGATTGGCTCCTTTTTGTTAAAGACGCTGTCAAAGCGAAAAAATCATATGATATGTACTCAGAAGCAATCGAAACCGCCAAAAAGAGCGGTTACGGAGTTGCTTTGCCTACAATTGACGATTTTCAGCCGTCACCACCGGAACTTATCAAGGAGAATAACTTCTACGGCGTCCGAATGAAGGCGGCAGCCCCATCCCTTCATATCATCCGTATCGACATGGACGCGGAATTCTCGCCATTGATCGGCTCTGAATTCCATAGCCACCACTTGCTGAAGGAATTGAAAAACGCTTACTTGCATGATAGGGATGCTCTTTGGCAGACACAGCTCTTCGGCACACCGTTGCATGAAGTGATGAAGGAAAGCATCCGATTCAAGACATCTTCCGTCCCGCCGAACGCTAGGAAAAGGCTTAGAGAAACAATCGAGCAAATGGTCAATGACGGCAATAAAGGCATGATAACGTTTATTGTATAGGTATATACACTAGGAAGATCCGTATATTACGGGTCTTTTTCTGTTTTTGGTCAAATAAGCCAAATTTGATGGAAACGCTGATAATATTGTTGCACCGCGGTTTTGAGTATGTTACTCTACTTACAGTAAAGAAAAGCGGAGGGCGGCGGTAAGCCTCGACAGGCGCTGGAAGGTTTGAATATAAAGGCGTTCTTTGCCTTTATTTCAAAGCTGAAGCGACCCGAGAGGCTGCCGCCCGGAGCTGGACAAAGAAAAGCGGAGGCGGCCTGCCTAGGCGCGACAGGCATAAGACAGCCCTACGAAACGGCGCTTTTTGCCGTACAGTAGGGTCTGCTTATGACCCGAGCGCCTGGCCGCCGGAGCTGGACAATAAGAAAAGCGGAAGCTATCCTTTGAGAGGAGGTGAATGGTGTGAACAAAACAGAATTGATCAACTCAGTTGCCGAAGCGGCAGGTCTGACGAAAAAAGACGCTACTAAAGCGGTTGAAGCTGTATTCGATACAATCCAATCGACACTTGCAAAAGGTGATAAAGTACAATTGATCGGATTCGGTAACTTCGAAGTACGTGAGCGTGCTGCTCGTAAAGGGCGTAACCCACAATCCGGAGAAGAAATCGAAATCGCAGCAAGCAAAGTTCCTGCGTTCAAAGCAGGTAAAGCGCTTAAAGATGCTGTTAAGTAATCTTTAAGTTTACATAGGAGCCCTTCCGCAATGTCTCTTGACATACATGTGGACGGGCTCCTTTTATGTAACTGTTATTAATATATCTAACTCGAACTTAAGAACAGCCTATAGCACAGGCAGTTGCTTTCCGTTCAAGCACTCGCTTTCCGCGGGCGTTGCCTTAGCCTCCTCGCCGCTTCGCTGCTGTGAGGTCTTTGGCTAACGCTATTCCCGCAGGAGTCTCGCGCTTGCACTACAAGCAACTGCAGTTATGTGCAAGGTTAAAGAAAATTATTAATTAAGAATCTAAATGTTCAACTCATTAGTGTTATTAATTACTTTCTTTTATTTGAACAAATTGTCCAAATGCATTCAAAGGATTGGAGCGAAAGGCTGCGACTCCTGGGGGATAAGCGAACGCCGTTACAAAGAACGGCATCTGCGAGCAGGATATTGCAGGCTGCCTTAATTTCTGCAAATGGCGCAGAAATACGGCAAATCGAACCCTTCGCTGTTCGATTGGCTCGCCGCCCGCCCCCCGGAAAGCGTCAGCCTGAAGCGGAAATCCGTTATTATCAGTCAATCCGCTTACTGTACGTATCCGTGCGAGTATGCTACTATCTTTGAAGGAATAGCATTAGATTGCGATGAGGAGGAAGTCTGTATGACAGAAGTGGATCTCGGTAAGATAGAGAAAGCAGTTTCGATGATCCTAGAAGCGATAGGTGAGGACACCGAACGGGAAGGATTGCTCGACACCCCGAAACGGGTAGCAAAAATGTACGCGGAAGTTTTTGAAGGACTACATAAAGATCCAAAACAATATTTCGAAACGGTATTCCATGAGAATCACGACGAAGTGGTACTAGTAAAAGACATTCCGTTCCACTCAATGTGCGAACACCATCTCGTGCCGTTCTATGGACATGCCCATATTGCATACATACCGCGCAACGGAGTCGTTGCCGGACTGAGTAAATTGGCTAGAGCTGTCGAAACGACTGCTAAACGGCCACAATTGCAGGAAAGGATTACGTCAACTGTAGCTAACGCCATGATGGACATGCTCAATCCGATCGGCGTCTATGTCATTGTCGAGGCGGAACATATGTGCATGACGATGAGAGGGATTAAAAAGCCCGGTGCCAAAACAGTAACAACGGTCGCACGTGGTATTTACGAGCATGACGATGTGAAAAGAGCAGAAATTCTGTCTCTTCTGAAGTGATCTGATAGCTTTGCGGATCAATTCATTTCTATGATATGATGTGATGTATATGGATGACAGGAGATGAAAAAATGTCACACCCTGAATTTATTATGATCAAAGCGCAAGAAGACGGCGTGAATGTCATCGGACTGACAAGAGGCAATGATACAAAGTTTCATCACACCGAAAAGTTAGATCGTGGGGAAGTGATGATTGCCCAATTCACTGAGCATACGTCGGCCATGAAAATTCGAGGCAAAGCCGAAATTCATTCGGCGCACGGTATTGTCTACAGTGAAGGGAAAGAATAGACATACTGGACCCTACTCACACATGGTCTTGGAATGGAGAACCGAAGATGGACAGACAAACTATCAATCGATATATACAAAACTATATAAGCGAAGTCGAACAATCCATACAAGAGCCCATATTGGACAGGGAGCTTGGGAAGATGCCACTTGACGAAGCGAAGGCGTTTTTCCTCCTTTTACCGTTGTTGAATGACGAGGAATGGACTTCTGAGCAGAATATATCTGCGATTGCAGTAGGCGCTGTACATGCGGCCTTCGACATGCATGATAGAGTGGATATCTTAGATGCTACTTCCAAGGAGCAACAGCTAATGGTCCTATCAGGGGATCATTTCAGCGGCATCCACTATCGATTGTTATCTTCACTTCCCGATTTCAAGCTCATCACATCCATGTCGGAAATGATCGGGCACATTAACGAGACGAAAACGGATCTGTTGATGGAAGAATACGATGGAACTGAGATGCTCATCGATTCGATGACTAGCATTGAATCAGGTTGTATCGGTGAATTTTATAGAAGATATGGTTTTTCAAGATACACGAAAATTGCTGAAACGGCATTGGGGCTCATTTGGTTCTTCAAGAAGTTGAAGAATGACCCGGCCATCGAGCGTGTATGGTCAGGTAACAGAATTAAAAAGGCAGATATTGAAGATGCCATTTCTGTATTATCTTCAAGGTTGCAAAATGAGCTTGCCGAAGCAGGGTTTTTGACTCCTTTTTTAAGGCAGGAAATTCATAGGTTTGCGACGCCGCTATTAGGTAAACCTACTTAGAGAAAGAAGGGAAAGACTCATGGGGACGTCCAAAGAAGAGAAAGTCCATCACGTCTTTGAGAAGATCGCTGTTGATTACGATAAGATGAATTCCGTCATCAGCTTTAACCAACATAAAAATTGGCGTAATGATATTATGAAGCGGATGGATGTCAAAAAAGGATCCCGGGCATTGGATGTTTGCTGCGGTACGGCAGATTGGACAATTTCCTTGGCCGAGGCTGTCGGCCCCGACGGCTATGTAACCGGGCTTGATTTCAGTGAAAGTATGCTTGCATCTGGAAGACCTAAAGTCGCTAAATACGATATGGTGGATCTGATTCAGGGAAATGCGATGGAATTGCCTTTCCCAGACAATAGTTTCGATTACGTGACAATCGGATTCGGGCTACGTAACGTTCCGGATTATGGACAAGTCCTTAAAGAAATGAACCGTGTGCTGAAGCCAGGTGGGATGGCTGCATGCTTGGAGACGTCACAATCCGAAATTCCGGTATACCGCCAATTATTCCGTTTTTATTTTAAATACATCATGCCTTTATTTGGAAAGCTTTTTGCCAAAAGCTACGAAGAGTATTCATGGCTCCAAGAATCGGCGGACGACTTCCCTGGAGCGGAGCAGCTTGCCCAAATGTTCGTAGATGCCGGTTTTCAGGAAGTGTCTTATAAGAAGTATAGCGGTGGGGCTGCAGCAGGGCACATCGCATTCAAATAATTGCAAGTAGGGGAAGGTAATCGTCTTGGAGAAATTGAAGTTAATGTCGCTTTACGCAGATTTCCGAAAGGATCTGTCATTCATCGAAAAGGAACTTGAACGATCCGTCGACTCCTCTTCCCCGGTCATTCGACAAGCATCCCTCCTGCTCCTGCGGGCAGGCGGAAAAAGGATACGTCCTATATTTGTCATCCTTTCATCCAAGTTCGGTGAATATTCGATGGAAAATGTGGCGAAAGTGGCAGTATCGCTGGAATTGATACACATGGCGTCCTTAGTGCATGATGATGTCATTGATGATTCCGATGTCCGCAGAGGATTTGAGACGGTGAAGGCAAGATGGAATAACCGGATTGCAATGTATACCGGCGACTATATCTTTTCGCGTGCACTCGTCTCCATCGGAGAAATTGAAATGCCAGCTGTTCACCAATTACTTGCGGAAACGATGTTGGAGATTTGTAAGGGCGAGATTATTCAATTTGAATACCAACAAAAAACGGATCAGACTTTCCGAGACTATTTACGTCGCATCAAGAGGAAAACAGCATTACTGCTCTCTTCCAGTTGTGAATTGGGAGCGCTTGTCTCCAATGCTAGCCCGGAAGTTGTCGGGAAGTTGAAGAGGTTCGGCTATTTTGCAGGGATGGCATTCCAAATCGTCGATGATATCCTCGACATTACGTCGACGGATGAAAAGCTTGGAAAGCCTGCAGGAAGTGATCTGTTGAACGGACATTTGACATTGCCGACGTTATACATAAAAGATGACCCTGAATTCCAACCATTTTTGAACCGTTCTTTCGACGGTTCATTGACGGAGGATGAGCGCGGCCGTATGCTTGCCTATATCCGCCAATCAGGCGCTATCGAAAAATCGCAGCAAGTTAGCGATATGTACTTGAGGAAAGCGATTGCGGAAGTGGAGTCTTTGCCTGATAATGACGCGAAGAAGGCACTTCTGCAAATTGCGGACTTCCTCGGAAAAAGAAAGTTCTAAGCTGAGGATACCAGTTGAAAGATTGTGATCCGAATGGTAAGATCAGTAAGGATAAAATTCCATACATACATGAAGGAGTTGTTTATAAATGGAAAGAACATTTTTAATGGTTAAACCTGATGGCGTTCAACGTAACCTAATCGGTGAAATCGTAAGCCGTTTTGAAAGCAAAGGTTTCACGTTGGTGGGCGGTAAATTGATGCAAATCAGCCAAGAGCTTGCTGAGCAGCACTACGGCGAACATAAGGAGCGCCCTTTCTTCGGGGAGCTTGTAGACTTCATCACTTCTGGACCAGTTTTCGCTATGGTTTGGGAAGGTGAAAACGTTATCTCAACAGCACGTTTGATGATGGGTGCGACAAATCCAAAGGAATCAGCTCCTGGAACAATCCGTGGCGATTTCGCTGTAACTGTCGGCAAAAACATCATCCACGGTTCAGATTCACCTGAATCTGCAGTTCGTGAAATCAATCTTTTCTTCAAAGAAGAAGAGCTTGTCAGCTATGACAAATCAATGGTTAGCTGGATCAACTAATCAGCAACTATCAAACAGCCTCGCGGTCAAACGCGGGGCTGTTTTTTTGTTAAATGAAATATAATAAATAGCCTGCAACTTGGGAAGTTGTTTTCCGTTCCAGCACTCGCTTTCCGCGGGCGTCGCCTCAGCCAATCGAACCACGAAGAGTTCGATTTGCCGTATTTCTGCGCCTTTTTCAGAAATTAAGGCATCCTAATTCTGCTCGCAACACTGCGCTTGTGCTCGCAAACGCTGTTCTTCGTAACAGCGTTCGCAGGAATCTCGCGCTTACACTCCAAACAACTGCAGCTATCCATATACAAAGTAAAACACAATAAGATACCCGGAAAATCATAAGCAATAAAGGCATTAAATTCTCTCGTACATTTTATGTTATTAATTTCATTTCAAATCGACTAATAAGGATTGAAGCGAAAGGCGGCGACTCCTGGGGGATTAGCGGGACAGGTGAGACCCTGGACGAAGCGAAGCGTAGGAAGCGGCTCACCGCCCGCCCCCCGGAAAGCGTCCGCCTGAAGCGTAAATCCTGTTATAAGGAATATCTCCTGCTTCTTTCAGATATATCTTTGTCCAATTGTAGACACATTTGGAAAGTAACACATTTGGCGTGTTCTTTCCGGTATAATAGGTGAAAAAGATTACCAGGGGGATTACTATGTCTGACTACATCGATTTCATATCGAAAATAAAGAAAAAGACTGGAATCGACTTATCACTATACAAAGAAGCCCAAATGAAAAGAAGGCTCACCTCCCTATATGAGAAAAGGGGATTTCGAAACTTTTCGGATTATTATACCGCCATACATAACGACAACCACCTACTAGACGAATTCCTCGACAGGATGACAATCAATGTTTCGGAATTTTACCGGAACGCACAACGGTGGGATGTCCTTGAAAAAAAGATTTTCCCTATGCTACTAGCCCAAAATAAAAAACTGAAAATATGGAGTGCCGCCTGTTCCACCGGCGAAGAACCCTATTCGCTAGCCATGGTCTTATCATCCCACGTGCCATTAAGAGACATATCGATATTAGCGACGGATCTCGACGCGGGAGTACTGGAGCGTGCGAAAGTCGGCCTCTATCCGGATAGGTCGTTGAAAGAAGTTCCGAAAAATGTGCTGGACAAGTATTTTGTCAATGAAGGACAGCATTACCAAGTGAAAGATGAAATAAAAAAGACAGTCCAGTTCAAACAACAGAACCTTTTAAGGGATCCGTACGGTTCGGGTTTCGACCTAATCGTATGCCGGAATGTGATGATTTACTTTACGGAAGAGGCGAAGGATCAAATCTACTCCGATTTTTCGAAAGCGTTAAAGCCAGGTGGAATCCTTTTCGTCGGAAGCACTGAACAGATTTTTAATCCATCGAAATACGGCTTCGAATCAGAAGAGACATTCTTTTACAGGAAACTTTGAGAAAACGTTTTCATTTCGATTTATCTTAGAAATCCGGAAAATATCCGGATTTTTTCATTAATACCTATAGTCAAAATTGTTTTAGTTTGATAAAGTGCTATGAAACGGATGTTTACTCCATCCTTAACTAGAGAGATAAAGGAGGAAATGGAATGAGGTTTTTTACAGCTGGCGAGTCACACGGACCACAATTGACAGCCATTATTGAAGGGTTGCCCGCTCAAATGCCGTTGACGGCAGAAATGATCAACGATGAATTAAAAAGGCGTCAAGGCGGCCATGGACGAGGTCGTCGAATGCAAATAGAAAAAGATCAGGTGCTCATCACGTCCGGTGTAAGGCATGGGAAGACGCTCGGATCACCTGTGACATTGACAGTCGTCAATGATGACTGGAAGCATTGGACGAGCATTATGGGAGTCGAACCGTTAGCGGATGATGTGAATCCCGAAGATATCAAAAGACAAATCACAAGACCACGACCCGGGCATGCGGATCTTGTCGGCGGCATGAAGTATGGACACCGCGATCTGCGGAATGTCCTGGAAAGATCTTCTGCAAGGGAGACGACGATGCGAGTAGCAGTAGGTGCTGTAGCAAAGCAGTTTCTTCGTCAATTAGACATCCACACGATTGCACATGTGACGGAAATCGGAGGCATCACAACTGATCCTGGCTCGTATTCCGGATTGCCTATTGATGAACTAAGAGATATCATCCACAATGATCCCGTCTATTGTGCGGATCAAGAGGCTTCTGCCCGTATGGTTGCTGCCATTGATGATATTAAAGGACGTGGAGATACGCTCGGTGGAGTCGTAGAGGTCATCGTTGAAGGCTGCCCGCCGGGAATCGGAAGCTATGTCCAGTTTGATCGGAAGATGGATGGGAAGCTCGCTGGAGCCATGATGAGCATTAATGCATTCAAAGGCGTCGAGTTCGGTTTGGGCTTTAAAATGGCACAAAAACCTGGAAGTGAAGTCCATGATGAAATTGCATGGTCGGAAGAACTTGGCTACTATCGCAAGTCAAATCGGCTCGGTGGTCTTGAAGGCGGAATGACGACCGGCATGCCGATCGTTATCCGAGGTGTCATGAAGCCGATCCCGACCCTATACAAACCGCTTGAAAGTGTGGATATTGATACGAAGGAGCCTTTTGTGGCGACAATTGAGAGATCGGATCCTTGTGCTGTGCCGGCAGCTTCTGTCGTAGCTGAGCATGTCATTGCAACCGAAATGGCAAAAGCGATCATGGAGGAATTCCGATCGGATACGATGGACGGCTTGAAAGAGGAAATCGAGCGGTACCGACAATATGTAAAGGGGTTCTGACATGGGGAAACTGACCGTTCAATTGCCTGATGCGTATTATGATGTGCATATCGATGACAATGTATATGATTTGTTTTCATCCAAATATAACGGTTTGTTGCAAAGTGCCGATCAGGTCGGTGTCATCGCTGATGAACGAGCCGGAGAACTGCACTTGCCTGTTCTGTTAGATGCTTTACAACATGCTGGTGTTACGCCAAAGGTGAAAATCGTTCCTCCCGGGGAGAAGTGCAAAACACAGGAAGTCTATTTTGAATGCCAATCGTATTTAGTAAGGGAGAATTTCACCCGAAACTCCATCCTCATCGCATTCGGAGGAGGGGCTTGCGGAGATTTGGCAGGATTTGTCGCTGCTACTTACATGAGGGGAATCAGATTCATTCAATGTCCAACAACCATTCTTGCCCATGACAGCGCAGTAGGCGGAAAGACGGCCATCAATTTGCCGGAAGGAAAAAACATGGTGGGCTCTTTCCATCAGCCGGCGGCGGTTCTCTTTAATACGAAGCTGTTAACGACATTGCCGCCTCGTGAAATCCGCTCCGGTATGGCGGAATTGATCAAGCATGCATTCATTTCTGATGCGGAGTGGGCTGAAATGCTTCTAAGCGAAATGACTTTCTCCAACCCGACGGAAAGCTGGCTGTCGACAGAGCTTTTGAAAGGGATTCAAGTGAAGGTGGACATTGTTGCGGAAGATGAATTTGAACATTCCACAAGGAAGTTTTTGAACTTCGGGCATACATTCGGCCACGCTGTCGAAGCGGTTTGCGGCTTCGGTGGGCTGAGTCATGGAGAATGCGTCATGATTGGCATGGCTTATAGCTTCATCCTAAGTGAGCGCCACGGAAAGGTCGAAGCATCATTCACCAATCGTTTCATTCAATTCGCGATGGATAATGGCTATTCGTTTGCTCCGGTAATGGAGCATTCATTTAACAGTTTCCTTGTATACATGGAAAAAGATAAAAAAGCTGCATTCGGGGAAATGAATTTCGTCATGCTGGAAAAGCTGGGCAAACCCTTTGTGAAAAAAGTATCAGCGAAAGAATGTGAACAGGTTTTTCTTGAATTGCAGAAAAGAATTCGAATGGGGGAGCGGTTATGACAGTAAGAGGGGTAAGGGGGGCGACTACCGTTGTCTCAGATCAATCAGATATAGTTCTAGAAGCTACACGAACATTGGTAATGGAAATGGCAGAAGAAAATGGCGTAGCTCCTGACGATATCGTTTCAGTCATCGTTTCAACGACGCGGGATATTGAATCGGCATTTCCTGCAAAAGCAGTCAGGACACTGGACGGATGGAAATACGTACCGGTCATGTGTACACATGAAATGGACGTTCCAGGATCAATGCCGCTATGCATCCGGATTCTCATGCATGTCAATTCTGAAGCGAGACAAATGGATATAAAGCATATTTATCAAAATGAAGCAGTAAAGCTACGACCTGATTTGCAAAACTAAAAGACATTCGACCGGAGGAATACATATGCGATGGAAAAAAGCTCTAAGTACTATGAATCCCTACAAACCTGGCAGATCGACTGAAGATGTGAAAAAGGCGTATCGCTTGGATGAAGTCGTAAAATTGGCTTCAAATGAAAACCCATATGGTTGCGCTTCTACCGTAGCTGAGTTTTTAGGCAGCACCACAATGCCGTTTGAAATTTACCCGGATGGCCATGCGACAAACCTTCGCGCGAAACTGGCTGAGAAGCACGGTGTCGATGAAGAATCGATCCTCTTCGGAAATGGATCAGACGAAATCATCTCGATCATATCTCGTGCATTGCTTGACGAACATGTTCATACGATCATGCCAACTCCATCGTTTCCGCAATACGCCCACAATGCAAGAATTGAAGGGGCCGATATAACGGAAATACCTCTAAAGGATGGACGCCTCGACTTAAATGATTACATCGGTGCGATAAATGGACAAACCGCAGTCATTTGGGTGTGCAATCCAAACAATCCAACCGGCACTCTAATCCCGAGTGATGAACTGGAACACTTTTTAGAACAGGTACCAAAAAATATCCTCGTTGTTTTGGATGAGGCTTATTTTGAATATGTGACGGATCCGCAAAATATCGATTCAATAACGTTTTTGAATCGTTTTCCAAACATTCTCGTCATGCGTACATTCTCGAAAGCGTATGGCCTTGCATCCTTCAGAATAGGTTATGCGGTCGGCTCGTCAGTTATTATTACTGAGTTGAATAAAGTGCGAAACCCATTCAATAACAATACACTTGCTGTAGCGGTTGCAAGCAAGGCTTTGGAAGATGAGGCATTCATCGAAAATTGCCGAGAGTTAAATGAGAAGCAAAGAAAACGTTATGAAGTTTTCGCTGCTGAAAAAGGAATCCACATGTTTGATTCCGAAACGAACTTTGTTTTGATTGAAGTGCCAGGAGATGCTGATGAAGCTGCCGAATTCCTCTTGAAGCACGGTTATATCGTCAGAAGCGGCAATGCACTCGGAACGCCTGGATATGTAAGGATTACGATGGGGACGGAAGAGCAGAATACAGGGTTGCTTCAGGCGTTTACTCTTTTATTACAAGAAAAAGGTAGATAACAATGAATGAAAATGTAGCGATTATTGGCTTAGGTCTCATAGGCGGCTCCTTAGCTCTTGCATTGAAGCGTGGGGGACGCAATATACATATAACGGGGTTTGACCGTTCCTATGCAACTGCGGACGAAGCATACCGCCGGGGAATTGTTGATACGATTGCTCCTTCAGCAAGAGCGGCTTGCGAAAAAGCTGATTACGTCATTTTTGCGACTCCAGTGAATACGACAATCACATTGATGGAAGAGGCTTTGGAATGGACGTTCAAGGAAAATGTCATCCTATCGGACACGGGAAGTACAAAAAATCCGATCATGCAAGCCGCTGAAAGACTTCAAGATAGAGGATTGACATTCATTGGCGGGCACCCGATGGCAGGTTCCCATAAAAGCGGCATCGCTGCAGCGAAAGGGCATCTGTTTGAAAATGCCTATTACGTGTTAACGCCTTCCCAAAGTGCGAGTGCTGAACAAATCAATAGGCTGTCCAATCTATTAACGCCTTCAAAAGGAAAAATCGTCATTTTGGATGCGGCCGAGCATGATCGGATGACAGCGATCGTTAGTCACTTCCCTCATATTATCGCCTCTTCCCTCGTCGGAAGGCTGGCTGATCAGGAAAAAGAGCAGCCTTTCGTAAAAGATCTAGCTGCGGGCGGTTTTCGTGACTTGACTCGCATCGCTTCGGCGGATCCGACGATGTGGCGGGATATTACGATTCAAAACCGGGATGAATTACTTGGACAATTGGATGGCTGGCTGAAGGAAATGAATTCGATCCGTTCAATGATCCTTGAAAATGATCCCGATCGGATATACGACTTCTTTTTCGAAGCGAAGGAGTTCCGAGACCGTTTGCCTTCAACTTTCAAAGGTGCGGTGCAAGGAGCTTTGTATATGACTTTCGATTTGCATATCGATATTCCTGATCATCCTGGTGTCATATCTGAAATTACGAAAATACTTGCCGATGAACAAATCAGCATAACGAATATACGGATTGTGGAAACACGCACCGATGTATATGGTATCCTTGTCGTCAGTTTTCAGACGGCGGACGACCGTAAGGCTGCTAGGACACTTCTTGAAAAGAAAACGGATTACAGCATGCATATTCTCTAAATAGGGAGGACTCTTCATGATTGATACGAAAACAGTGAAATTCAACAAGCCGATAGTAAAAGGTTCTTTGAAAGTGCCAGGGGACAAATCCATTTCCCATCGTGCTATCATGCTAGGGTCGATAGCGGAAGGCCGTACGAAGATAAAAGGATTCCTTGATGGAGAGGATTGCTTACGAACAATCGAGATTTTCAAGCGATTAGGCGTCTCCATCGAACGGAATGGAACAGATGTCTTGATTAATAGTCCTGGAATTAAGAACTGGACAGCCCCTGCTGAAGAGCTTTATGCGGGTAATTCCGGAACAACTGCGAGACTGATGCTCGGAATATTGTCTGGTTCGACGGTCACTTCCACATTGACTGGCGATGCTTCATTATCTAAGCGACCGATGAAAAGAGTGACAACACCTTTGCAATCAATGGGAGCCTCAATTTCAGGCAAAGCGGAAGGTGATTTCCTTCCACTTACAATTGTCGGCTCGACGCTTGAAGGAATTGACTATCAAATGCCTGTGGCAAGTGCACAAGTGAAATCTGCGATTCTTTTCGCAGGATTGAACGCAAAAGGAGAAACAGTCGTCAGAGAAACCGCCGTTTCAAGGGATCATACGGAGAGGATGCTTAAACAGTTCGGAGCTGAGCTTGTCCAGGATGGGAATACTGTAAGCATCCAAGGAGGACAAGTGTTGACGGGGACGAACGTAATCGTTCCCGGCGATATTTCATCCGCTGCATTTTTCATGGCGGCGGCGGCTATGATCGAAGACAGTGAAGTGGAATTTAAAGATGTCGGTCTGAATCCGACGAGAACGGGAATTATTGAAGTATTACGTCAAATGGGAGCCGAAGTGGAAGTACTTGAACATAACAGTGAAAAAGGCGAACATTATGGAGTAGTCAAAGTGGCGCATGCCAGGTTGGAAGGGATTGAGATAAGTGGAGATATCATTCCGACACTTATCGATGAACTGCCGATCATTGCCCTGCTCGCAACCCAGGCGACGGGTACGACAGTTATCAAGGACGCTGCGGAACTGCGCGTGAAGGAAACCGACCGCATTGCCGCGGTCACGGATGAGCTGACGAAGCTCGGTGCGAAAGTGGAAGCGACGGAGGACGGGATGATCATAGAAGGACCGACAGCCTTGTCAGGCGGAGAACTGAAATCTTACGGCGATCACAGAATAGGTATGATGGCTGCCATTGCGGCATTAGTATCAGCTGGTTCAATCCATATTGAAGACCCGTCTTGCATCGCCATTTCCTATCCGAACTTCTTTGATCATCTGTCACAACTCGTAAAAGCACGTAGTGAAGAATAATTTTCCTAATGTATACAACATGAAGGATCAGGTGAAAATATGATGCAGTTACATGATTTTGAAAAAGCGGTACTCGATGGGGATATCGAGCTAGTTAATGAACTGATTGATCGTGCGGAAAAGGCCGGGGACCTCGACTTGCTATATGAAGCTGCAGGTTTATTGGTTGATTACGGATATGTCGGTCAAGCGGACTATATTTATGAAATATTGATCTCCTATATGCCTGATGAGCCCCAATTAAAAATTGACCGGGCAAATACATTGATGGAGCTCGGTGATGAGGATGATGCATTACTATTGCTTTCGGAAGTGACGCCCGATCAGGAGGAATATACCCAGGCACTGTTAGCGCTCGCTGATCATTATCAGATGATTGGCATGGCGGAGGCGGCGCTTGGAAAGGTGAAAGAGGCTCTTTCGCGATCGCCGCATGAGCCTGTCATCCGATTTGCGTATGCCGAACTGCTGCTCGATGCAGGAAGATATCTCGAAGCTGCTAAGTTATACGCAGAACTTTACAAACAAGGCCATCATGAGATCGCTGGAACGGTGATCCCGCTCCGACTCGCTGAAACGTATAGCGCTGGGGCAGCTTATGAGGAAGCGCTGCCATATTATGAAGAGCTTCTGAAAGACGAGCAGCTTCCCGACACTCTTTTCGGGGCGGCGTTTGCCTATTACCAGAGCAATCAGCCGGACAGGTCTATCCAATTGCTCGAAGATTTAATTGGGATGGATCCTGATTATTTCTCTGCTTATATGCTCGCTGGTCAAGCATATTCACAATTGGGGGATGACGGGAAGGCATATGAATTATTCAAGCAAGGCATCAAGCGCGATGAATTCGACAAGGAACTTCGGCTGTCGGCAGGCAAATCGGCATTAAAGCTCGGATTGCCCCTTGAAGCGGAAGAACATTTAGAGCATGCGATTGCGTTGGATCCAGAATATATAGATGCCATAGTTACACTCGCCTCTCTTTACAATGAAAGAGAAGACGATGAAGAACTAATTAGATTGCTTACGGAATTAAATGAAGCGCAAATGGATATTCCGCTACTGTCTGCATTTAAAGCATATGCACTGGAAAGAGAGGAACAATATGCACATGCATACGTATCTTACAGTAAGGCATATGCTGGAATGAAAGATGATCCATCATTTTTGGATAAGTACGCAAGATTCCTTCTGGATGAAGGAAAACGGGATGAAGCTATCGAAGTAGTTAAGACATTGGTTTCGATTTCACAACAAGAAGAATGGACCGGTTTTCTTGAAACGTTGAATGACGAGGAGGTGTGATATGACAGCCATGATTCCTGTCGCTGCCAAAAAAGACTTCGTACGGTGGTTTTTAAAGCGCTATAAATTAAAGCGCCGGGAATGTGTGTGGATTCTGAATTATCTTCTTAGCCATGAGCAACTTCTTCAAAACGTCCACTTTACGGATGAAGCACATTATTGTCCGCGGGCGATGGTTATTTCAACAATAAATTCGGAAAGCATCCCTTTCCGTTTTTACAAAGGTAACCTAATGACTGCGGATGCGGAAAAATCATTTCATGATTTACGTCTACATCCTGAAGAAAAAATGTATATCCAACTGAATTTCCCGAACAGCCATGCATGCCCGCAATATGCAAGCGTACGGGAGGAAAATCCGTTCCTGCCTGCAGAACTGCAAGTGAGTGCACGGGATCGGAAGATTGCTGAGCAGCTTCTTGAGGAAAGCGCTGCCTCTATGTCCTTGGATTTGCTTATGAAAAGGGTCGATGAGGCGCTCGATGCCAATGATCGGGAGCGGTTTCTCATCCTGTCGGCAATGTTGAACGATATGAAGATTACAAAAGACTAATGACTCCGTCTTCTTGATGGAGTCATTTGTATGATTATTTTTAGGGGGCTGGTTTTAGATGAATTGGACAGGCAAGGATATGGATACATATTTGCAACAGAAAGAATATATTGATACATTGGTGATTCCGCTTGTAAAAGTTGAAACGAAGATAGATAATATGAAGACAAGCGCTTCTTCGACAGAATTCGTCATGCATCTTGCTTCCCTCATTGAAACACAATTCAAGGGGAGGATGATGTTTGCACCGCCATTTGCCTACACTTCGACAACCGACCAACAGCAAATGGCGCAAACGACATTGCAGGCGTTTTCTGACACGACTTTCAAGCATGTTTTCTTCTTGACGACCGATCATGCTTGGACATCGATGGAGTTGCCTGGACAAGTCATTTGGATGCCATCCATTCCATTGGAAAACATGGATGCATCATTGCGTCAATCCATTCTCGAAGATCAGCTGCGTCAAGCATTGCCGAAATTCACGGAGCAGTGGTCGAAGCAATAAGCGCTACATCGCTACATAGAAGGCCGAATCTCGCACTCTACTACTATGAAAGTTGAGTGGATATGATTGGGACATGTGTAAAATTCATGAATTGTTCACAATCTGCACGTACAGCTGAACACTTGATTGAATTTACATTAATATTGATATATCATAGATATGTCCTAGTATTACAATTAGCAAAAGTATGTCCGTTGGACTGATTTTGGAGTAAGAGGAGGGAAACTGATGAGCAGCAAAGTGTCTAGACGCCAATTCCTGAGCTACACATTGATGGGTGTCGGTGGATTCATGGTTTCAGCTACATTGATGCCGATGGTCCGCTTTGCGGTCGATCCAGTATTGCAACCAAAAGGTGAAGGGGAGTTCGTTCCGACACCTCAAAAAGTGGACGAGTTGACTGAAACGCCTGTCCGTGTTGACTTTACTATTAAAGATCGTAAAGACGGATGGTACAAATCCGATGTATCGAACACTGCTTGGGTCTATAAAGAAGGCGATACAGTCATCGCACTTTCTCCTGTCTGTAAGCACCTTGGATGCACGGTGAACTGGGAAGGCGACGCGAAGTATAAGAATGAATTCTTCTGCCCTTGCCATAATGGACGTTACGAGAAAAATGGTAAAAACATACCGGGATCTCCACCACTCGGACCGCTTGATGAGTATGTGGTCGAAGTCGTGGATGGCTATGTCCATCTTGGAAAGACGGTTCCAAACACATTAGTTTAAAATGTAAGGGGGTACGACCGAAGTGCTGAATAAAATTTATGACTGGGTTGACGAACGGTTGGATATCACCCCGATTTGGCGTGATATCGCTGACCACGAAGTACCTGAGCACGTAAACCCTGCACATCATTTTTCTGCATTCATTTATTGTTTCGGAGGTTTAACGTTTTTCGTAACGGTCATCCAGATTCTTTCAGGTATGTTCCTTACAATGTATTACACCCCGGATATTGAAAATGCATGGAAATCCGTTTACTATCTTCAAAATGAAGTTGCATTCGGTGAGATTGTGCGTGGGATGCACCACTGGGGAGCATCGCTTGTTATCGTTATGATGTTCTTGCATACATTGCGTGTTTTCTTTACAGGTTCTTATAAAAAGCCTCGTGAATTGAACTGGATCGTCGGAGTATTGATCTTCGTCACGATGTTAGGTCTTGGATTCACAGGTTACTTATTGCCTTGGGATATGAAAGCGTTGTTCGCTACTAAAGTAGGTATTGAAATTGCAGCATCGGTGCCATTCATCGGTGAGCAGATCAAAATCCTTCTAGCTGGCGACTCTACGATCCTTGGAGCTCAAACATTGACACGATTCTTTGCAATTCATGTATTTTTCCTACCTGCTGCTTTGCTTGGGTTGCTTGCGGCACACTTTATCATGATCAGAAGACAAGGAATCTCCGGTCCGCTATAAGATCTACATCCGAAAAGATGTTGATTGTCTGAAATTAGAATAAGGAGGGGACAAAATGCAACGCGGAAAAGGTATGAAATTTGTCGGTGACTCGCGCATCAAAGCAGAAGGCAAGATGCCGAATGTCCCTAAAGATTACTCGGAATATCCGGGTAAAACAGAAGCTTTCTGGCCAAACTTCCTCTTGAAAGAGTGGATTATCGGTGCCATCTTCCTAATCGGATATTTAATTCTGACAGTTGCCCATCCGTCTCCGCTTGAACGTCAAGCAGACCCTACGGATACAACATACATACCGGTTCCAGACTGGTATTTCCTATCCATGTACCAATTGCTGAAATATGAATTCGCATCCGGACCATATAACGTCATCGGAGCAATTATCATGCCAGGCTTGGCTATCGGAGCTTTAATGCTTGTTCCATTCATGGATACATCAAAAGAGCGTCGTCCATTCAAACGCCCTTTACCGACTGCTTTCATGCTTCTTTCTTTCGCAGCTCTTTTCTATTTGACATGGGAATCCGTCGTGAACCATGACTGGGAAAAAGCGAAAGCGCAAGGTGCAATTGTTGAAGAAGTCCAATTTGATCCAGAATCTGAAGGATACCAGCTATATGCGGGTTCTTCATGTATCGGTTGTCATGGTGATGCTTTCCAAGGCGGCTTAGGACCAGCGTTAGGAAACACTGGCCTTTCAGCTGAGGAAATTGTAGATATCGCTCATAACGGTATCGGTACAATGCCTGCGAATCAGTGGGATGGTTCAGAGGAAGACTTGCAAAAACTAGCAGAATTCCTTGAAGGCTTAAAATAACAAGAGAGTAATTCTTTTTAAAAAAAGAGTCAGGGGACTGACTCTTTTTTTTTACAACTTATTATACATAAATGCTTTTATAATCTGCTGAATGACATACTTCTTTTTGGAGAGATGGCCGTGAATTCTATAGTCAATCATATATGGTTGTTATTATCTCATAAATCATTTCTATGGATATTATTATTTATCAACATACTCGGAACGGTATACGGCTATGATTGGTATATGTGGCAATTGGAGATGACGGAGCCGATATATTGGATCTTTGTCCCTGATAGCCCAACAGCAAGCCTGTTTTTCTCGCTCGCAATCATCGGTTGGTTAATTGGCAGGAATTTCAAATTGATTGAAGCGCTTGCTCTCATTACACTTGTCAAATACGGATTATGGGCGGTTGTCATGAACCTGCTTACGATGTTTGAAAATGGCTACTTAGATCCTGTAGGCTGGATGCTTATCGGCTCCCATTTCGCCATGGCGGTGCAGGCAGTCCTATATAGTCCGTTATACCGTTTTAAGTTTATACACATCGTCATTGCAGGAATATGGACATTGCATAATGATGTGATCGATTATGTATTTGGACAAATGCCGATTTATCATGATTTGATGAAACATATGCAGCAAATTGGTTATTTCACATTCTGGCTCTCCATTGCGTGTATCGCTTTGGCATATGCCTTATGGATGAATAGGGAGAAACGGGAAAAGATATAGTGTCATAGCAAATAGTTGCGGTTAGTTCTGGGGCATTATAAAATAGAAGTAGATAGAAAAAGGGAGGGGAAGGTTAAGTGTCGTTTATCGTTTATCTGGCTATTAT
The DNA here is from genome assembly GCF_943736995.1 of Sporosarcina sp. Marseille-Q4943. Classification (GTDB taxonomy): domain Bacteria; phylum Bacillota; class Bacilli; order Bacillales_A; family Planococcaceae; genus Sporosarcina. Next base: position 194,043 of record NZ_OX031157.1, on the reverse strand, counting down.
CATGTTGCTTCCGTTATATGCCCAATTCAAAGTGAAAAATACGTATAACAGATATGTAAAAGTCCGTTCGACTTCAGGAATGACCGGAGCCCAAGTGGCACGTCTTATCCTTGACCGAAATGGTTTGGAAGATGTGAAAGTCGTTGAAAGTAAAGGGTTTTTGAGTGACCATTATAACCCATTGACTAAAACGGTAGCATTGTCATCACAGAACTATCATGAAGCTTCGGTTGCGGGTACAGCAATTGCAGCCCATGAAGTCGGACACGCCATCCAAGACGCCGAAGCATATGCGTTCTTGCGTTTCCGCCATCGATTGGCACCAGTAGCTAACATTACATCAAATGCTTCATGGATTTTCATCATTGCGGGTATGCTCCTAACAATCCCAATGGCGAAATCCCTACTTGGACTAGGTATCGCCTTTATGGCAGTGGGTGTTTTATTCCAAATCGTAACGCTGCCGGTTGAATTCAATGCATCCAGCCGTGCAATGAATCAAATTGTTGAACTAGGAATCATTCGGAATGAAGAAGAGCCCCATGCTAAGAAAGTATTGAGCGCTGCCGCAATGACATATGTCGCTGCTACAGCAGTTGCCGTAATGGAACTGGCTCGACTTTTGTTAATTTTTACAAACAAAGAATAAAACAAAAACCCGACCGCAAAAGGTCGGGTTTTTATATGGTGCGTTTTTTGTTGTATGATAAATGAAAGATATGACTGCACATTAGGATTGGAGCGGAAGGCGGCGACTCCAGCGGGAACAGCGCGAGCTGAAGACCCTGGACTGAGCGCAGCGAAAGCCGTTACGAAGAACGGCTTTTGCGACCAAAAGCGCAGCGTTGGGAGCACATGCTGTCTAATTTCTGCACAAAACACAGTAATTAGACAAATCGAACCCTTCGCTGTTCGATTGGCTGAAGCCGTGCCCGCGGAAAGCGTCCGCCTGAAGCGGAAATCCGGTTATTTGGTTAATGATCCAAAGGTCGTTTCTGGTCATCGAGTGTGAATCCTTCACCCAACACATCGTGCACATCCGTAACGGACACAAAAGCATGCGGATCAATTGACGTAACAATATTTTTCAAACGCATCATTTCATTTTTACCGACTACGCAATATAATATTTCACGATCCGATTTCGTGAAATGACCATACCCCCTGAAAACAGTTACGCCGCGATCCATTTCCAACGTAATCGTAGAAGCGATTTCATCCTGGGCTTCCGATATAATGAAAGCCCCTCTTGCTGCATAAGCACCTTCTTGAACGAAATCGATGACACGAGCACCGACAAATAGTGCGACAAGGGTATACATCATAGACCGATGATCCAAGTAGACCGCCCACGATAGCAAAATAACGAACGCGTCAAACATAAACATTGTTTTTCCCATGCTCCAGCCTATGTACTTATGCGCCAAACGTGCGATAATATCTACACCGCCAGTTGTTCCACCATACCGGAAAATGATGCCGAGCCCAATACCGATGAAAACCCCTGCGAACAAGGCTACAAGGAACATATCGCCTTCCAAGTGGATGTTGAACTGGTATTTCATAAATATTTTCAGGAAGACGGATACAGCGACGGTACCAATAATCGTGTAGATGAAAACCTTTCTTCCTAACAGTTTCCAACCGATGATGAACATCGGAATGTTCAACAATAGGTTCATGATGGCGGGATCCCAATTGAAGGCAAACAAGAGGATAAGTGTAATACCGGTAAATCCTCCTTCCGCCAGTTCATGCTGAATATTAAAATGTACAAGACCGAAACTGAAAATGGCGGCGCCTAGGATAATAAAGAAGATATTTTTGAATTTTATTCCGCGTAACAATTGATGACCACCTTTCCTTGTGTCGTCTAGACTCCGGGTGGCAACTACTCGGGTCATAAGTCAGCTCTGCTGCACGGCAAAGATCGCCGTTTCGCAGATCCGCCTTATGCCTGTCGTAGTTAGCCGCCACCCTCCGCTTTTGTTTTTGACAATAGTCCTATGAATGAATACGATAACAAATGAAGGGGACGGAAGCAAATTGGAACAAGCTAAAACGATGAAAAACATGCAAGATGAAGTCCATGCATACATATCGGGTTTTGAGGAAGGCTATTTCCCTCCAATGGAAATGTTGGCCCGGCTAACGGAAGAGCTTGGCGAACTTGCGAGGGAAGTGCAGCACGTCTATGGCATGAAAAAGAAAAAAGATAACGAAGAGATCAAATCGCTGGAAGAGGAAACAGGTGATTTGCTGTTCGTGCTCGTCTGCTTTGCAAACTCACAAGGAATCAGCCTGGAGGACGCATTGATGGGCGTCATGACTAAGTTTAATAATCGCGATGCAGACCGCTGGACGAAGAAGGAGGAATTTTGATGAAAATTAAAGTAGCCATCGCAGGGGCCCGGGGAAGAATGGGGTCTACAGCGATAGAAGCGATAGAAGCAGCAAATGACGCAGAAGTCGTTGCTGCGCTTGATTATAAATACGATGGTTTGCATTTACATAACGGTGCAATAAATGAAGACAATCAGGGAATCCCGGTTTATACATCGCTCTCCAAGCTTTGTGCAGAGCACAAGCCGGCAGTTCTTTTGGATGTGACTGATCCGGATGCCGTCTTCAATAATGTGAAGGCTGCGTTGTCACTTGGCGTTCATCCTGTCGTCGGCACGTCCGGACTGACAAAGACAGAGTTGGAGACGATCACTGAATTGGTGGGATCGACCCGTATCGGAGGAATCATTGCTCCTAACTTCTCAATAGGTGCAGTTCTTATGATGAAATTTGCAGCACAGGCAGCGCGCTATTTAGGTGATGTGGAAATTATTGAGATGCATCACGACAGGAAACTGGATGCTCCATCCGGTACGGCTGTCAAAACGGCCGAGATGATCAAGGAAATCCGGCCTGCCCATATTCAAGGCCATCCCGACGAGCAAGTCCATTTGGATGGTGCGCGGGGAGCTGACGTTGAAGGAATGAAAATTCATAGCGTGCGGTTGCCAGGTCTGCTTGCTCACCAGCAGGTGCTTCTCGGAGGCGAAGGGGAATTGCTGACGTTACGACACGATTCATTTGACCGGAAAAGCTTTATGCCAGGCATTATGATGGCGATCCGCGAAGTGATCGGTCGAGAAGACCTTGTATATGGATTGGAAAATATAATCGATTAACGTTGTGTGGAAGAGGTGCAGTATATGAAAAAATTGAAAGTCGGTATAATTTGCTATCCAACAGTGGGGGGATCCGGGGTTGTCGCGACAGAGCTTGGATTGAAAATGGCGGAAAGGGGCCACGAAATGCACTTTATTACGTCGAGCCGGCCTTTCCGTATTCCCGACGGCCACCCCAATGTTCAATTCCATGAAGTGAAGATTGACGGTTATGCCGTTTTCAAATATCCACCGTACGATATCGCATTGGCCAATCGGATTGCTCGGGTGATTGAAGAAGAAGGGCTAGATCTATTGCATGTTCATTATGCAGTCCCTCACGCTATTTCTGCGGCGCTTGGCAAGGATATGGCGAACTCTCATATTGGCGTGATTACAACATTGCACGGGACCGATGTGACAATTCTTGGCCATGATCCCGCCTTAAAAAACACAGTCCGTTATGGAATCGATAAATCGGATATGACGACCGCCGTTTCCGAATCGCTCCGACAAGATACGCTTTCGTTAATTGAACCTGAAAAAGAAATACTGACGATTTATAATTTCATCGATGAAGAGAAATACAGGCCGGTAGATCCGGGTACCTTGAAAAGTAGACTAGGGATTCGTGAAGATGAAAAAGTCATTATTCATATTTCAAACTTCCGAAGCGTGAAAAGGATTGCCGACATTATTGACAGCTTCAAACTTATCAGGAAAGATATCGACTCGAAATTATTGTTAGTAGGGACGGGACCTGAAAAAATTGAAATGATGGAGAAGGCAAGGCTCGAGGGTCTGGAGAAGGATATCATCTTCACAGGAAAACGAGATGACCTTCCGGAACTATTAGCAATTAGCGACATCATGTTCCTATTATCGGAAAAAGAGGCATTCGGTCTTGTACTGTTAGAAGGGTTTGCATGTGGAGTGCCAGCTATTGCGACTGAAATCGGTGGGATTCCCGAAGTGATTGAGGACGGAAAGAACGGATTCCTCGTCGGACTTGGGGACGTTGAATCTGCTGCAGAGAAAGCGAAGTTGCTCCTTGAAGACCCGATCATGCATGAAAGATTCCGGCAAAATGCATTGCAGACAGTCGACGATAAATTTAATTCAGCCTCCATCGTTCTCCAATACGAGGATTTGTACTACAAAGTGGCGGGTTTAAAATGATTTTGGAATTTGGAACAGCACCGAGTCGAAAAGTCATTCGCCTATTGGAGGAAGCAGGGTATGAGGCTGTGTTTGTAGGCGGTTCCGTTCGAGATCATTTACTTGGCAAAGAGGCTTCGGATTTCGATATCGCCACGTCTGCCACGCCTGAAGAAGTGAAGCGTGTATTCACTCATACGATAGATGTCGGAATTGCTCACGGCACAGTGATGGTCATGATGGATGGCGAACCTATCGAAGTGACTACGTACCGGACGGAAAGTACATATACGGATCATAGGAGGCCTGATGAAGTGAAATTCGTCAGGTCATTGAAAGATGACCTGCAACGCAGGGATTTTACAATGAATGCGTTAGCACTGACACTTTCCGGTGAATTGATCGACCCGTTCGGAGGAACGAAGGATCTACAAAACCGGAACATCCGGGCGGTGGGCAACGCAGCAGACAGATTTCATGAGGATGCTTTGCGGATGATCCGCGCTGTTCGATTCTCTTCCGTTCTTGGTTTTGAAATTGAGGAACGGACGCTACAGGCCATTAAAGAAAACGCTTCAAGCATCACATATGTCTCTATCGAGCGGATCAAAGCTGAGATGGATAAGCTATGGAAGGGGACAGATCCAGGCAAGGCGCTTGCAATGATAGCAGACACCCGCTTATCGGAGCATTTGCCGCTTTTTCCAAATGAAGTCCAACTCCTATCCGCCTGCGCTCCTTTTGAAACAGCGGAGCAAGGTTGGTCGGCATTAATGCTAGCCGGTCATTATTCACCAGCGGATCTCGCAAGGGCATATAAACTTTCCAACCGTGAGAAGGCTTTTTTGACGGATGTAAAAATGGCGTTTGACAGAAGACAGTCCGCTCGATTCACGATTGATGATTATTACCGATTCACGCTTGAAGTGCTCCTTACTGCTGAAAAAGTTTGGCATGCTAGTCATCCGTCAGAACTAGGACTTTGCTTTGAGGAAATGGCTCAACTGCAAAAACAGTTGCCGATCCGCTCCAAAGACGATCTGAAAGTCGATGGGAAGGACTTGATGGCATGGACAAGCCAAAGAGGCGGCAGATGGGTTGGAGAATGGATGAACAAGATTGAATATATGGTGCTGCATCGTCATTGCCCGAATGATGCTGAAAAGATAAAGGAATGGTTTCTTAATGAATATGAACGTCAAGGATGAATTGCTAAAAAGACTTTTTGAGGCTCAAGGAGAACCGATTTCAGGTCAGGAGTTTGCCGATGAATTCGGCCTTTCACGAACGGCTATTTGGAAGTATATAAAAGAATTTGAAGAGGACGGCTACGAAATCGCTTCAATTAGAAAAAAGGGTTATGTGCTTATCGCATCGCCGGACCGTGTAAACTCCGCCAATATCCAGAAACATTTACAAACGAAGACTTATGGCAGGACGATCGATTATCACGCAAGCTGCGGTTCGACCCAAAACATTGCACATGATGCTGCGCAAGCTGGGGCACCCGACGGTACGCTTATCGTTTCAGAGGAGCAGACAGCCGGAAAGGGAAGACTGTCCCGTCCGTGGAATTCGGCAGCTCAAAAGGGAATCTGGATGAGTTTAATCGTCCGGCCATCCTTAATGCCTCAGCAAGCGCCTCAAATGACACTCGTTGCTGCAGTCGCGATCGTCAGGGCGATTGAAAACGTCGCTGGTATAGAAGCTACGATCAAATGGCCAAATGATATTTTGCTCCACGGTAAGAAAATGACTGGCATATTGACCGAACTTCAATCCGAGCCGGATCGGATAAAGGCGATCATTCTCGGAATCGGCATGAATGTCAACCAGGATGAAGAAGATTTTCCAGAGGAACTGCAAGAGATTGCTACTTCATTGAAGATTGCTTGCGGTAAGCAGATCGATCGCGCGAAGCTCATAGCTGAAATTCTCGGTTTTATCGAGTTGTATACGAGTATGTATGAAAAACATGGATTTGGTCCAATTAAACTACTATGGGAAAGCTATTCAAATACAGCAGGTAAGCGGATTCGCGCAGTCATGTTAAATGAAACAATCGAAGGAACCGCTTTAGGTATATCAGAGGAAGGGCTTTTGGAGCTCCGGCTCGATGATGGTTCGGTGAGAGGGATTTATTCCGCGGATATATTTATAAAAGAATGAACTATACAAATCTTCCTTGATTTGCTATAGTAATGGCGAAGGGCAGTATCAATCGGAATTGCACCTTCAAAGCCATTGCTTGCTCGAAAACCCAATAAGTTCTGCCTTGATCTTGTAAAAGACAGGGACGGAGGAAACCAAAAATCGTAATTACACAATCCTTCTGCCCTTTTTCGGCCGGAGGATTTTTAATTTTCGGTTTTCTCCATTTTTGATAATCAAAAAGGAGAGGATACGGATGAAAAGCAGTACAGATTTCGCGAAGATGAAACGCCTTGGGGAAAAGATTGTCATGTTGACCGCCTATGACCATCCAACTGCACAACTGGCAGAGGAGGCAGGCGTCGATGTGCTTCTCGTCGGAGACTCGCTCGGCATGGTCGTATTAGGTTATGACTCGACAGCCGCTGTCACCGTCGATGACATGATCCATCATGGAAAAGCGGTAAGAAGGGGAGCGAAGGATACGTTCGTCGTTGTCGACATGCCTTTCGCCTCGTACCATGGTTCTGCTGATAGGACGCTGGAATCCGCTGTTCGGATATATCAGGAGACGGGGGCAAACGCTCTGAAACTGGAAGGAGGCGGGAAGGTGATCGACACGATCCGGCTATTGACGGAAACAGGAATTCCGGTCGCCGCCCATCTTGGACTCCTTCCCCAGTCGGCTGCTGTAGTAGGCGGATACAAAGTGCAAGGGAAGACAGCGGAAGCTGCGGAACAACTTATCCAGGACGCTATCGCTTGCGAAGCGGCAGGCGCATGCATGGTCGTACTCGAATGCATCCCTTATCAGTTGGCGGAACAAGTTTCTAAAGCGATATCCATCCCGACAATCGGAATAGGGGCTGGGGCAGAGACGGACGGCCAAGTGCTCGTCTTCCATGACACGGTTAAATACGGAAACCACCATATTCCTAAGTTCGTTAAAGCGTACGCGGATATCGGAACCGAAATCCGCAACGGTCTGAAAAAGTATGCGGTGTCAGTCAAAACAGGTGAATTTCCAAGTGAAGCTCATCGTTTTGCTATGAAGGAAGATGAATTGGTTGCACTATACGGAGGAATGAACGATGTACGTTGAGAGTACAGACATCCAAGTGATCGAAACAATTGAAGAGCTCCAACAGAAACTGAATCGTAATGAACGGAAGGGTATGACAGTCGGCTTCGTCCCTACGATGGGCTATTTGCATGAAGGGCATTTATCCCTTGTGAAGCATGCAAAGGAGCAAAATGACATCGTTGTCATGAGTATCTTTGTTAATCCGGCGCAGTTCGGACCCGGCGAGGATTTCGAATCTTATCCACGTGATCGGGAAAGGGATATTCAACTTGCTAGCGTTGCTGGTGTCGATATTGTGTTCATCCCATCGGTCGAAGAGATGTATCCTGCCGACGGCGGCATTCGCATATTGCCGGGAAGACAGGCGGATGAACTATGTGGTGCTGCTCGGCCTGGACATTTCGATGGCGTGCTCAAGGTCGTCTTGAAATTATTCAATATTGTCGATCCGGACCGCTCGTATTTCGGTTTGAAAGATGCCCAGCAACTGGCCATTATCGAAACGTTTGTCCGTGACTTCAATTTACGGACAGCAATCGTACGAGTGCCGATTGTAAGGGAAGGGGACGGTTTGGCTAAAAGTTCAAGAAATGTGAATTTGACTGCAACAGAGCGTTCAGAAGCTCCTGTCATATACCGGGCGTTGCAAACCGGTGCAAGTATGTTCGCCGAGGGGGTTGCTCCGAAGGTTATTGAACAGGAAGTTTCAGAGTTGATAGTTTCAAATAGTTCAGGGAAGATCGATTATGTGAACATGCTAGCCTATCCTGAATTAGGGCCTGTAACTGAAAATACGCGGGAAGTGATTTTGGCATGTGCAGTAAAGTTTTCCACAACGAGGTTAATAGATAATATTATTATGTCAACAAAGGATGGTACACATGTTCAGAATGATGATGAACAGTAAATTACACCGCGCCACTGTGACGGAAGCGAATTTGAATTATGTAGGCAGCATTACGATCGATAGCGACTTGCTGGATGCGGCGGGCATGCTTCCAAATGAAAAAGTCCATATTGTCAATAACAATAATGGGGCTCGTTTTGAAACGTATATTATTGCAGGCGAGCGGGGCAGCGGAGTCGTTTGTGTCAATGGAGCAGCAGCGAGATTGGTTCAAGAAGGCGATATTGTCATCATCATTTCATACGTCTATGTATCGGAAGAAGAGGCTCGTGGCCATCAACCGACAGTACTCCTCATGGATGATAAGAATAGGATCAAAGAAGTGATTAAAGAAGCGCCAGGCATCATTGCCTGACTCGATAATACGCTGATGGAGGAATACAAATTTCCTTCATCAGCATTTTTTACGATCATCGACACCTAATTGAGCAATCGAGCTGCGGAATATGATACAATCTGCTGTAGTATTCATTACAGGAAGTTGATGATTGAATGGATAACAGTACATATGCAGTCGTTGACTTGGAGACGACTGGACATTCCCCTTCAAGAGGGGATCGGATTATACAAATCGCAATCGTTTTCATTGAAAATGGAACGATAACGCACAAGTATGCCCGATTTGTGAATCCGGAACGTGAAATACCCGTTTTCATCCAACAATTGACAGCAATTACGGATGAAGAAGTGCTGTCCGCGCCAACATTCGAAGAGATAGCACAAGAAGTCTCCGATATGTTGCAGGGGACTGTATTTGTTGCGCATAATACTGATTTTGACCTGTCGTTTTTGCAAAGTGAATTTAAGCGATGCAAAGTGGCCGGTTGGTCTGGAAAGAAGATTGATACTGTCGAGTTATCCAAAATTCTGTTCCCGTCCTCTTCAAGCTATCGTCTACAAGACTTGGCGGAGGACTTGGATATAGAACTTCCTGCTGCACATAGAGCGGATGATGATGCAGAAGCAACAGCGAATCTACTGCTCACTGCTTTGTCCAAACTTCGGACTTTGCCGGAAGAGACATTGAACTTGTTGCATAGACGGTCATTCTCGTTGCGCTCCGACATTTCGACGCTTATTTATGAAGCACTGAAGCATGTCCGAACATCGAAAGGAAGTGTGAAACTTCCTTTATTCAGGGGAATTCCATACCGTAATGTGAAGAAACTAACGGGAGTCGTGACGGGACGTTGTCAATATCCGGTTATGGAAGACGAAAAAATCGCCCTGTTGAAGAAAGGCTATCCATCCTTCGAGTACCGGAAATCCCAATTGGCTTACATGGATGCTGTATGGGAAACTTTGTCGTTACACTCTGAGGCAGTTGCCGAAGTCCCAACAGGTGTAGGGAAGACGGTCGGTTATTTGTTGCCGGCAGCCATCCATTCCTTTCAAACGGGAAAGCCAGTCGTCATCAGTACGTTCACTAATCATCTCGTCGATAAGATTTTGGAGGATGAAGTGGAGCGTATCCGGAAAATGCTTGGCATCGAATGCACTGCAACCGTCCTGAAAGGGAGGGAGCAGTATATTTCGCTAGGCAAGTTTGAGGAATTATTGAGGATTACGGACGAATCGTATGATGAAACGTTTACAATCATGCAGATCCTTGTCTGGCTGACCGATACGGAAACCGGCGATGTCAATGAACTGAATGTCTCCGGCGGAGGACAGTTATTCATCGACAGGATTCGCAAACGGAACAATCGAATGAAGGATGATGAAAAAATAGCGGATTACCATCAAAGGGTGATGGACGCTTGCAGCCACTCCAATCTCATCATTACGAACCATTCGATGCTTTTGTCAGATTCCACTCGTGCACAAAGGACATTGAATAACTTTTCTGGTCTGATCATTGACGAAGCTCATCAATTCATTCACACAGCTGCCAATTCCAAGGAGACGGTCCTTTCCTATATGAATTGGAAGTATGTCATGGGGCAGCTCGGCTCGGATGCGGATGGTCAACTTCTACATCAGATCATGAAACTTCATAAGAAGTATTGCAATTATGGAAATCAGGTGTTCGGAAAGCTCACAGTCTCCTTTGAGCAATTCACGAATGTATTTGACAGCGTCGCATCAGTGTTGTCGAACCATCGACCAATAGCAAGTGGTGGCCAGCAAGGGAACCGGGTGATTTTCGGTCTCGATGAATTAGCCGGCAATGACCTTCTTTTTTCGCAAATGGCTGAAAAAATGAATGGATATATACAATGCATCCAAACAGTCAGCTCACGTTTGGAGCCTTTTAGAGAAAGAATGACGCTGAAAGAACAGGCATTTTTATCCGAATGGGATTATTGGCTGAGAGAATTAAAAATAAAAGCCGGAGAATGGGTTGAAATATTCTTGGACGACGAAACGGAAAATTTCACCGTTTGGATTGAAAAGGATAAACGGAGTTTGCCCGGCAGCTTGAATGTCGTTAAAAGCCCCGTCGAAGGGTCCGTAATTACGAAGGAATTCATTTCAAGCTTAAAAGATGAAAAGATCGGGATTATCTGGACGTCGGCGACGATGACGATCAACAAAGATGAACGGTTTGTTGCGAGGCAGCTAGGGATAGCGGACGATATACCTCTTTTGACATTCGATGCCCCATCCCATTTCTACGACAATGCGGGGATATTCATTGTCGAAGATATGCCATCCATCCAACATGTATCGCAAACCGACTACATTGAAGCGGTAGCGGACGCTGTAGTCCAAACCGTCATTGCGACAGGCGGCAGGCTGTTCGTCCTGTTCACTTCACAAGATATGCTTCGCAAAACGTATGAGTTGATTTTGGAAAGTGAATTATTGAATGACTATGCCCTTATTGCGCAAGGGGTCAGCTCAGGTAGCCGGATGAAACTATTGAAATCGTTCCGTCAGTTCGGTAAGTCGATACTGTTTGGTACAAACAGCTTCTGGGAAGGCGTCGATGTTCCTGGTGAGGCATTGTCTGCGGTCATCATTGTCAGACTGCCATTTTCTTCGCCTGATGAAGTCGTCTTCAAGGCGAGGGCTGCTAGACTTGCCGCAAGTGGATCAAATCCCTTTACCGATTTGTCCTTGCCGGAAGCCATTTTGAGGTTCAGGCAAGGGTTCGGACGATTGATCCGTTCGTCGGGAGACAGGGGCTTCTTCATCATATTGGATAGGCGGATCGATACAAAATCTTATGGGAAACGTTTTTTGGATGCATTGCCTGCTGTCCCGGTTCAGAAAGTGTCATTGGAACATATGGTGAATGAGCTCGAAGATTGTTATAATAAATAGGAATTCAATAGTAAGTGGGATGCGTAAAGCATTTCCGATTTGCAGTTAAGTGTATAGGAAGTGAGACTAATGATGAATTGGGTCAAATTCATCGCAGCTTTCCTTTTAGCATTATCACTTATCATTACTGTCATCGTTTTTTACAATGCCAATGGACCATTTGCGGATGCCCGACAGAAAGCGGAATCGGATGCGTTGAAGTCTGGTGCGTTGACATCCGTTGATCGCACAGACATTTACAATGGGACCGTTTCGATGGTGACCGTTTTTGGCAAAGATGGCGAAGGCAATGAGAAAGCGGTTTTCATTGAAGGGAAAACAGGAGAGATCCTCGATGAAGTAGAAATGAAAGATGGCATTGGAGCTCAGGCTGCAATCGAGACAGTTAAAGCAGAGCTTTCAGTGGAGAAGATCCTTCATGTGGCCCTTGGCTTGGAAGATGGCCATCCTGTATGGGAAGTCGCATTTAAAGGTGACAATGGCAAATTAAATTATGTGTATGTCTTTTTTGAGAACGGAGAATGGTGGAAACGGATTCTAAACCTCTAAAAGAAGAGGTTCCGTTCGATAGATGATGGGACAAAAGGGAGCGATTCAGTTGACAAAGAAATTAGCAGCAAGAGTGAGTACGTTATCACCATCCACAACCCTTGCCATTACGGCGAAAGCGAAAGAGATGAAGGAGTCGGGCATCGACGTCATCGGATTAGGTGCAGGTGAGCCCGATTACAATACGCCTGAAAACATTTTGGAAGCGGCTTACAAATCCATGGTAGAAGGCAAGACGAAATACACTCCATCCGGAGGACTTCCCGCTTTGAAGGATGCTGTTATTGCCAAATTGAAAAAGGATCAGCAATTGGAGTACTCCAGGCAGGAAATTATGATCGGCATCGGTGCGAAGCATGTCTTATATACACTGTTCCAAGTTTTGCTTGACCCAGGCGATGAAGTCATCATTCCGACTCCGTATTGGGTAAGTTATCCTGAACAGGTGAAGCTTGCTGAAGGTGTTCCTGTATTCGTTGAAGCAACATCAGAATCACAGTTCAAGGTGACTGCTGATCAAATCCGCAATGCAATTACGTCTAAAACGAAAGCGGTCATTATCAATTCTCCAGGAAACCCGACAGGCATGATCTATTCTAGAGATGAACTTCAACAAATCGCGGAAGTTTGTCAAGAAAAGGATATTTGGGTCATTTCGGATGAAATCTATGAAAAACTGATTTACGGCGGAGAGAAACATGTTTCAATTGCACAGCTTTCTGATGATGCGAAAAAGCGGACGTTCATTATTAACGGAGTGTCCAAATCCCATTCAATGACTGGCTGGAGGATCGGATATATCGCAGGTGACGCGGAAGTTGTCAGCGCAATGACGAATTTGGCGAGTCACTCCACATCCAATCCGACTACGACATCACAATACGCTACGATTGAAGCGTATAATGGTCCTCAAGATGCCGTGGAAAACATGAGGAAGGATTTTGAGTCCAGACTCGAGCGTATTTACCCTCAGCTCGCAGCGATTCCTGGCTTTACAGTCGTGAAACCGCAAGGCGCTTTCTATTTGTTGCCGGAAGTAACAGAGGCAATGGAGAAAACCGGTTTTACAAATGTGGATGACTTCGCGTCTGCGCTTTTGACAGAAGCGAAAGTGGCGGTCATACCGGGGTCCGGCTTCGGTTCACCTGAAACGATCCGATTGTCATATGCGACATCGATCGACTTGTTGGAGGAAGCGGTTAGACGCATCCGGTCATATGTAGAAGCAAACTGGAAAGAATAATAGTCACGGAGGTACTTACATGAAAACAATCATGATTCACGAAATGCCTGATCACGTAGGCGAAACTGTCCGGATCGGAGCATGGCTATCGAATAAAAGATCAAGCGGCAAAATCGCTTTCCTACAACTTCGAGATGGTTCAGGGTTTGTCCAAGGAGTTGTCGTCAAAGATGTTGTAGGCGAGGAAATTTTTGCCAAAGCAAAATCAATCCACCAGGAATCGTCGCTTTATGTCACAGCAGAAGTGACGGAAGATGAACGTTCTTCATTCGGTGTTGAACTGCAAGTGAAAGATATTGAAATCATTCACGAAGCAGTCGATTATCCAATCACACCGAAGGAGCATGGAACTGAATTTTTGATGGATAACCGTCATTTATGGCTTCGGTCTCGTAAACAGCACGCCATCATGAAAATTCGGGATGAAATCATCCGTTCCACATATGAATTCTTCCATATGAACGGTTTTGTTAAAATTGATCCTCCTATTTTGACGGGCTCTTCGCCTGAAGGAACTACGGAACTATTCCATACGAAATACTTCGATGAAGACGCTTATTTATCCCAATCCGGGCAGCTCTATTTGGAAGCAGCCGCAATGGCTCTTGGAAAAGTGTTTTCTTTCGGTCCGACGTTCCGTGCGGAAAAATCGAAAACACGCCGCCATTTGATCGAATTCTGGATGATCGAACCTGAAATGGCTTTCGTGCAACACGAAGAAAGCTTGGAAATCCAAGAGCAATATGTTTCGCATATTGTCCAGTCCGTCTTGCAAAACTGCCCATTGGAACTCGAGCGGCTTGGCAGGGATGTTTCGAAACTTGAAAAAATCCAGGCGCCATTCCCGCGCATCACTTATGATGACGCAATCAAGTTCCTACACGAAAAAGGCTTTGATGATATCGAATGGGGCGACGACTTCGGTGCGCCGCATGAAACTGCGATTGCCGAAAGCTTTGATATGCCTGTCTTTATTACAAATTATCCAAAAGATATTAAATCATTCTATATGCAGCCGCACCCGGATCGCGACGATGTCGTCCTTTGCGCTGATTTGATCGCTCCTGAAGGCTATGGGGAAATTATTGGCGGTTCAGAACGTATTTATGATTATGAATTGATGAAACAACGCATCCAAGAGCATAATCTAGATGAATCCGCTTATGAATGGTATTTAGAGTTAAGTAAATATGGTGCTGTTCCACATTCCGGCTTCGGGCTAGGATTGGAACGGACAGTGGCGTGGATTTCCGGAGTTGAACACGTACGCGAAACGATTCCGTTCCCACGTCTCTTGAATCGTCTTTATCCGTAAGGACAGCAGATTTATGAATAGTGAGGTGTTCGGCATGCAAGATGAAGAACGGCTCCGTATTTGGATTGAGCAGGGGAATGTCACTATTCCCCAGCTCTTTTTTCAGCACTATAAAGCGTTGGATATAAAAGATGTAGATGCAATACTTCTGCTTCATATGTGTGCATTTCAGGCGGGTGGTTCGCAATTCCCTACACCATACGATCTAGCTGCACGCATGCATTTAACCGAGAATGAAGTGTCCGAAATCTTACAACGTTTCATGCAACGTGGATTATTGGAGATCCAACAGGGCCAGGATGAAAATGGAGTACTATACGAACAATTTTCGATGCAGCCGTTATGGAACAGGCTTGTGAATATTGTGCTAGCTGAAAAGAATGTAGAGGAAGATAGGAAGGACAAGGATGAAGAAGGTGAAATCTTCACGTTGTTCGAGCAGGAATTCGGCCGTCTCTTATCTCCAATGGAATGCGAAACGATTACAATGTGGCTGGATGAGGATGGACATGCTGTCCAGATTATCAAGGCGGCATTGAAAGAGGCCGTACTTGCCCAAAAACTTAGCTTGCGTTATATTGATCGGATTCTGTTTGAATGGAAGAAGAAAAGAGTGAGAACGTTGAATGACGTGGAAAAGCAATCCAGGTCGTTCAGGACATCAATGATGCGTCCAGTTCAAAATCAGGAGACTGTCGTAAAGAAGGTTCCTTTTTATAATTGGCTGGAAGAACGGGAATAGGTGATTGCATATGTTGACGAAGAAACAATGGGAATATTGTCTCGAACAATTCGGGGAGATGTTTCCTGATGCTCATTGTGAGCTGGTGCACGAAAATGCTTTTGAGCTGCTCGTCGCCACATTGCTCTCCGCTCAATGTACGGATGTACTCGTGAACCGTGTAACCGCGGATTTGTTCCAAAAATATAAAAAACCCGAAGATTATTTGGCAGTCGATATTGAAGAACTGCAAGACGATATTCGTTCAATCGGTTTGTATCGGAATAAGGCGAAGAACATTCAAGCATTGTGTGCCCTCCTCCTGGAAAAGTTTGATGGAGAAGTGCCGGCTGATCGAGATTTGCTCACGACATTTCCCGGAGTTGGAAGAAAAACGGCAAATGTCGTCGTTTCCAATGCGTTCGGCATCCCGGCAATGGCTGTCGATACACACGTCGAGCGGGTCGCCAAACGACTAGGTATGAATCGATGGAAAGACTCTCCTCTCGTGGTGGAAGAGAAAATCATGCGCTGGACGCCTAGGGAAAAATGGACGGATACGCACCATCAAATCATTTTCTTTGGAAGGTATCATTGCAAAGCCCAAAATCCAGCATGCGGTGAATGTCCGCTCCTCCCGTTGTGCAGGGAAGGGAAGAAACGGATGAAAGGCATTGCATAATTCAGTTGAGAAGGAAACGCTTTATTCTTTCTGGAACAATTGGTTGACCATGAAAGAAAAGATTGAGGAAGCCTATGAGCAAAAGGATTCCCGAGCAATTAATATGATGGAAAAGGCAATTGATAATTATTCTGCAATGCTCGGTGCGTTTTTGCCTGATGATTCTTCTGTACATGGAGAAATAACATCATCAATTGAACCGTTGAACGGGAAAGAGCGGCTACAATTCATCAGAAGTAAGATAACTGGGCATTTTGCATACGTTCAGTTGGATGCATTGTATACAGAAGCGATGAAAAAAGCGGTAAGCCGATTGGCAATGAAAAAATAAAATAGCCGGAAGGGATTGGTTAAATCCCTTCCGGCTATTTTTCATTATGTGATCATCTGTTGCTGCCGTCGTCAGTTCCATCGCCGGAACCTTCATCTCCGCCAGTTCCTGGGTCGCTCGTTTCATCACCCGGAGTGCCGGAGCCGTCTCCGGTATTATCGGAGTCTCCGGAGTTGCCATTATTATTGCCGTTATTGTTATTTCCGTTGTTACCGTTATTTCCATTGTTGCCATTGTTCCAGTTTCCATTGTTATTTCCATTGTTGCCGTCATTATTTCCGTTATTATTTTCATCTTCACGATCGTCTTCCATACCAGGGTCATCTTCAGTCTGTCCTTCAATCAGCAGGGAAGTGGAAGCTGGACTGCTTTTGATTTCTCCAGAAACAGCTGTCACGTAGAAGACGTACGTGCGACCCAATTCAACTCCAGAGAACGTCACGGCATGCTCGGAAGTCTTTGTCATACTTTGTGGTTCGCTGCCATCCACTGCAACGGATACATCGAATTGCACAGGTTCCGGAAGCATAAATTCATCTGGATTGTCGTATGACCAATTCAATGAGACCGAGTTCGTCTCTGCATCATATTGTGCAGACAAGCCGCCTGGTGCTTGCAGTTCAGTAATAACCTCTTCATCCATTTCTGTCGGCACCGTTCCTCTTACGAACAGTTCAGTGCTCTTAAGTGCATCAGGCGTTGAATTGCTCGCCAGAATTGCTGGATTGGAACCCTTAACGATGACCGCTTCTTCAACAGAACTTGGCTTTTTGAATCGCGGCGTATTTTTTCCGGCCACGAGATCGGTCATGACTGTTCTGAAAAGGATTTGCGGCACATAACGACCGCGGTCATATGTCGTAATCGGTGTCGTATAGTTTTTGTAGCCACCCCAAACGGAAATTGTATATTCCGTCGTATAACCGGTGAACCAACTATCCGGCACATCTGTATTCTTCATACCATGTTTGTTTTTTGTATCTGACGAATAGTTTGTCGTACCTGTCTTTCCGGCCATATCCAATCCGGATACATGCGCCGTCTTTCCGGTTCCTAAAGTGGTGACGTCGCGTAAAATATCCGTCACCATATAGGCTGTTGAATCTTTCATGACCGTGACAGGGTCGGGTGCCAAGTTACGCTGTGTTTTCCCATCGCGGAAAATAATTTTCTTGACAGCATGCGGCTTTGTATAAATGCCTCCATTGCCGAAAGGAGCATAGGCGCCTGCCATTTCAATTGTTGAAAACTCATTTGTCCCTCCTCCGAGTGCATCCGAGGAATACAATTCTTTATATTTAAGACCAAGTTTGCCTGCGAAATCACTCGCCTTTTTCGTTCCGACTTCCTCGAATACTTTAATGGCCGGTATATTCCTAGAACGGTACAATGCTTCTCTTATCGTAATCGGGCCCTGGTATTTCCCATCAACGTTACGGACTGATGTGTTGGTGCCCTTATACTTATAAGGTTCGTCGACGACGATTTGTGCAGTGGACCAGCTATCGTGTTCGATAATAGGACCGTAAGACAGGATCGGTTTAATGACCGAACCAGGCTGTCTACGGTTGTCGCCTGAAGCGAAGTTCAAATTCCGTCCGGTAAAGTTCCGACCTCCGCCGATAGCAACGATTTCCCCGGTTTTCGTATTCAGGACGGTCATGCCCGCCTGCATCTCATCCGACTCATAGATCGGCGAGTTGATCGCCTTTTCGACTGATTGCTGTGCTGCCGGATCTAAAGCTGTCTGAATGGTCACACCTTCTGAAAGGACGTCCATCATGCCGGCTGCTTCCAATTCATCCAATACAATGTCAACATAAGCTAGATACTTTGAATCCTTATTTTGTTGGCGTTGATCTTCGGGAAGGAGTGTTTCCGTCACTGGGATGGCTTTTGCCTCTTCCATCTGTTCCTTCGTTATCTTTTTATGTTTGTACATTAGAGTCAGAACGGTATTCCGGCGTTTTTCGGCCCGCTCTGGATTTTTGAACGGATTATAGCCGTTAGGGGATTGAGGCATCCCTGCCAACAACGCCATTTCATGCAACTCTAGCTCATCCAAATCCTTGCCATAGAATTCTCTAGCAGCTGTTCCGATTCCGTATATGTTGCCGGACATAAGGATTTTATTAAAATACATTTCAAAAATCTGTTCTTTTGAATACTCTCTCTCAAGCTTAAAGGCGAGCCATGCTTCTTGGGCTTTCCGCTTCAATGTCTTTTCATGTGATAGGAAAGAGTTCTTAATGACTTGCTGTGTGAGAGTGGAGGCTCCCTGCGAACCGAAGCCGCTTTGGAAGTTAGCTAAAACAGCACCGCCCAGTCTCCAAAAGTCCATTCCATGGTGTTTGTAGAATCGGACGTCCTCTGTTGCAAGGACGGCAGCTTCCATCTCTTTCGGTATATCTTCAAAAGGGACGAACTCCCGTTTTTCGGCGCCGAATTTCATGAACACATTTCCGTCTCGGTCGACAATATCGGACGTGAGCGGATCCTTCAATAAACTTTCATCAAGTGCTGGCGCGCTACTCGCATAGTAAGCGAATAATCCTGCTCCGCCGACTAATATCGCAAAGCCTATGGCAATTACACCAAGAATTATCTTCTTGACAATATTGCTGCCATTCTTCTGATTTTTATTCTTCCTGCGCTTCCGTTCCGCCTCCATCTGCTGGCGTCGGGCTGCTCGGGATTTTGTTTGATCACTCATACGTTTTCCTGCCTTTCAATCATATCTGATTCAGGTTTCAATAGAATGTCCAAAGCGGCCAAATAGTCGAGCCTTGGATTGTAACCTGCGTTAATCTCTATGGATATCTCTTCCATTTCAGAGAGTGTAATAGATTTCCTTCCTCCTGCTATCATTCTTTCCCACTTTTTTTCGAAGTACTCGTAGGGAACGATGAAATATCGGTCAAGAACAGTAAATTTCACCAACAGAAACGCGATGCCTGCCTGCTCGGTCACTTTTTTCATATGCTCGACCTGATGCTCATGAATATTTTGCAACGGAAAGGAAGTCGTATTCTTCGTCTCCTTTGCCTCAAAATCAATATATCTTCCTTTCCAAACTCCATTATAGTCAGTTGTGGAAGGAGATCGGAAATATGCTTCGGTTATGACAGCTGCACTTCTGGCAGGATATTTCACGTGTACGATTTGGATAGGGACTGGCTTCTTATGGATGACGGCTTTATTGTTGGATAAATAATATTCATTCGTTTCGTTCAATTCGTCCTCTAATGTTTTCCCCCGGTTGCTGAACGAAAGATTTTTATTATCCTCTCTGACAGAGCGTTGTACCGGAACATACTTTTTTCCGTTCGGATATCGAATTGTCATTCCTACCACCTCGCATTTCCTATCATACCATAATGAGTAGACGCATTATGACTCTAAAAGTTCCGTGGAAATATTGTCCAAATAGTTTTGAAGAATGCACGTTCGTTAGGGATTGGTGTCCACCTACAGTTTTTGATAAACTATAGGAGAGACTTCGGAAAGGAAGAGATCACTTGTTAAGCTTAATAGAAAAAACAGAACGGCTCCTTTCTGTTTGTGAAGAGTGCTTGGAAAGACTCCCAGCAATGCGGGAATTAGATCGTGAGCCCGATTTTTATATAGAAGTGAAACCTTATGCAGATATAAATCATAAATTACTTGATGAATGGACAGAGGAGATTCGAACGTTAATTCGAGAAGAAAGGCCGAAATATGTTCATTTACATCAAATCGAATCATTGAACGAATCGATGAAACAATTTATTGTGCAATCTTTTTACCCGAAGACAGGAAAAAAGCGTTTTGTCCTTTCAATCAATTCCGCGACGTACACATTACGAACGGTTTTAGACGAATTACAGCGTAAGGGAGGGGAGGAAGGATGAAGAAGATAAGTGTCCGGGAAACAGTGGATCGTTTTTTATCCGATCCTGAGCTATCTACTAATATTCGTCACTATGAAAAGATCGAGGGGAAATCGGCTGAATACGCATCCTTTCCGGAACAGCTTCATCCTTCCATCGTAAAGGCACTGGCGGAGAAAGGAATTGAACGCTTATACAGTCATCAGCGCGACGCATTCGATCTCGCGTCTTCCGGCAATTCGATTACAGCTGTAACTCCTACCGCTTCAGGTAAGTCATTATGCTATCATTTGCCTGTCCTGCAAAGCATTTTGGAGGATGACGCTTCACGCGCGCTTTATCTGTTTCCGACAAAAGCTCTTGCTCAAGACCAGCTGGCAGACTTGCATGAACTAATCGAGGCGAGCGGAGAGACAATTCTCAGTTACACATATGATGGGGACACGGCGCCCGGACTGCGTACGAAAGTGCGGAAATCAGGTCATATCGTTTTGACGAACCCCGATATGTTGCATTCGGGCATTTTGCCACATCATACGAAATGGGTTTCTCTATTCGAAAATTTGAAGTATATCATCATAGATGAATTGCATACGTATAAAGGGGTATTCGGAAGCCATGTTGCACATGTATTAAGAAGGTTAAAGCGCATTTGCAATTATTATGGATGCAATCCGACTTTCATTTGCACATCGGCAACAATCGCCAACCCGAAAGAGCTTGCCGAGGCGTTGACAAACACACCGATGCGCCTCATATCCAAAAATGGCGCTCCTTCAGGGGTCAAGCATTTCATCTTCTACAATCCGCCGGTTGTCCATAAAACGTTCGGCATCCGGCGAAGCGCAATCCTCGAAGTAAGGGATATTGCATCGTTTTTGTACAGTGAAGGAATTCAAACAATCATCTTTGCAAAGAGCAGGGTGCGCGTTGAAATGCTTGTTACGTATATGAAGGAATTGACGAAGAAAAAACTGTTGGATCAGACGATTATGGGGTACAGGGGCGGCTATTTGCCTTCGGAACGGAGAAAAATCGAAAAAAGGCTTCGCGACGGTGAAATAAAGACGGTCGTGAGCACGAATGCGCTGGAGCTCGGCATCGATATCGGGCAATTACAAGCTTGCATCATGACTGGCTATCCGGGAAATATCGCGAGCGCCTATCAACAGGCCGGGAGAGCAGGAAGAAGGCAGGACGACGCTCTAATAATCTACGTCGCGCAATCGATGGCACTAGACCAATACATTATCCAGCATCCTGAATACTTGTTGGGCCAAACTCCTGAAGAAGCGAGGATCCATCCTGACAACATGCTCATCCTCATGGATCATTTGAAATGTGCATCATTTGAATTGCCGTTCACAATGACGGAAACGTATGGGGAATTCGAGGTCCAGGAGTTGCTCGCCTTTTTGGAAAGCGAAGGGGTGCTCGTGAAAACATCGGATAAATGGCATTGGATGACGGACCGATTCCCAGCTAGCGAAATCAGTCTACGCTCGGCTTCGCAGGAAAATGTCGTGATCATCGATAAGACGATTCCTAAAGGGACCGTCGTAATCGGGGAAATGGACCGCTATAGTGCAATGACTTTGCTGCACGAAGAGGCGATCTATATCCATCAAGGAAAGCAATATCAAGTCGAAATGTTAGATTGGGAAGAGAAAAAGGCATATGTGACGGAAGTCGATGTCGATTATTATACGGATGCCAACTTGGCCGTAGAATTGAAAGTGATCAACGAAGATGAAAGCACGCAACTCGGAGAAGCAGAAGTGGCGTACGGAGATATTGCTGTATTGGCGATCCCAACTATTTTCAAGAAAATCCGTTTTGATTCCCATGACAATATCGGCTCTGGACCTATCTCTCTGCCCGCGGAAGAGCTGCATACATCATCCACTTGGTATTCATTCGACGTACCGGACGGATGGAAGGAGTCCGATTTGACGGACGCTTTGACAGGTGCCGCGTATGCAATCCAATCGTTCATCCCGTTATTTGTCCGTTGTGACCGGTCAGATATCCATGTTGTCCCTCAAGTGAAGGCAATCCATACGGGGAAACCGACAATTTTCATTTACGATAGTTATCCCGGTGGCATCGGCTTAAGTGAAAAGATCTTTGGCCGTTGGGATGAACTGCTGAGAAAGGCGGCAGAGCACGTGCGAGGATGCCATTGCGAAAACGGTTGTCCGGTCTGTATAGGCGCGCAGGAAGAGGGAATCAGGATGAAAAGGGATGTCATCGTCCTTCTCCAAGCCCTCGTTGGGGGTAACTCAGATGTCTTATGAAGCTAAAATGATGGAAATGAAGAAGCTGCTGAAAAAGAAAGCTCCTCTAGCCGAGGTAAAGCCTGATGCACCGAAGAAACGCGAAACGCCTCCAGCTCCTCCTTATGAGAAGAGATGGTTAGCGGCCGGATTGACAAAAGAGGAAAACGAATTCGGAATCGTCTACAAACGAACTGTCGTCTATGAACCGCAACACCGACATGGGAAGTTTGCACTTTCTGGGTTGTTGGACACAGTGGAAAAATGGCGCGAATCACAGGAAATCCATCCTCTGGCGCCTGACTTTACAAGGCCGCTCGTATTTTTCGATACGGAGACGACCGGCTTGAAAGGCGCAGGCACACTCATCTTCCTTATGGGCTTCATCGAATATACGGAAGAAGCATTCACATTGACACAATATGTGTTGCCCGGACCGGATCATGAAGCGGCATTCCTTTATGCTACAGATCTATGGAAAACACCGATGTCCATCGTCATGTATAACGGAAAAAGCTTCGATATGCCGCAAGTGCAAACGAGATGGACGATGAATAGAAATGTACTACCCCAGTTGCTGAAGCATACTGAAATTGATTTGCTGCATGGCTCGAAAAGGATTTGGAAAAATGAAATGGAAACATTTAAATTGACGGCAGTCGAAGAAGAACAGCTCGGTTTCTTCCGCGAAGGCGATATTCCCGGCCATATGGCCCCGATCATCTATCAGGATGCGGTAAAGAATGGCCGCGCCGAGTTATTGATGAAAGTCCTTCTTCATAATGAATGGGATATCCTTTCCCTCGTCACCTTATATATTCGTTCAACAGACCTTCTGTTGCGAGATGACTCACTTTCTTCCGCGAATGCGAAAACGAATATCGGAAAATGGTATACGGACCTAAAATCGTTTAACCGAAGCAAAGATGTCCTAATGGATGTCATAGCTGAATATGGAACAGAAGAACCGAAGGCGCATTTTCACATCGGATTTCTCCTAAAAAAGGAAGGGCGTCAAATCGAAGCCATCGAATCATTTAAAATTGCCGCACATAGTTTGACGGGAAGGGAAAGAGTCATCGCCTATGAGGAATTGGCGAAGCTGTTCGAGCATAAAATGAAAGATCCGGCAAAAGCACTGCATTACACAAAGGAAGCGATCCGTCACTTGCGACAAGATCCGGACATGACGAACCGATTTAAAATCCGGATGGGAAATGAATTCACTCATAGGGAAATAAGATTAATGAAAAAGCTATTTCCCGGGGAAGCGCACTAACCGACAAAATCCTCCTTATGAACGGAAATAGAAAGACAAAGTTGTACAAAATATGCTATACTTGCGACATGTAAACATTGATGGAAGGGCGTCATTTCATGGAAATAAAACTTGATTCTAAAACAATTCTTGAAAAAGAGTTCAAAACAGGTTTACGCGGATATAATCAAGAAGATGTGGATCTTTTCCTGGATCAAGTCATTCAGGATTATGAAGCTTTCAAAAAAACAATTTCTGAATTACGTATGGAAAATGAAAAGCTGAAGGATGAACTTGCATCAACAGCTAAACGTCCAATGGCTACTAACGCCAATACAACGAACTTTGATCTGTTAAAAAGGATTTCAAATTTGGAGAAGCACGTATTCGGAAGCAAATTGTACGATCACGAATAAATAAGCAGATCCTTGGCTTCGCAGAGAAAAATGTTGATTTTTGTCGAAAATTGCAGTATACTATTGTAACCATAGCGTGAATTCAGGTAATCGCTGCAACATCAGTTGTAGAGGAAAGTCCATGCTCGCACGGTTCTGAGATGACCGTAGTGTTCGTGCTCGGCGAAAAAATAAGCCGGGGCTTTGCGCATTGCGCATTGACGGCGGGGATAAATCCTAAGTGTGCTTGCACATATGGATGAGGTCTCCTGAAAAGTGCCACAGTGACGTAGCTGATCCGGAAACGGCTCAGATGGAACGCGGTAAACCCCACGAGCGAGAAACCCAAATTATGGTAGGGGCACTCTTCTGAAGGAATTGAACAGATGAAGGGACAGACATTGTCTGTAGATAGATGATTACCACCCTAAGTACGAGGCGCAAGCCGTTCGAGTACACGGGAACAAAACATGGCTTATCGAATTTACGATGGTTCTACATAACAATCAATGCTCTCCTTCTCGTTTGGAGAGCATTTCTTCGTTATTGGGATATTAAATTGATTAAATTCACACAGACTACATAGCAGTGTATACAAATAGTTTCTTATACCTACGTACATTCAGAATTGGAGTTGGAAATGCATGACAAACTATAAATTGGTCGCCACATCGGCCATGGGGCTGGAATCGATCGTTGCGGATGAAGTGAAAGAACTCGGCTTCCAGACGAAAACAGAAAACGGAAAGATCTACTTTGAAGGCGATGAAACAGCAATTGCCAAAACAAACATGTGGCTTCGTGTCGCAGATCGTGTCCGCATCATCGTCGGTGAATTCACAGCAACAACATTCGACGAACTGTTTGAACAGACAAAATCCCTTCCGTGGGAGCAATATTTGCCTGTCGATGCAAAATTCCCAGTCGCAGGAAAATCGGTGAAATCGATATTGTACAGCACACCCGATTGCCAGGCAATCGTCAAGAAAGCAATCGTGGAACGTATAAAATCTGCGTATAAACGGATTGGTTTTTTAGATGAGACGGGTCCATTATTCAAGCTCGAAGTATCCATATTAAAAGATAAAGTGACGTTGACAATCGATTCGAGCGGCGCCGGTTTGCATAAACGCGGCTATCGTGTCGGGCAAGGGGATGCTCCGCTTAAAGAGACGATGGCGGCGGCCCTCGTTAAATTGACCCGATGGAATCCCGATAGACCGTTCGTCGATCCGTTTTGTGGATCGGGAACAATTGCGATCGAAGCAGCAATGATCGGGCAGCAAATTGCACCGGGTTATAACCGTGATTTCAGCAGTGAGCAATGGCCTTGGATGAATCAAGCGATATGGGACCGCGTCAGGGAAGAAGCCGAAGACCTTGCGAAATATGATCAACCGCTTGACATTACAGGATTCGATGTGGATCCTAGGATGATCAAGATTGCCCAGCAAAACTCAGTAGAAGCCGGCTTCATGGATTTGATCCGCTTCGAACAGCGTGACGTCAAGGATTTGACTGTCGAAGGTTTGAATGGTGTGCTAGTCGGCAATCCTCCTTATGGGGAACGATTAGGTGAAATTGAAGAAGCTGAGGAACTTGCCCGTGTAATCGGTCATATAATGGATAGGTATCCATCATGGTCCGTATACATGCTCTCTTCATTGGAAAACTTCGAAACAATGTACGGCAAGAAAGCTACGAAGAAGCGCAAGCTGTTCAATGGATTTATTCGAACAGACTTTTATCAATATTGGGGTCAACGAAAATAAGCGGTCAGATGAAACGGAAGAGGTCCTGCCTCTTCCGTTTCCATGTGCGAAAAGGAAAGGGGAGCGCAAATGAAAAGGAAAATGCCATTTTCATTAACGAAGGAAAAATCATTCTATGAATCCTTGAATGATTGGATTGGCGATACATTATATGACGATTTGACTGAAAAGGGATTCGAATGCAGAGACGAACAAATCTATATGGCATTTCAAATTGAACAAGCGCTGAAAGAGAAGAAAGTTCTCTTGGCAGAAGCAGGAGTCGGAACCGGGAAGACGATCGCCTATTTATTGCCGGCCATAGCTTATGCGAGGTATACGGGAAAACCTGCCCTTATTTCCTGTGCAGATGAAACGTTAATTGATCAGCTTGTGAAAGAAGAAGGCGATATTCGCAAAATTAGTGATGCATTGCAAATCGATATCGACGTTCGTCTCGCCAAAGCGAGGGATCAATACTTATGTTTAAAGAGATTGGATGAAGCGGTAGATGCATCGATAGAAGATTTTGCGGAGAATGTGCATACCGGTTTGCCTGATTTTGTCCGTGGAAATATGTCGCTGCAATCGATCTTCCCTTATGGGGAACGTTCGGATTATCCTCATTTGAACGACGAGCAATGGAAAACAATGAATTTCCATCCCGTCCAACAATGCGCAGCATGCGATATTCGAAATCGCTGCGGACAGACAATTCACCGGAATCATTATCGTGAAGCGGCGGACCTGATCATTTGCTCACATGATTTTTATATGGAGCATATTTGGACGAAGGAATCGAGGAAGCGCCAAGGTCAATTGCCACTACTTCCTGATATATCGATGATCGTTTTCGATGAAGGTCATTTGCTGGAGTATTCCGCCCAACGTGCACTAACGTATGAAGTTCAAAATAATACGTTGCTTAACCTGCTGGAACGGGTCATGGTTGACGGCGTCCGTGAAGAGACATTGCAATTGATGGAGCGCTTAATTGACATCCATGAACATTTCTTCCGCCTTCTCAAGTCGGCAACGATGGAAAGCGGAGATGAACGGAAAGCGATTCGAAAAGACGGGGAAATCCTTTCAGCCGGAAGGGAAGCGATCTCCATTTCAACCGCTTTACTGGAAGAGTTCGTGTTTGAAGGTGAATTATATATCATTCCAGAATATGACTTGAAAATGGTAGAGGAATACTTGGAACAATATATTTATTCCATGGAATTATTTGTGTCAGAAAACGATGCGGTTGACTGGTTAGAGGTTAGTAAAGATGGGATGACACTCATCATCATGCCGCGTCTCGTCACGGACATATTACAAGAGAAGCTGTTTTCATCCAATATTCCGATCGTCTTTTCATCGGCTACGCTTTCGGTCGGACAGGATTTTTCGTATATTTTAGATAGTCTCGGCATTGATGATTTCCTCTCGTTTTCAGTGGAATCGCCTTTCGATTACGAAGAAAAGATGGAAGTCATTGCAGCTGATATGGATGCAGGAGAGAAGCCGAAATACGTGCTCGACTTGCTGCAGGATGGGCAACAAACATTGTTGCTGTTCAAATCGGAGCAGTCGATGAAACAGTTCCAATCAGCGTTGAATGAAGAGCAAAGAAAGGGAATCGCGTTTGAAGGGGAACGGGAATTATCTTCGATTGTCCGCGAGTTCCAGCAGAAGGAAATTTCCGTCCTGTGCTCCTATCATCTATGGGAAGGGCTCGATATTCCGCAAGACGCACTAACTCGTGTCATTATTTATGATTTGCCGTTTCCTCCGAAAGATCCTTTATTCGACGCGCGGAGGAAGCACGCGGAAAAACCGTTCGAGGAAGTGGATTTACCATTCATGTTGTTACGTCTAAGGCAAGGCGCTGGACGCCTCATTCGGACGTCGGAAGATTCCGGGACTGTGCATATTCTCTTAGAAGGTGAAGAACAAGAAATGAAAGATGTCATTGCTGGGATATTCCCGGTGGATCTACAGACATTCGTCAAGAAATAAGTAATAAAAGCTGTCTTTCTTATCGAGGAAACTTGATTAAAGACAGCCTTTTGCCTATATAAACTCCGAATTTTCAATCAAGGTTCATCAGTTACGAAAAATGGTATAGTAGATAGAGAATGTTAGGAAGGATCGAATATTATGTTTACTAATGATATTTTAGAACGAACAGCTATTTACGGTCATTTATTTAACAAGAATCACGATGAAGAACGTGTTAAGAAAGCAGCTTCATTAGCACGTAAATTGATGGATGAAGAGTTTGTGATCGGATTCGCAGGTCATTTCTCGGCCGGCAAATCGTCGATGATCAATGCGTTGACAGGGGAGGACCTTTTGCCTTCCAGTCCAATTCCGACGAGCGCCAATATTGTCAAAGTGAAAAAGACGGATGAAGAATTTGCAATTATTCATCGGACGGACGGCTCCCTCGTCAAATACAAGGGCCATCGTTTCTTTGATGCAATCAAGTCCTTCAGTAAGGATGGCGCAGAAATTTCACTAATTGAAATTGGTCATCCCGCGTCCAACTTGCCGGAAGCGATAACAGTCATGGATACACCCGGAGTCGATTCGACGGATGATGCCCATCGCTTATCGACAGAATCGGCACTTCATTTAGCCGATCTCGTTTTCTACACGATGGACTACAACCACGTTCAGTCGGAACTGAATTTCAAATTCACGAAAGAACTTTTGCGCTATAACGCCAATGTTTATTTGATTATTAATCAAATTGACAAGCACCGGGAAAGTGAATTGCCTTTCGTGGACTTCAAAAAATCGGTTGAAGATTCTTTCAAACTTTGGGGCGTTGAACCGAAAGGAATCTTCTATACATCATTAAAATCCGATGACCTGCCATTCAATGATTTTGAAAAGGTGAAAGGGATCGTCGAAGGTTCAATTGTAAATTGGAAGGATCATTTCTTGGATAACGCCGAGCAATCCCTCTTGAAATTGAAGGAAGAGCATCTAGAATTTCTAGAAAGCGAGCGGACTGATTGCAAATCAGCATATTCCAAAATCGTATCAGAAGAAGAGTGGAATCAATACGAAGAACTTTCCTCTGAATTGGACGGACTGAAGAAGCGCGCTTCTCTTCTGTCGGGGGATGAGTTTTATGCGACTTTTGAAAGGGAGCGGAATGATTTGTTGCGCAATGCATCGATCAGCCCTTTTGAAACGCGGGAGCTATTGAAGGATTATTTGGAGTCGAAATCCCCGCGATTCAAAGTCGGTTTATTATTCGGTGCTAAGAAGACTGCAGAGGAAAAAGCGAAGCGAAAGAATTCCTTAGCTACAAACTTATCGAAACTAATACATACTCAGATTGAAGTGCATGTAAAAGCGATTATGAAAAAGACGCTTACAGATGCAGGTTTGATGAATGATGAACGGTCGATTGCGATTGACGAAATGGATATGTCCGTGCCGTTCGAGGAAATCGACAAGCAGTTGAATGTTTCGGATGTTGTTACGGGTGAAACCGTATTGAATATGACGGAGCAGATGAAGACTGCCATCCAGCAAGTTTTCCGGAGATTGACGGACGATTGGAAACAAGAAATGTCGGCAATCGCAGCATCTGCGGGCAATGAACAATCGGAGCCGCTGCTTCAAGCGATACAATCGCTTGAGCAAAAGTTGGCAGCCATTGCACAAGTGAATAAAATAGATCAAAAACGAGCCGACTTCACCAATAGTCTTGCTGCTCCAACTGCAAGTTTAAAAACTTCCAGCGAATTGTTGCTCCAGCAATGGGAGAGGAAAACGGAAATAGAAACGGTAGAACTTGATAAGTTGATGACTGCGGAAAACGAGACGGTGCACAATGTCGTCCAGCAGGAACTGGCAAATACAGTTGAAATGACTTCGGACATTCCAGATGCGGGGAGTGTTATTGACAAGGCGCTTCACATTGCGCAGTCGGTGATGGATATCCCAGGTTTTTCGGAGACGGCCGATTATTTGTGGAACAAGGCTGACCGTCTTTCCCATCAGGAATTCACTGTCGCCTTATTCGGGGCGTTCAGTGCTGGGAAATCGTCCTTCTCCAATGCTTTGCTCGGCGACCGCGTGTTGCCGGTTTCACCCAATCCGACGACAGCCGCCATTAATCGGATCAGACCACTCGTTACTGGCAAAGAGGACAGGACAGCGGATGTTCATTTGAAAACAGTCAATCAGATGACTGAAGATGTTGCATTTTCATTCGAAGCGCTCGGGATGCCGATCTTAACATTGGAAGAAGCGTTCGAAAAAGCCGAAGCAGTCTTAGGAAAAGAGCTTGAAGATGAAAGCCTGCATATCCATAAAACATTCATCCGCGCATTTGAGACGGGCTACCCGGTTTATAGAGATAAATTAGGTTCTGTCATAAATGTCGATCAAACTGAATTTACTCGGTTCGTGGCGGAGGAGGAGCGAAGCTGCTTCGTCGATTCCATCGATTTGTATATCGACTGTCCGTTGACGAGGCAAGGGATAACGCTCGTCGATACGCCAGGGGCTGACTCCATTAATGCACGGCATACCGATGTCGCTTTCGATTATATAAGGAATGCCGACGCAATCCTCTTCATCACTTATTACAATCATGCATTCGCGCGAGCCGACCGCGAATTCCTCATTCAACTCGGTCGTGTGAAAGATGCCTTTGAATTGGATAAGATGTTCTTTATCGTGAATGCGATCGATTTGGCAAATAATGCGGAAGAGGCGGAAACAGTCCTTTCTTTCGTTGAACAGGAACTGGCAGCTTTCGGAATCCGTCATCCTCGTGTACACGGAATTTCAAGCTTGCAAGCATTGGAAGCGAAGATGAATGATCGTCAGGATGCCGCCATGGAAGCTTTTGAGCAGCATTTTGGTCATTTCTTGAAGGACGATTTGAAAGGGCTAGCCGTCCAAGCTTTGGAAGAAGAGGCGGTTAAAGCTGTCAATCGACTTGCGATATTGATTGAGCGTGCGGAAGTGAACAGGTCTCGCAAGGCAGAACGTATGGTGGAGCTCGACCGATTTGAGCAGGAAGTTCGCGCACGTTATGCAAATGGCTTTGGAGAAGTGATACGGAAAGCCTCCAGCAATGAATTGAATGAATTGGTCTATTACATTTTACAGCGTGTTTTCCTTCGTTTTGGGGACTTTTTCAAGGAAGGCTACAGTCCGTCGACGTTTGCCAATCACCCCGCTGAAAGGGCGTTAACGATGGCGCTCGCTGAAACGGTGCAGATGACAGGGTTCGATTTGACGCAAGAATTGAAAGTGACCAATTTACGTATGCTGAACTTCATGAATAAATTATTGAAAGAGCGGGAGCGGTCAGAGATGCGGTTCCTTTCCGAAAAGGACAGTTCCATTTCACCTTCCCCGTATGAAGCGGAAGATGCTGAAATGCTAACGTTCGCTGTGCCTTTTGAAAATCCCGCAGTATATAAAGATGTCAACCGTTCATTCAAAAACCAGAAGTCATTTTTTGAAAAAGGCGAGCGTCTCGTATTGAAAAACCGGTTGGAAGAACGGTTGAAAGAAGATGCTTCGATCTATTTGGGCAAGGAGAAGGAACGGATTGAATTTTGGGCGGAGCAGTGGATCGAGGCGGAAGCGGAAGGGCTGCGTCTCCATTTACTGAATCAAAGCGTTAAGCAAATCGAATCGGAACGATCCCTCTTGAAAGATACAGAGCAATTGGACGAATGGCGCGCGATTCATAAGAAAATCCAACTGAAGGGGATGGGTTGAAATGAGTGAAGTGTTCAAGTCGATCAAAGATGTGGATATCCACGATGTAAAATGGATTGATGCCCGTTTTTCATTGCAAGAGAGCGATGCGGGGAGAAAAAAATTCGAAGAGGGGCATATTAAAGGGGCATTGTACTGGAATCTCGAGGATGATCTTTCTGACATGACTAAAAATATGGGAAGGCATCCACTGCCCGATAAGCAGACGTTGACAGAGCTATTCCGAAAAAGCGGCCTTGAACTCGATGACCGGATCCTTATCTATGACGACGGAGGCAGCCCTTTTGCGGCAAGAGCCTGGTGGATCCTTCAATATGGCGGATTTAAAAATTCCTTCATTATTTTGGAAGGCTTTAGGGAGCTGGCGGAAATCGGTGTCCCTGTCTCCGAAAAAGCGGAAGTTCCTGACCGGTCCGATGTCGAACCTGTCTGGGACGAATCGATTATTGCTCCTCGTGAATTCGTCGAACAGACGGTTGAAGGAAAAACCGGCAATGTGTTGCTCGATGCACGTTCAGCTGAACGGTATCGCGGTGAAGTCGAACCGATCGATCCGATTGCCGGTCATATTCCGGGCGCATTGAATTTCGACTGGGAACGTTTGAAAAAGGATGGCTCTTTCAACATGGACGCTGACGTGGGTCAGCAACTTTCACAAGTAGTGGAGCACAATGATGAAGTCGTTGTGTATTGCGGCAGTGGTGTAACCGCCGCTCCGTTATTTGCGATGCTGAAGCAGAATGGCTATGACAACGTCAAATTATATGTAGGAAGTTACAGCGACTGGATTTCAAGGGAAGTCGTTGAAGTGGAAAAAGGGTAAAACGATGGCGGAGGTGCCTTGGAAATGCAATATGCAATTGTTGGGGATATACATTCCTCCAAAGGGGATTTGGAGGATGTCCTGTCCCATATTAACGAACGAGCACCAGAGGCCGTTTTAATCGGGACAGGAGATTTGTTCGAGTGCACAATTAGTAAGCGCTATGTAAATGAACGCACATATAGCACACTTGAAGAAGTAATGATTTTACCAGAGGGTTTTGTTGAGTTGCTCAATTTCCCATCGGTGAAAGGAAACCAGGAAGAGCGGATATTGCTCATTACGGAAACAGATGACCCGTTGCTCAAAATGCTTTCGGCAATGCCCGAGAAAATTGAATTGGACGCGGCTGAAGTGATTCATGGCCATCAGTGGAAGTGGGGCGGCGAACCTTGGTCGTTACTGGAGGCAGATGTATCGAAAGGCCTGACGTTTTACGGCCATAGCCATCGTTCTGGGTTATTGCGCAGCGGCAGGGAAGAGGAGGCCGTCCTTTTCGATCATCCTTATGATGTGAGCGGCGGCCAGACTCTTGTCAATGTCGGGGCTGTCGTTTTCGACAAGGAATGGGTGCTTTATGACAACATAGAGAACACCGTAACGTTCATGAAAGCGAAATAAGGTATGGGGCGGATGCTTCTCATCATTTCACGCCATCATCCTTATCCATTTGTTTATGGATCGCTTCCCGGGCGAGTGCATCGGCAGCACGATTTTCGGTGTCAGGTATCCATTTGATGAAAAAGAAATCGAACGTTTCAGCAATGGATAAGATTTTATTCAAATATTCCTTATGTACTTCGTTTTTCACAAATTCATTTTCTACAGCCGAGACGACAGCTTTTGAATCCGAACGGGCCGAAACGATTCCGGTCGTCAGTTTTGCGGCTTCTTCCATCCCGCGGAGAAGGGCTAGAAATTCGGCTGTATGATTGTTAGTCGGCTCGATCGGTACGGATAATTTGACGATCTTGCCTTCTCCTTTGATGAATATTCCGATGCCGCTTTTGCCCGGGTTACCGGCACTTGCGCCATCTACGTATAATTCGATCATATTCCATCTCTCCTTCTCTTTGTTGCAACCCGCAGAAAACCGTATTAAAATGAATGAATGACCAGACTTGGAGGCTGCTATGGATAAATTGACAGTCATGAATGAAATCAATGAAGTGCTTGATACGTATTGTGAAGGATGTTTTGTGAAAAGGCAACAAGTGAAGGATTTCGGAAAAACAGGGGCGCACCAGTTTTGCATCCGAACGTGCACAATTGGGGAACAGCTTCAATTTTTAGGAAATGAAATGAATAAATTGACAAAATAATATCCCGCCAGGATTTCCTCGGCGGGATATTGCATGTTTGTCATTCATCATTCATGTTATAGTCAAGACATTTGCCGCTTGGGGTCCGCGGTTACCTTCTACGATTTCAAAGGATACGGATTGGCCTTCATCCAACGTCTTGAATCCTTCTGACATAATGCCAGTATAGTGGACAAACACATCTTCACCGTTATCCGTTTCAATGAAACCATATCCTTTTTCATTGCTGAACCATTTTACTTTACCTTGGTACATGTTTATTCCTCCCTCGGCATTTCAATGTCTTTCCCATTATTAACATGGATGCATTAACTATACATGAATCGACAATATACGTCAATGACATGCCTAAATTTTCTGTCGAATTGATTCTTTCATATGAATATAAGAAAAAGGTGGATGCTATGGAAACGATAGTGCAAAACGTAACGGACCAGGTCGTCAATATTTATAGGAAGTTCGACGCCAGCCATGATTATGACCATATTTTACGTGTTATGAAAAATGCGAAGGAGATTGCCCGGACGATGCCTAACGCAGATATGAAGATCATTCGGCTTGCCGTCTTGCTGCATGATATCGACGATCCAAAGTATAAAGAGGATGGCAACGTATCCGCTATGGAAGTGCTGCGTTCCGCCGGTGCAGACGATGTAATGGCGATGACCGTTTTGGAAACAATTAGGAGCGTTTCATTCAATGGCGGAAACGAGGAAGAAATCGTCTCCATTGAAGGCGCAATTGTCAGGGATGCGGATCGGCTCGATGCTATCGGCGCTATCGGCATCGCCCGTGCTTTTGCTTTCGGAGGAGCGAGGGGTAGGAAATTATATGACGCGGAAGAATTCGCGAGAACTAACATGTCCGAGGATGAATACCGATCCAAAAACACGGCTACTGTCACGCATTTTTACGAGAAGTTGCTGTTATTGAAGGATTTGATGGTGACCGAGGAAGGGAAGCGTCTTGCCGAGGAACGCCATTCCTTCATGGTCGCTTTTTTAGAACAGTTGAAGTTGGAAGCCGGTTTTGACGGTAGCGGCAAAAGGCTCCAATAAATGCTTTAGTTATCAATTACTATCCAAGTAACCTCAGTTGAAGAGTGAAAACCCTTTGGAGGTCCAAAGGGTTCTTTGATGATGGGTGAATGTAATTGCAAGCCAGAAACTAACTATAAACTTGTTCTTCCGCCATAACTGTGTCTATGAGGATTAGCACCATTTACCGTAGTAAAACCACTAAACTCATGATAATGACCACCGTCAGGAAGGTAAATAGCTGGCCCTGTGATTCCATGGATCTCATGTCGATGTCGATCATCTAAAGACGTAAATGTGAAGTATCTATGAGTGTGTTGTACACCACTTTGGGCTGGTTCAGTAGTTCCGGCATATCTGTGATTATGCCCTGCATCAAAAGAAGTGACACCTCTAAGTTCGTGGACATGAAAAGGTACGGGTCTTCCATCCCATTGAGTAATAAAAAGCATATGGGAATGCATTGGGTCGGAATCATCTGAATGATACATGAATCCAGAAATCGGTATTTCCAATTATAAACTCCTTTTTGCTTTTTCAATACTATATGTATGGGAGCTAAAAAGGGTTTCAAACTTACACCTTGACTTGATAAGGCGATACCTAATTGTTAAATATAGGCGAATGTACAGATTGTTCACTTTACCTAGCATAACCTAAACCGAGATCAAAAGGAGGAATAGAATAATGACGCGATTTGATTACGATCGGTACGACAGATACGATGATGACTATGACTACGATTATGACAGTTATGGAAGACGGCGTAGAAGACGACGCCCACGTTTCCAATACCCGTTTTACCCAATCTATCCATTCTACCCAATCTACCCACCATATTATCGCTATCCGTACTACCGTTATCCATACTACAGGCAACCATACAACCGTCCTTATGGCTATTAATAGGTAAGATGCCTGCTTGCTAAACACGAGGACTTACAGATTCTTAATATAGATTCTGTAGGTCCCTTTTGTTTGCGTCTAATTTTATTGGCGTGGTTCA
Organism: Sporosarcina sp. Marseille-Q4943; assembly: GCF_943736995.1. Classification (GTDB taxonomy): domain Bacteria; phylum Bacillota; class Bacilli; order Bacillales_A; family Planococcaceae; genus Sporosarcina. The sequence continues at coordinate 157,983 of NZ_OX031157.1, read as the reverse complement.
TGGAACGATTTCAAAAATAGTTCCTCTATTATAATCCGTTACATTCATAGAGCCGTAAACCCCTAAATAGAGTCTGTTTTGATTCGCATTTGATCCTAAACTAACATAATAAGCTGATTGGGATCCAAAATTATAATCAGTTTGAATAACACTAAAATCATTTTGTCTACCATCTGCTCTTACCCTCGTATAAGCTAAAACCCCTCTACCTGGAAGAGTTCCCTCATCCCGGGCAATATCGGTAAACAGAACGCTTCCCATTAAATCAGGGATTTCATTCCCCATATAGGCTTGCACTCCTGTAAGTGCAGTTCCTCCAAACTTATCTGGTCGGGGATCTTGATGAAAATAACTTGTTAACGGCTGAAGACGCTTTGATGAGGTTTTTACTGCTTCATCGTAATAGGCCACTGTTTTCTCATCTAGTGTCGGATTTTCAGAGCAGTCCCTTATTATCGAAGTAGGAAAAGCACCTTCCCAACCACGCCACCCTAAGTTAATAAATCCTTCTTGGTCAAGTTGAGACTTCAGTAAAGAAGCTTGTATGAGCTGTGTAACCGGTATCGGTTTATATTGAACGAATGAGAAAATCGACTCTACCAAATCCTGTCCGACATTTCCTACATACTTGACAAACTGATTATAAAACCGTTGAAATGAAATGCCAGGCATATTTCGAACCCCTTTGGCAATGACCGTAAGTGTTTCCTGAATAGTTGCGGGAAGTTCATTAAAACGTGTAACGACGGGCGGATTTTCAATAAATGTATTCCTATCTACATCAATTTCAATTATTTTACCGGCTATCTCCATATCGTTCTGACTTAGATTAAATGGATCATAACCTGATCCGCCATCTCCGGTTGTTAAAACAAGTCTTCCTGTTTCAGGTGAAAAATTTAAGCTATTAACACCGTTATGATTAAAAAATGGTCTTCTTAAATTGAGCAATGTCCGCCGTTTTTGAGGTTGACCGCCCGATTGTAAAACCCATTCTTCAACTGTATCAATATGATCATATTGCGTTTCTCTATTTAGCCACTTTAAGTTTAAGGTGCTGGGTTCACACGGGTTAGGCTTAAAAAATTCAGGAAGAGCATTTTGAGCAGGTCTTGCACCTTCTGAAGGAGGAAGAGCGCCTGGACCTTGTGTCCCAGCTACTGAATAATGAAGATAAAACAGACCGTTATAATAAAAACTTGGATGAAACGCTAGACCTAGCAATCCCCGTTCATCATATCCACCATTAGAAATACCTAGCTTTAAGATTCGTGGGCGAATATCTAAAAACGTTCTTACCTCACCGTTTCCTATGTAAAAGATTTCTCCTATCTGGGTTGCAATAAATAATCTTTCAATGGAGTCACCCGGAAGCACTGCTGTTTTCATAACGGTAGGTAAATTTATGTTGTTTACGATGGGCCGTAAGCCAACCTTGACTTTTCTCAACAACCTTTACACTCCTTCTTATTGTTCTCTATGTTAAGAATATGATGAGAACTATTCCATTAGCACCAAATGCCCCGCGAGATAAGTTGAGGATGTTTTAGAGAACAATTGAATTTCATAACAACAAAAAACATCATCTGCTGAAAGATGATGTAGGTATACTAAAACTTGTTTTGAAAATTTCTTCCGAATTACTATCCGTCATTCGACGAGGATGCCCGCTTTTTTCAATGCGATTTCGGCATTGTCGATTTGGTGTTGTTCATCAGCAATGACAGTATGAAGATGGATGCCGCCTTCAGCTAGATTGGATAGGTAAGCCGCATTGGCTTCATTGACCCGCCTCATGAATTCCTTCACTTCAAGACGGTTCGCTACCATGATCGAGGCACTCAAGTCACCGTAGACAGGGTGCTCGATTTTCACATCTTTCACAGTCAACCCATGATCAACGAGGATATTCAACTCTTCCTCTGTTTGCTCAGGTGTATGGTGGCAAACGAGCACTTTTTCAATTCTCTCAGGACCTGCCGACGTGTGCATATATATGTACCCTTGACTTGTCGCAAGTATAGGTTCATTCTTCGCTTTTAATAAAGTGATATCTCCGACGATGACTTGGCGGCTGACATTCGTCAGTTCTCCAAGCTCTTTGCCTGTCATCGGGTTGTCGGCTTTCTGCAATGTTTCAAGTATCAACTGCCGGCGTTCTTCCCCGGGCATTTTCTCAGTTCCAGTCAATGTCATCCCTCCATTTCAACCATTTTACCATATCCGTCTCCACTGTTTCGTGTATAATGAAAAAATACATAGTAAAAGGGGGATTTACGATGACGAATTTAGAAGTCCATGTTGAAAAGACCTTGAACCCGAAAACGAAGCCAGCGTTCGATCAACTTTCGTTCGGTACTGTTTTCACCGACCATATGTTTACAATGGATTATTCAGAGGAGCAAGGTTGGCATGATCCGAAGATTGTTCCATATGAGCCGATCCTGCTCGATCCTGCGGCAATGGTATTCCACTACGGTCAAACGGTGTTCGAAGGATTGAAGGCGTATGTGACGGAAGATGAGGAAGTGCTTCTTTTCAGACCTGAGGAGAATATGAAAAGATTGAACCGTTCAAATGAAAGGCTGTGCATTCCTGCTTTCGACGAGGAACTCGCTCTTACCGGCCTTCGGAAGCTCATCCAAGTCGATAAAGATTGGATTCCGAATATCGAAGGGACGTCACTTTACATCCGGCCTTTCATTTTTGCGACGCAGCCGTATTTAGGGGTCGCTCCTTCAAAAACGTACCGTTTCATGATTATTCTTTCGCCAGTCGGCGCCTATTACAAGGAAGGCATCAACCCTGTCAAGATTGCGGTTGAATCCGAATTCGTCCGTGCCGTAACAGGTGGGACAGGCAGTGCGAAAACGGCAGGCAACTACGCAGGTGCAATGAAAGCGCAGGAAGTGGCCGAAGCAAAAGGCTATTCACAAGTACTGTGGCTCGATGGGAAGGAACACCGATACATCGAGGAAGTCGGTGCGATGAACGTCTTCTTCAAATTGAACGGGGAAGTTGTCACACCCGAGCTCAATGGAAGCATTTTAGAGGGAATCACACGGAAATCCGTCATTGAATTGCTGCAGCATTGGGACATCCCTATTACAGAACGGAAGATTTCCATGGAGGAGCTTTACGAGGCTTATCAGTCCGGAATATTGGAGGAAGCGTTCGGCACGGGCACTGCAGCGGTCATCTCTCCAATCGGAGAACTTTATTGGAATGAAAAGAAAATCACCATTAATAGTGGGGAGATTGGAGAACTGTCACAAAGGATCTATGATACGATGACAGGCATCCAGACTGGAAGAGCGGAAGACCCGTTCGGATGGCGGATGACAGTGGATGTTGAAACAGTAAAGTAAATAATATAGGCATCCTGTCGCTACGGCAGGGTGTTTTTTACGCGTAAATGTAATAGAAAGGGGAATCCATTTTGCAAATTACAGAAGTGACGATTCGGAAGATGAAAATGAGAATGAAGGAACCTTTTTCAACAAGTTTCGGTACGATGCAGGATAAGCAATTTCTGTTGCTGGAAGTTCACGATGAGCTTGGGAACACAGGCTGGGGAGAGTCGGTCGCATTTGATGCCCCTTGGTATACGGAAGAAACGGTAGAAACGAACTTGCATATGCTCCGTGATTTCCTTGTCCCTTTGCTGCTTGGAAAGGAAATTGGACATCCTGATGACACCGGCCGCCTCTTTGCGCCAATACGGGGAAACAATATGGCGAAAGCCGCCCTTGAATGTGCCGTTTGGGACCTGTTCGCAAAACGGAAAGGGATTCCATTGGCTGAAGCGTTAGGCGGCGGGCGTCAGCGAATCGAAGTCGGCATCAGCATCGGGATTCAAAAGGATCTTGCGGGTTTGATCGATAAAGTGAAAAGGTATTTGGAGGAAGGCTATAAGCGGATTAAAGTGAAAATCAAGCCAGGAGCTGATATCGACATACTCCGCGGTTTAAGGGCAGCTTTTCCAGACGTGCCTCTTATGGCGGATGCAAATTCTGCTTATTCATTGGATGACATCGATTTATTGAAGCAGTTGGACGAGTTCGACCTCCTAATGATCGAGCAGCCACTTGCACATGATGATATTATTGATCACGCCGTATTGCAAAAACAATTGGAGACGCAGATCTGCCTCGATGAAAGCATCCATTCATTGGAAGACGTGCGGAAAGCGGTCGAGCTCGGAAGCACGAAAGTCATTAATGTAAAAATAGGGAGAGTCGGCGGCTTGTCCGAAGCGAAGCGAATCCATGATTATTGCATGGAGAGAGGTGTTCCTGTCTGGTGTGGGGGCATGCTGGAGGCGGGAATCGGGCGCGCCCATAATATCGCATTGACGTCGCTCTCGAATTTCACCTTACCAGGAGATACAGCGGGCTCGTCCCATTATTGGGAAAAGGATATTATTGAGCCCGAAGTGACTGTGGAAGATGGATATATAACAGTTCCGACTGCCCCGGGTATCGGTTTTAAGCCTGATTTGCACACGATTGAGGAATTTACTACGGACATATTGCATTTTCGAGGATAAACGGGAATCTTATCTGCAAGAACGAGAACTATTTCGGTATAAATGAGAACTTTGTCTGCGTGAATGAGAACTCTTTTTGAATAAATGAGAACTTCACCGACAAGAATGAGAACTTTTCGGTTTGAACGTAATCGTAATGCAACTTCTCTTGCGAAATATCCGTCTAATGGATTGATGAAGTGTGTATATTCCAGTAAAATGAACGTAGGTTTTGAAGAGAGGAAGTTTACATGTGAAAAAAATAGTTAGTGCCCTTGCGATTGGTTCGCTCGTTTTTCTTTTGGCTGCTTGCACCAATTCGGGAGGGGCTCAAAAGAAAATGACTGCCGGAGATTTATTGGACAAATCCCAAGAGGCGATGGACACATCATTAAAAGCTGTCCGTTCTCATATTGTGTTTGATGATTATGCGGTGACCGTCTATGACGGCGATATTGAAAACCCCGAGAAAGCCGGCGTGAAATACGATATGCAAGTCGAGGCTTTCCTTGATCCTGCTAAAGTGCATGTCCAATCAAAAGTCCTTCCGCGTGGCGTGAAAGCATATAATATGGATTTGTACCAAGTGGGAGATCGAGTGTTTGTCACGGACGACCGCAAAGGCGAATGGGAAGAATTACCGTCCGGTTCGATTGAAGAATTATTCGGCACATTAGTTTCGGAAACTTATCCGATTCTTGACTTATCCAAGTTCAAAGAGTTCGAAGACGAATTTGTCTTGGAGCCGATCGAATACGGATATGCATTGAATTTAACTTTGAATCGCGATGGGTTCAAGCGGTTCAAGGAGCTTTTCCCGGATGCTGGTCCGCGTGAGGACGGCTTCAGCATCGTCGACAAAATGGAATTGGTCATCACCATCAATAAAAGCACTTCTTATGTGACAAGCTTCAAAATGTCATTGGATATGAGGAATTACAGCGGAGGGAACTCTTATCGGGCCCGCCAAAAAATGAATGCTACATATAGCTATTTCAACGACATCGAAGACTTCAAGTTGCCGAAGGAAGTTAGTAATATGGCAGCGGAATGAACTGCAGAGGCATCTATCCTTAAACAGGATGGATGCTTTTTTTGTTTTCAAAAACCGGGGCTAAAAGACTATTCCATAGCAGTCCACTTTCCATTATTGCCAATTGGCAATAAGGACCATTGAATATGAACATTCGTTCCGGGTATACTGTATAGAACAAGTGTTCTTTACGGAGGGATACACGCTATGTACGAGAATTTGCCGGACCGGAAAATTGTATGCCTGGATATGCGGAGTTTCTACGCCAGTTGTGCAGCTGCAATGGAAGGATTGGATGTCATGGATACGCCAATCGCCATCATCGGCAATAAAGAGCGGAAAGGAGGCATCGTCCTGGCTGCTTCTCCCGCCTTGAAAAAGGAATTCGGCGTGCAGACGGGAATGCGGCTATATGAAATTCCCGATGACCCGTCCATACGGCTTATTGAACCGAAAATGCAGTTTTATATCGATGTTTCAATGGAAATCGCGCGCAATTTGAACCGCTACGTGCCGAAGGAGGCAATCCACGTGTATTCCGTCGATGAAAGCTTCATTGACTTAGGAGGAACGGAACGTCTATGGGGTCCCCCTGAAAAAACGGTCGAGAGAATCCAAGATGAGCTTGTCAGCCAATTTCAGCTCAGGTCCGCCTGCGGCATGGGACCGAATATGCTCATGGCGAAGCTGGCCCTTGACCTGGATGCAAAAAAGACCGGCTTTGCCCGCTGGACGTATGCCGATATACCATCGAGGCTATGGCCGGTCGCGCCGCTTAGCCGGATGTGGGGAATCGGCAGCCGGCTTGAAAGGACGTTGAACAATATGGGGATCTTCTCAGTAGGCGATTTAGCCCGCACGCCCCTCGAACGGCTTGAAACGAAATTCGGCATCATGGGCAACCAGTTGTATCATCATGCGCATGGCATCGACTTGTCCGATCTCGGAGCGCCGCTCGTCGAAGGGCAAATCAGCTATGGTAAGGGGCAGATCCTATACCGCGATTACACGAAGCGGGAAGACATCCTCGCGGTCATCCTTGAAATGTGTGAAGACGTCGCATTGCGGGTGAGGGAAGCGTGCAAAGCGGGGCGGACAGTCCATCTGTCGATCGGATATTCGAAGAATTCGCTCGGTGGGGGCTTCGGCCGTTCCCGTTCGCTGCACGAAGCAACGAATGACACGATGACTATTTATCGGCTCTGTACAAAGCTCCTCGACGAATTCCACGACGGCCGTCCGGTGCGGCGCATCGCTATTAGTCTGGCGAATTTGGAAAACGAATATGCCATGCAGCTTAGCTTTTTCGATCAGCATAAATGGCGCAACCGCCAGCTTGGGGAGACGATGGATTCATTGCGTAAAAAATACGGTTCCACGGCCGTGTTGCGTGCAGTTTCCTACACAGACGCAGGAACCGCCGTCCATCGGTCAAAGTTGATTGGGGGACATTACAAATAAATGTTACAGTAAGCTCCGTTGATTGGAGTGGAAGGCGGCGACTCCAGCGGGAAAGCGAGACAGGGGAGACCCCGGAGGGAGCGAAGCGACTGAGGAGGCTCACCGCTCGCCCGCGGAAAGCGTCCGCCTGGAACGGAAATCAACAGTTTTGCAAAGGGAGATGATCCGATGATCCGTGACCGTGGACGTATCAAATGGACGGCGATGATGCTGCCGGAACATGTCGCCCAGCTACGGGAATGGCAAGAGGAAGATGGTTTGCAACTAAGGCAACAGCCCGACGAACAGCAGATCGAACAATGGAACTATCAAATCCACGAGGCCGCAGAAAGAAACCTGCAGCTATCCATCCACTATTGGATCGATGAAAAAGTAGCGGAGAGCAAAGGCTATATCCGAAAAATCGACACCTTGGAAGGGACGATTCATCTCCTTTCCGACAACGGCGAGACACATCGAATCCCGTTTGTCCACCTGAAAAGTATTTCAGAATCCGAATAATTTAAGTTTCGTACCTTTTCTATTGTTCAGACTTTTGATAGACTATTCAAAGATAGAGAAAAAGGGGGATTACTTTGAAAGTCTTACTGCAGCTTGGCTGGTTTTTCAAACAACGGAAGAAACAATATGGACTCGGTGTCGCAGCGCTTGTGTTCGTCTCCTTATTGCAATTGCTTCCTCCGAAAATCATCGGCTTGATCGTCGATGACATTACGGAAGCCACATTGACAGCTTCCGAGCTGACGAAGTGGCTCATCATCTTGGCGTTTGCCGGGATTCTCATGTACGTGTCCCGTTATTACTGGCGCGTCATGATTTTCGGTTCCGCGGTTTTGTTATCGCGGACGATGCGTGAGAAATTATTCAATCATTTTACAAGGATGTCACCTTCTTTTTATCAAAAGAGACGGGTCGGGGATTTAATGGCCCATGCGACAAACGACATCAACGCCGTACAACAGACGGCAGGAATGGGGATATTGACGCTCGTCGATTCCATTTCAACGGGCGGATTCGTCATTTTGACGATGGCATTAACAATCAACTGGAAATTGACAGTCATTGCACTTATTCCGTTTCCATTCATGATTTTCCTGACAAGCTACTATGGAAGATTGTTGCGCCGGCGTTTCCGCTTTGCGCAGGAGGCGTTCTCCAATCTGAATGATAAGACGCAGGAAAGCATTTCTGGCATAAAAGTAATCAAAACATTCGGTCAAGAAAAGGAAGATATTGAAGATTTCACGGATCTTTCAACAGATGTCGTTGCGAAAAATATGAGAGTGGCAAAAGTCGATGCATTGTTTGATCCGACCATCACAGGCATATTTGCAGTATCTTATATTCTATCCTTCTACTTCGGAACAAAATTCATCATTGCAGAGGAAATGTCCATCGGTGACATGGTTGCGTTCAGTACATACCTAGGGTTGCTTGTATGGCCAATGCTCGCTTTCGGATTCCTATTCAACATCGTGGAACGCGGGAACGCTTCGTATAGCCGTATTATGGAGCTGTTGTCGATTGATCCTGATATTAAAGACGTCACAGGAGCAATTGATCGCCGTCCGGAAGGGGATCTCTACTTCGACATCGAAGAATTCAAATTCCCGGACGATGAAAGTCCAGCGCTCTACGACGTCCATTTCACTTTGAAGCGCGGGGAGACGCTCGGCATTGTCGGGAAGACCGGTTCCGGTAAAACGGCAATTCTGAAACTGTTGCTAAGGGAGTTTGAAGGCTATAAGGGAAGCATCGTCTATGGCGGGCACCCGATCAATCAATACAAGCAACAGCGTTTGCGCGAATCAATTGGATACGTTCCACAGGACCATTTCCTGTTCTCAACGACGATTGCGGAAAATATCGCCTTCACGAATCCGAAAATTGATCGGGAAAGGATTTATGAGGCGGCAAGGCTTGCACATATCCATGAAGATATTACAGGATTTGAGGGAGGATATGAGACAGTCGTTGGGGAACGGGGCGTTTCATTGTCCGGCGGCCAGAAGCAACGTGTGTCCATTGCACGTGCGCTGATTATGCAACCTGAATTGCTTATTTTGGACGATTCGTTGTCAGCTGTCGATGCCAAAACTGAAGAAGCAATCCTTGAGTCGCTAAAGCAGACACGAACAGGTGAGACGACGATCATTACATCACACAGACTAAGCGCCATCCAACATGCCCATAAAATAATCGTCATGCATGAAGGAACGATTGTAGAGGCGGGTACGCATGAAGAATTGATTGCGATGAATGGAAGGTATAAAGAAATGTATGACTTGCAGCAATTGGAAGTGCTTGTCGAGCAAGGAGGGGAAGAATGATGCAGATGGAAAAACAGCCAAAATTGACAGCGAAGGACCAATGGAAAGTGTTCAAGCGGTTAATGCGCTATGCAATCCCGCATAAAGTGAGTATCTCGATCGCATTGTTCTTCCTTGTTTTGACGATTACGGGAAGTATTGTCGGACCGCTCATCATCCAATCATTCATCGATAATTACTTGACGCCTCTTCACTTCCCGAAAAACGAAGTAATGACGCTCGCCCTCGTGTATATCGGGCTGCAGATCTTCATTGTCGTTGTGTCCTATTTCCAACAACTCCGTTTCCAAGACATCGCCTTAAAAGTCATTCAACAAATGAGGATTGATGTCTTCACGAAAGTCCAAGGCCTCGGCATGCGCTATTTTGACAGGACGCCGGCCGGAAGCATCGTATCGCGCGTGACGAATGACACGGAATCGATCAAGGAAATGTTCGTCAGCGTCGTCGTCACTTTCCTGCAAGCGATTTTCGTTATTATCGGCGTCTATATTGCGCTCTTTTCGCTTGATGTTAAACTATCAATTGTTTCCATGGTGCTCTTACCGTTATTTATGGCGATCATCGTTGTCTATCGTCGATATAGCGCTGATTTCTATCAGGATATCCGTGAGCGACTGAGCCAATTGAATGCCAAGATTGCAGAATCACTATCAGGCATGGGCATGATCCAAGCTTTCCGGCAGGAGGAGCGGTTGTCGAAGGAATTCGATGACATAAATGAAGGCCATTATCGTGCAGGTATGAGGAACATCAAATTTGATAGTGTGCTATTAGGGCCATTCATCGATTTGTTATATGCGTTCGCCATCGTTTTCGTCCTCGGCTATTTCGGATTCATGTCATTGGACAGTGCAGTAGAAGTAGGAATCATCTATGCATTCACGACGCTGATTGGCCGTCTATTTCAACCGGTCCAACAAGTGATGCAGCGGATGTCTATCTTCCAACAGGCGCTCGTTTCGGCATCGCGTGTATTCAAATTGATGGATGACCCGGATATGGAGCCGGCGCAACAGGAAACAGCACATACGGAAATCAAAGAAGGAACGATCGAATTCCGGAATGTGACGTTTTCATACGACGGTAAGAATGATGTGTTAAAAAACATCTCTTTCACTGCGAATGCCGGCGAAACCGTTGCATTGGTCGGTCATACGGGAAGCGGAAAAAGTTCCATCATCAACTTGCTCATGAGGTTCTATGAATATGACAAAGGAGAGATCCTCATTGACGGAGTCTCCTTGAAAGACTTGCCAAAAGCGGAATTACGGAAGAAAATCGGCCTTGTCCTTCAGGATCCATTCCTGTTCTATGGGGATATTGAGAGCAACATTCGTCTGCATAATGAAGGGATGTCCTCAGAAGAAGTCCGGGCCGCAGCAGAATTCGTCCAAGCGAATGAATTCATTGAAAAACTGCCGGATAAATATTCACAGAAAGTGACAGAGCGAGGATCTACGTTCTCAAGCGGACAGCGCCAACTTGTCGCATTCGCCCGCACAATTGCGACCAACCCGAAAATCCTCGTGTTGGATGAAGCGACAGCGAACATTGACACGGAAACGGAAGTTGCCATCCAAGCAAGCTTGGAAAAAATGCGTAGGGGCCGTACGACAATTGCCATCGCCCATCGTTTGAGTACAATCCAGGACGCGGAGCTCATCCTCGTCCTCCACCAAGGCGAAATCGTCGAACGTGGAAACCACCAGCAATTATTGGCGCAAAGAGGCCTTTACTATATGATGTACCAACTGCAAAACGGTCTCGTGGAAGACGCCATGTAACGAACCGGTTCGCCAACGCATCTCTTGCGGAGGCGAGCCGGTTTTCTAATGTTGTCTAGCTCCGAGTGGGCAAAAGAATTCCTTAATTTCTGCAGAAAACGCAGAAATACGGCAAATCGAACCCTGCGCAGTTCGATTTGCTCGGGTCATAAGTCAGCTCTACTGTACGGCAAAGATCGCCGTTTCGCAGATCTGTCTTATGCCTGTCGCAGCTAAAGCCGTAACGGAGAACGGCTTTTGCGAGTAAAAGCAAAGCGTTACGAGCAATGTCCCGCCACCCTCCGCTTTTCTTTGTTCATAAAGTATTCACAGTTAAAATAAGCGAAATCCGTCTTCGGATTTGATACGATGGGGAAAGAAACATGAAGGGGAGAGAATGATGGCAACTGATTTAAATATTTTTCTAGCATTTGGCGCAGGTTTTCTCAGTTTCATTTCGCCTTGCGTCCTGCCATTGTATCCGGCATTCATATCTTACATTACCGGCATGTCGATCGAAGAGCTGAAATCGGATTCGAAACGGATGAATCGGAATGGCATGCTCCATACAATTTTCTTTTTAATCGGGTTTTCGGTCGTATTCGTCTTTTTAGGATTTAGTACATCTTTTGTTGGCAATTTCTTTATACAATACAAGGATCTACTCAGACAAATCGGGGCCATTTTCATTGTTTTGTTCGGACTGATGGTCATCGGTCTATTTACACCGAAGTTTTTAATGAAAGAGCATCGACTGCAATTTAAAAATCGTCCCGCCGGTTATTTAGGGACAGCTTTAATCGGACTCGCCTTCTCTGCAGGATGGCAACCTTGCATGGGACCGATCATCGGTGCGATTATCGGGCTCGCAGCAGCAAATCCAGGATCCAGCATGTTGTATATGATGATGTATGTGCTCGGTTTTGCGATTCCATTTTTCGTCTTGTCATTTTTCATTACAAGGCTCGGCTGGATTCGCAGAAACAGCAATCTAATTATGAAAGTCGGCGGTTATATTATGATTGCCTTCGGATTGTTGCTATTCTTTGACGGCATTGTCTATCTAACAAGCTTATTGAGCCCGATATTCGGGGATTTCCAAGGGTTTTAACAACGCCCGCCAAAGCCTCCGAGCATTTTGCTAGGAGGCGTAATTGATTTTTGAAGTGGAGGAACTGCCGATGGAAGAGATCGGGTCTTTTGAACAATGGTTGGATATATCGGCGAGTAAGCCACGGCTATTATTGTTTGTAAAAACGGATTATTGTTCCGTCTGCGAAGGGCTTTATCCGCAAGTGGCCAGCCTACAAGAACAATATCCAATCCCATTTTATAAAGTGAATGCGGCGCAAGTCCCTGAAATGGCGGGACAGCTCGCTTTATTCACCGCCCCGGTCGTTCTTCTATTCCATAAAGGAAAGGAAACGGCCAGGTTTGCCAGATTTGTTCAGATGGAACAGCTGAAACACCGGTTGGATGAGTTGGCAGGGTGGGGGGACTGGTATGCTTAAACTTCAGGAAATCATTGATTACATTTTCAATGAAATCCCTTCCGTCTACTTGATTGTTGGTTCAACGCTGCTGTTCCTATTCATGGGGACATTGGCGTTCATTGTGCGTACGAAAGCGGCAAAAAGGCCGATTTCACCCAAAAAAATCATATTGCCACCGCTGTTCATGTCAACAGGGGCGCTCATGTTTCTGTTTGAAGAATTCAGGGTGCCCTTGCCTCAAGTCATCGAATCGATCTGTGTCGGACTGTTGTTTTCAATTGTATTAATTAAAACGACGAACTTTGAGGAGAAGGGTGAAAAGCTTTACGTCAAAAAGTCGAGAGCATTCCTAATCATCCTCTTCGGCCTGCTCATAGTACGTTTTATTGCAAAATTGATTTTAAGTAGCTCCATCGACGTCGGGGAGCTAGGCGGCATGTTCTGGATATTGGCATTCGGCATGATCGTGCCATGGCGGATCGGAATGCTTGTGAAATATTTCAAACTGAAAAATCGCATTAAAAAAGCCTCCTAATTCAATAGGAGGCCTTTTTGAGTCTTAAAATAAATGCTCGTAAGGAGTGAGGTCGATTTCCATGGAATCCAGTTTCCTTCGTAGAAATTTATGATCGCGTTTTGGGGTGGCGACGATATAACCGCGGATAATATGATCAAAGCCAATTGTCTTAGCACGGTCCTCCAACGCAATCTGACCGATTTTAGCGGCGATTTTCTGTTTCGCGACGTCACGGAATAATTCCGGAACGGGGCTGACGAGTTCATTCAATAAACTTTTCGCTTCCTCATTCCAGAGATGAAGGGATTCATTCACATAATGTTCTTCCCAGTCAAGCGTCGATTTGCCGTCTGCCTTCGGAAACACTTTCAGGAATTTGCGGAACATGAAGAAGCCCCCGATTCCGAAAAGCCCGATCAGGACGACACACCAAAAAATGATGAACCATATAAACAAGTCTTGCAACTATCTTCACCTCTTCCATTCTACTCCCCATTATAAGAGCATTTTCAAAAAAATACACGGACAAAGTATCCTTTCTCTGTTTCCTAGTCTATATAGAGGGTGAAAGGAGGGGAAAGCAAATGGCGACAATCGAATTCAGACATGCAGTTGGAAAAGTGTATTTCGACGGTGGTATGACAGGTGATGGGAAAATGATCCGCAAGTCAAAAACCTATCGTAATCTGGCAGCAGGTGCAACTGCGGAAAATCTGTATGATGCTCTTTCACAATTGGCACAGCTCTCCGCATATCCATTTATCGGGGCGGAGAAAGTGGAAACAGCAGACATTATGAACTAATGGAAAAGGGGGAATGAGAAATGGCGAAGACATTACAATTGAGCTTCACGACAGCTGAAGGGAAGCAGACGTCGCTTACTGTGGACGAACCGAAGGACGGGTTGACGCCGGCAGAGGTGGAAGCTGCCATGCAGCAAATCATCAATTCAGGCGTGTTTGAAGTGGATGGCTCCCCGCTTGAATCGATCAAAAGCGCTCGTATCGTAGAGCGGATTGTCACGGAACTTGTAAAGGCATAAGGCATAATTGGCTCCCAGTCCCGGACTGGGGGCTTTTTGAATTCCAATCCAGCAAAAGGGCGTCACTTTGCATCTTCGCCTTATGCCTGAGGCCGGCAGGAAGCCGGTCATTCAGTCGTTGAGGCTCGCAGGATGCGAGTCATGCGACCGTTGCGACACGATGTCGTGGATTTAGGTCGCCTTCCTCTTGACGCGGCACACTTAGACTGCGAACCTCTGCTAGGCAGGCGCCCTGCGCTTTATAAGAGAGGAGGGTTTCAAAATGGAACAATGGCTGGATTTCATACAGCAGATCGGTTTTCCGATCTTTGTATCATTCTACCTGTTGCACCGGCTTGAGACGAAACTGGAAGCGATTCACAAAGCGCTCGTTTCATTAAATGTGAAATGAACTTCACTGAAACGTCAATGTTTGGACAAGAACGATTAGGCCATGCGGTTGTTTGATAACCAACCATCCTCTATGATAAAGTAAGTATTGAAAGTGGAGGAGTCTGTATATGCGTAAAAAAATATTTTTATCATCCGTCATGATACTTATGCTATTATTGAGCGCATGTTCAATGGGCGGATTCAAAGCGGATCATAAGTATAAGATTGACCCGTTCGAGTTCACGAATCAGCATCATGAGCAAGTATCACTAGACGAATTGAAGGGGACTGTCTGGATTGCCCAGTTCGTCTTCACAAATTGTGAAACCGTTTGTCTACCGATGATGGCAAATATGGCAGATCTTCAGAAGATGCTGCATGACGAAGGCGTCGAAGATTATAAAATTGTCTCATTTAGCGTAGATCCTAAAAATGACACACCCGAAGCTTTGCAAGAATACTTGGATACATTTGATCCTGTCGACCAAAGCAAATGGGAAATGTTGACGGGGTATAGCCAAGAAGCGATTGAGAATTTAGCAATCAGCTCTTTCAAGACATTTGTCAGCAAAACGCCAGGGGTGGACCAAGTCACCCACGGAGTTGCATTCAGCTTGGTCAATAAAGACGGAGTGTCCGTAAAGACGTATAATGGTGCGGAAGACGTACCATTCGAGGAAATTGTAAGTGATATGAAAGCGCTCATTAAAGAAGAGCCTAAATCGTAACGAGAATGAAGAAAAGGGTGGTGCAGTGAAGAAGAAAAAAAAGGGATTATCGATCAAAACGAAACTATTCATGATCGTTTTGCTGATCCCCGTTGCTGTAACCACCTTCACCTTATCGGCAATCATTTGGACAGGCATCCAAAATCCCGAACTCATTAAGAAATCCGCAAGCACTTTGCTAGAGTTTCAGGATAGGCACACAGCATTGGTCATTCCTGAAAAGTATATTCCGGTCTACAAAGCGGCTGCAGAGGAGTACAATATACCTTGGACTCTTCTCGCCGCCCACCATCGGATTGAAACCCGTTTTTCAACGATGGATCCATTGTTGTCTCCTGCAGGTGCGGAAGGGCATATGCAGTTCATGCCATGCACATTCGTTGGTTGGGGATATCCGGGCTGTGAAGGGCTCGGAAAAGGGAATATACCGGATAAGGACAAGACTGATCCCGCCGTCATTCAAAAGTATGGAGGGTATGGGGTCGATGCTAACGGTGATGGAGTCGCCGATCCGTTTGATATAGAAGATGCTGTATACAGCGCCGCGCACTATTTGTCCAAAAGTGGGGCGGCCGACGGGGAGATTGAAAAAGCGATATTCCATTACAACCATAGCGACAAATATGTCGAAGATGTCTTATGGTTTTTCAATGAATTTGAAAACCAAAGACTCGAAAACGAATAAAAAAAGCGTCAAGGGAAAAATCCCTTGACGCTTTTTCATGCACTTTGACAATTAAGTAGCTCTACGCATCGACTTCATAATCAAGCTCACAATAAACACTAGGATAATCGCGCCGAGCAATGCAGGAAGGATATAGAAGTCTGAAACTTTAGGACCCCATGATCCGAGCAACATTCCACCGATCCACGCACCGACAATACCTGCAATGATATTACCGATGATTCCGCCTGGAATGTCTTTTCCTAGAATAAGGCCTGCGAGCCAACCGATAATTCCTCCGATAATTAGAAACCAAATAAAACTCATTTAATCCATCTCCTTTTTAGTAATTCATAATTGCTTATGTAGTATTTGGATATCCGTTTTCTCCATACCTTAAACATATATCGCAATAGAATTACTAAAAAAAACATCATCATTAGCGGATGACTTTGGCTCCTAACGTCTTTTCAAAATGTCGAAGCGCCCATTCGTGGCCAGCCGGATCGAAGCTCGCCACACCTTTTTCATGGATGACGATATCAAAGCCCCGATTATATGCATCAACCGATGTATGAAGAATGCAGATGTCCGTACAGACGCCGACAAGATGCAATTCAGTTATCCCACGTGCGCGCAGCTGTAATTCAAGGTCAGTTCCTGCAAAGGCGCTAAAACGCGTTTTATCCATCCAAACAATCTGATCCTTATTCTCTTCATATAAAGTTTGAAGCGTGCCATATAAATCCCGTCCTGGTGTCCCTTTAATGTTATGGGGAGGAAACATTTTCGTTTCTGGATGATACGGATCATTTTTTTCATGAAGGTCGACAGGCATAATGATAAGATCGCCTTGATTCAAAAATTCTTTCGTCAAGTCGACGATATACGTTTCGAGGTCTATGCCGGGTTGGCCGCAAGTCAGAGCACCATCCTCCGCAACGAAATCACATGTGTAATCGATTACTAACAATGCTTTTTTCACAATCCCACTCCCTTTACATATCTTCCTACTCATCATGCCATATATATAGAAAAAATTCAGTAGAATTCTAACATTTGAATCTAAAACTTTGCACGTACAAGTCTTTCAGAATATACTTGGCAGTGAGCGGACTCTCTATGCCTTCATACATATGGTCATCATGTTTTCTTATGAAAGACTATAATTTATATGTATTTTACTTATCAACAAAGCTGTACTATGATGGAGTAGAGAAACGCTTACACACAACCTTTTCAATAGATAAAGGAGGAATAACAATGGCAAAAAGCAATTTGCACAACAGCCGCCAATCATTCGAATTGAATGGCAAGACGTATAACTACTATCGTCTAAAAGCCCTCGAAGAAGCTGGCATTGCGAATATTTCCAAACTACCTTATTCAGTAAAAGTGCTACTTGAATCCGTCCTGCGCCAACATGACGGTTATGTGATCAAAGACGAACACGTTGAAAACTTGGCAAAATGGGGCAAGGATGCAGATAAGGACGCAGAAGTCCCTTTCAAACCTTCCCGTGTCATACTGCAAGACTTCACTGGAGTACCAGTTGTCGTTGACCTTGCATCACTTCGTTCAGCAATGGCTGAAATGGGCGGCGATCCAAATAAAATCAATCCTGAAATCCCGGTGGACCTCGTTATCGACCACTCCGTACAAGTTGACCGCTACGGTACACAGGATGCACTCCGCCTTAACATGGAACTTGAATTCGAACGTAACGCTGAGCGTTATCAATTCCTGAG
This sequence comes from Sporosarcina sp. Marseille-Q4943, assembly GCF_943736995.1. Taxonomy (GTDB): domain Bacteria; phylum Bacillota; class Bacilli; order Bacillales_A; family Planococcaceae; genus Sporosarcina. The sequence continues at coordinate 140,301 of NZ_OX031157.1, read as the reverse complement.
CTGGGCACAAAAAGCTTATGATAACTACCGTGCTGTCCCTCCTGCGACAGGTATCGTTCACCAAGTCAACCTTGAGTACCTTGCTGCTGTTGTCCATGAAGTGGAAAACGAAGACGGCACATTTGAAACATATCCAGATACACTTGTCGGTACGGACTCCCATACGACGATGATCAATGGAATCGGTGTTCTAGGATGGGGCGTTGGCGGTATCGAAGCTGAAGCTGGAATGCTTGGGCAGCCTTCATACTTCCCAATTCCTGAAGTTATCGGTGTAAAACTCGTTGGAGAGCTACCAAACGGAACGACAGCGACTGACCTTGCACTTAAAGTGACACAAACACTTCGTGCGCATGGCGTAGTCGGTAAATTCGTCGAGTTCTTCGGACCTGGAGTTTCCAAATTACCTCTTGCGGACCGTGCAACGATTGCAAACATGGCGCCTGAATACGGTGCTACTTGCGGCTTCTTCCCAGTTGATGAAGAATCACTTGATTACATGCGCTTAACTGGACGTGAAGAAGAACATATCCAAGTCGTTAAGAAATATCTTGAAGAGAACGACATGTTCTTCACTCCGGATAAAGAAGATCCGACATACACAGAAGTTATTGAAATCGATCTTACGAAAATTGAAGCAAACCTCGCTGGACCGAAACGTCCTCAAGATTTGATTCCGCTTTCGGACTTACAGCGTTCATTCAAGGATTCCGTCGTGGCTCCGGAAGGGAACCAAGGATTCGGATTGACGCCGAAAGAATTTGAAAAGAAAGCAACAGTAGAGTTCGCGGATGGCCGTACAGTCGGCATGAAAACAGGTGACCTTGCGATTGCAGCAATCACTTCTTGTACAAACACGTCCAACCCTTACGTTATGTTAGGTGCGGGTCTTGTTGCGAAGAAAGCTGTCGAAAAAGGGCTTACACCTCCTGCATACGTGAAAACGTCACTGGCGCCAGGTTCAAAAGTCGTAACAGGTTATTTGGAAGACTCCGGTCTCTCAAAATACTTGGATCAAATCGGATTCAACACAGTCGGTTACGGATGTACGACATGTATCGGAAACTCCGGTCCGCTTCTTCCTGAAATCGAAAAAACGATTACTGCAAACGACCTGTTAGTTTCATCCGTACTATCCGGTAACCGTAACTTCGAAGGACGTATCCATCCGCTCGTAAAAGCAAACTACTTGGCTTCACCGCCACTTGTCGTCGCTTATGCGCTAGCTGGAACTGTCGATATCGACTTCGAAAAAGATCCGATCGGCAAAGCGAAAGACGGTACAGATGTATACTTCAAAGACATCTGGCCATCTTCGGAAGAAGTGAAGGAAGTCGTAAAAGCGACAGTAACACCTGATCTATTCCGTAAAGAGTATGCTCGTGTATTCACAGAAAACGAAGCGTGGAACGCAATTGAAACGACAGACGATTCGTTGTACGATTTCGATGAAAAATCGACATATATTCAAAACCCGCCGTTCTTCGAAGGTCTATCCAAAGAGCCTGCTGATATTCAAGCTCTTTCCGGACTTCGTGTCATCGGTAAATTCGGCGATTCGATCACAACGGACCATATTTCTCCTGCAGGTGCGATCGGTAAAGATACGCCAGCTGGTAAATACTTGCGCGAACACGGCGTAGAGCCACGCTACTTCAACTCTTACGGTTCCCGTCGTGGTAACCATGAAGTGATGATGCGCGGTACGTTTGCGAATATCCGTATCCGTAACCAAATTGCGAAAGGCACTGAAGGCGGCTATACAACGTACTGGCCGACAAAAGAAATCTGCCCGATTTATGACGCAGCTATGCGATATCAGGAAGATGGAACAGGCCTAGTAATCCTTGCAGGCAAAGACTACGGCATGGGCTCTTCACGTGACTGGGCTGCTAAAGGTACTTCATTACTTGGCATCAAAACAGTCATCGCGGAAAGCTACGAGCGTATTCACCGTTCAAACCTTGTCATGATGGGTGTTCTTCCACTTCAATTCTTGAATGGCGAAAGTGCAGAAACACTTGGCCTCACAGGCGAAGAGGAAATTAGCGTAAACATCGCGGAAGGCGTAAAACCACGCGATATCCTAAAAGTGACAGCAACTGCAAAAGACGGCTCCGTCAAAGAGTTCGACGTGTTGGCACGTTTCGACTCTGACGTGGAAGTCGACTACTACCGTCACGGCGGAATCCTTCAAATGGTTCTTCGTGATAAAATGAAAAACAACTAATAGAAACAACAAAGGCGCCCGAGAAAATCGGGCGTTTTTTTTGTGTATTAATCTTTACTCAAGATGCTCTTTATTGCAATGAAACTTCATCTCGTTCTATTCTTCGACGGACAATCATATAATCTAAAGATTGCTTACAAACGTACAAATATATGAATTTTAGGAGGATTATTTTGGCGAAAATCAAAAAACTAGGTTTGATTGTCACCTCTTCTGTATTGTCTTTTGGCATGTTTTCATCAATGGTCAATGCTTCAACTTCAGAGAATGGACAACCAGAAAAAGTACGAATCCAAGTCGCTTCCACTGATACTGCCATCACGAAAGATCAATTGATCAATAAGTTTCGGAAGATGTTCCCCAATCAATTTGATTTCTTGACGAACAGTGATTTTCAAATGAGCAGTGCGCATATTTTCCCTGAGGACGAAACGGTGCGGCATGATTTATATTTTACCAAAACCATTAATGGCAAGCGGGTATATGGGAATATAGGGTTTGTCGGCGAGGAATTGGACATTGAGTACTTTTCCTATCAGCCTCCTAACGTCACGGATGCTTTATTCCCGGCAAAGGTATCAAAAGAGGAAGCAAAAAAAATAGCAGAAGATTTCATGAAAAAATTTCTTGACGGAAAAGAGTATCAGTTAGAAACGGATACGTTCAACTATTATCCGCAACAGATTTTAACAGAGCCGGTGCGCTACTCATTTTCATACACACGTACGGAAAACAAAATTTCCATCGCCGATCAAAGAATGGAAGTATCCGTTTTAGGCAACGGTGAAGTCGTAAGTTTTTATAAGATGTCCTCACGTTCCAAATCATCGACCTTTGATGATGCCACAAAAATTAAAGAAAAGAATGAAATGGTGAAGAAAGTAAAAGATAATCTGTCTGTAGAATTGAATTATCAAATCAACTACGATTACCGAACAAGCGACCGCAACGTACAGCTCGTATATCGGCCAACGGCAAAATTGCAAGGAATTGAAGCGGCAACAGGGAAGTGGATGACTGCAAACGGCTACTCAGCAGACCTTCCGAGCAAGACGAAAATTGAAAAGATCACAGCAAATCCGATTCCTGCAAAGCAGGATGGAATTACTGTAGAAGAAGCGAAAAAGATTGCCGAACAATTTCTTGCTGTCGATTCTGAAAAAGTTACATTAAGGATCGAGTCAATTCATGAAATGGAGAACTATAATGGGGTTCCAGTCATTTACGTACAATACATGTATCAGTATGCAAATGGCGGATCAGGAGGAAGTTTAGAACTCAATAAAAATACAGGTGAAATTATTCACTACTATAATATGAAAGATCACCTGATGAAGGAAATTGGAGAGAATCCTAAAAAAGAGAAAAGCCTTTCCAAACAAGAGGCACTCAGCCAAGCTGTTAAGCATTTGAAACAATGGGTCCCTTCCTATCTTCATAACTATGCGATGCCGATAGAAGAACCTTATTTTGACGAAGTATTGGGTACGTATCAGTTTTCCTTCCCTAGAGTTGTAAATGGAATTGTCGTCAATGGCGATCAAATTCATGTCGGGATAGCGGCTGACGGTTCTTTAAACAGCTTGAGTGTCAATTATCAAGAAATCGAAAACTGGCCATCGAGCGACGGTGTTATTTCCGAGCAAGAGGCTAAAAAGATTTTGGAAGAGGCGCTTAACCTGAGGCTTACGTATATGAAACATGCGAAAAGTGAAAAAGAAAATCATTATGACCTCGTCTATGTACCAGTATTCAACGATGACCCATTTAGTTATTTGAATGCCGATACAGGGGAATGGAATAACCCGTTTAATGGAAAAGATTCAATAACCGTATCACATGCTTGGGCAGAAGAAGAGCTCAATTATCTCATTAACGCCAAAGTGTTGGATGTGAAGGATACTAAAAGCTTTAACGGTGATGCTGCCATTTCAAAAGGGGAAGCATTGAAAGTGCTCATGAACTCACTCACCTATTTCTATTATGGCGGATATTACTTCGGCCAGGAAGAATTGAACCAAACATTTGATAATATAGATCCAAAACACCCGTTATATCAGGAGATTGAACGTGCGGTTGAAGCAGGTATCATTAATGCGGATGGAAAGAACTTCGATGTCGATGCACCAGTCACAAGGGAAGAACTATCGGTTTGGATGATCCGGGTGTTGGGGCTAGAGCAGGCAGCAAAGGATAGCAATATTTTCAAGCTTGGTTTTGCAGACGCAGATAAGGTTCAATCCAAAAATACAGGTTATGTAGCTATAGCAAACTCGTTAGGTTTATTAAAGGAAGAGCAAAACAGGTTCAACCCTAATCGTGAAGTGTCCTATGCAGAATTGGCAGTGTCAACGATTCGACTTGCTCATGCAATTGCTGAAAATGGAAGAGGGTTGCGGTATTAGTCAATAGGTAATCTGAAATTGAGTGTCGGTAGGACCGCATTCTTCCCTATATTGGGAGGAATGCGGTTTTTTACGCCTTCATAAAATACATAATTTGACTTTACATAACAGGATTTAACAGATACAATATACATAATTATTAATAATTTATATATTTTGTAATTTTAAAGAATATGAATTGCAAAATATAGGAAGTGGAGGGCTAAATAAAAAAGATTCCAACATTACACAAACTTAGGGGGATTATGATGGCGAGATTTAAAAAAGTAGGTATGATTTTAACCTCATCTGTTTTGTCTCTTGGCATGTTTTCATCGCTAGCAGATGCTTCATCTGCAGTAAATGGACAACCTGAAAAAGTACGAATCCAAGTCGCTGCCACTGATATTATCGTCACGAAAGAAGATTTGATCAAGAAGTTTCGGGAAATGTTCCCGAGTCAGTTTGACTTTTTAACAAATAATGATTTCCAAGTGAGAAGTTCGCATATTTATCCGGAAGATGACACGATACGGCATGATCTATTTTTTACAAAGACCATTAATGGGAAGCAGGTATACGGGAATGTAGGTTTTGTTGGAGAGGAACCGGAAATTGAGTATTTTTCCTATCAACCTTCTAATGTGAAGGATGCTCTGTTCCCTCCAAAAGTCTCAAAAGAAGAAGCAAAAAAAGTAGCAGAAGATTTTATGAAGAAGTTTCTTGACGAAAAAGACTATCAATTAGAAATGAACACTTTCAACTATTATCCACAACAGATCTTAACAGAGCCGATTCGTTACACATTTACTTTTGCTCGTACAAAAAATCAGGTCTCGATTGCTGACCAAAGATTGGATGTATCTGTTCTAGGGAATGGTGAAATCGTTGGTTTTCAAAAGATGTCTCCACAAGCTACATCATCCACCTTTGACGATATTACACAAGTAAAAGACAAGAATGAGTTAGTAAAGAAAGTAAAAGAAAATCTTTCTGTAGAATTGAATTATCAAATTAACTACGATTACCAAACGAGCGACCGCACTGTAGAGCTTGTCTACCGACCGTCTGCAACATTGCAAGGCGTTGAAGCGGCAACAGGGAAGTGGATGACTGCAAATGGTTACACGTCAGAATTTCCAGGTAAGACAAAAATTGAAAAGATTGCAGCAAATCCACTCCCGGCAAAACAGGACGGAATCACAGTAGAAGAAGCGAAGAAGATCGCCGAACAATTACTTGCGATTGATTCTGATAAAATAAAATTAACGATCGAGTCAGTTCAGGAAAGAGAAAACTACAATGGAATGCCAGTTATTTCAGTCCAATATATGTATCAGTATAGAAATGGAGGAAGTGGATCAAGTTTAGAAATCAATAAATATACAGGCGAAATTGTCAACTACCACAATATGAAGGATCACCTGCTATCGGACTTCGGAGAGGATTCTAAAAACGAGGATGGCCTTTCCCAACAGGAGGCACTTAACCAAGCTGTGAAGTTACTAAAGGAATGGGTCCCTTCCTATTTGCATAACTATGCAATGCCTGTAGGAGAACCTTATGTTGACGAACGAGTAGGTTCGTATCATTTCACATTCCCAAGAGTCGTAAACGGGATTATCGTCAATGGAGATCAGATTTATGTATCGATAGCGGCTGACGGTTCTTTAAACGGTCTGAATGTTGATTATCAAGAGATGGAAAGCTGGCCATCGAGCGATGACGTAATTTCCGAACAAGAGGCAAAAGCATTAATCGAAGAGGCGCTTAGCCTTAAGCTCACATATATGAAGCATGCGAAAAGTGGTAAGGAAAATCATTATGATCTCGTCTATTTGCCTGTATTTAACGAGGAACCGTATGGTTATGTGGATGCTCATACAGGAGAATGGAATAACTTGTTTAGCGGCAGAAATTCAGTCACCGTTTCACATCCTTGGGCGGAAGAGGAGCTCAATTATCTCATTAACGCCAAAGTGTTGGATGTGAAAGACGGAAAGAGTTTTAACCCCGATGCTGCCATTTCAAAAGGGGAAGCATTGAAAGCGGTTATGAACTCGCTCACCTATTTCTATCGTGGCGGTTACTACTTCGGACAGGAAAACATGAACCAATCGTTCGACAATATCGATTCGAAACATCCGTTATATCAGCAAATTGAGCGTGCGGTTGAATTGGGGATCATCAAAGCGGAAGGAAATAACTTCGATGTCGATTCGCCGATCACAAGAGAAGAACTTTCGGTTTGGATGATCCGCGTTTTAGGTCTGGAGCAGGCTGCGAAAGATAGCAGCATCTTTAAATTAGGCTTTACTGACGCCGACAAGGTACAATCTGCGAATGCAGGTTATGTAGCGTTGGCAAATTCACTAGGCTTGGTAAAAGAGGAGCAAAACGCGTTCAATCCTAAGCGTGAAGTGACGTATGCAGAGTTGGCGGTGTCAACGATTCGGCTAGCGCATGCAATCGCTGAAAGTGGAAGAAATCTTCGGTATTATTAACCGACAAACGATATCGGATTATTCCCCATTGACATAGACGGAATGGTCGCATATAATACAATAAAATTAATTATCAATTAACAAGCGTTGAGAAGGACATGAATCATTTCGAATGCTTTACCAGAGAACAGGACCCCGGCTGAAAGTCCTGTAGCGGAAAAGATGATTAACCACCTTTGAGCTATCATAGAGGACTGCGGCTAGCGGAAAACTATGATCGGGAGACCGTTATCGATTGAGCGCCATATTTAAACATGGCGAAATCAGGGTGGCACCACGACCGCATTCGTCCCTTTACTAGGGAGGAATGCGGCTTTTTTATTTTCATACAAAAGCATTGAGAAGGACATGAATCATTTCGGAAGCTTTGCCAGAGAACAGGACCATGGCTGGAAGTCCTGTAGCGGAAGAAATGATTTACCGCCTTTGAGCTATCGTAGAGGACTGCTATTGCAGAAAACTACGATCGGGAGACCGTTATATCGTTTGAGCGCGCATGATGTAACCATGCCGGAATCAGGGTGGCACCACGACCGCATTCGTCCCTTTACTAGGGAGGAGTGCGGTTTTTTATTTTTAAACAACATAGGAGGAATTGAAATGTCAGGACAAATGGATATTGAAAAAAGGAATCATCGAAAATTAGGCCAGGAGCTTGAATTGTTCATGTCGTCAGAGGATGCGCCAGGCATGCCATCCTATTTGCCGAAAGGGATGATTGTTCGTAATGAGATAGAGCAGTTTTGGAAACGGAAGCATCAGGAGACGGGGTATGAGGAGATTAAGACTCCGATCATGATGAAGCAGGAGCTGTGGGAACAATCCGGCCATTGGGATCACTACCATGAAAACATGTATTTCTCGGACGTGGATGAACAGCAATATGCTTTGAAACCGATGAATTGCCCAGGTGCTATGCTTATATTTAATCATAAACGGAGAAGTTACCGGGAATTGCCGATCCGCTACGCTGAATTGGGATTAGTACATCGTCATGAATTATCTGGATCATTGAATGGACTATTACGTGTTCGTGCATTTACACAAGATGATGCGCATCTATTCGTCCGGAAAGACCAAATTGAAGGGGAAATTGATCGAGTGTTGGATTTGATTGACGACATCTATTCGGAGTTCGGTTTCAGCTATGAAGTCGAATTATCGACAAGGCCAGAAAATTATATGGGGTCCGTCGATTTATGGAATGAAGCGGAACAGTCATTGGAAGAGGTGTTGAAACAAAGAGGTATGGCCTATCGGATAAACGAAGGGGATGGAGCGTTCTACGGGCCGAAAATCGACTTTCACATATTGGATTCGTTAGGGCGAAGCTGGCAGTGCGGAACAGTTCAACTGGATTTCCAAATGCCCGAAAAGTTCAATTGTCGGTATATTAATGAACAAAATGAATCCGAATACCCGATTATCATCCATCGCGCCATTTACGGTTCCGTCGAGAGATTCCTTGCCATCCTTGTTGAGCATTACGCGGGAGAATTCCCCTTATGGCTCGCCCCGGAACAAGTAAGAATCATTCCTATTTCCAATAAGCATGTTTCCTATGCGAATGAGGTGAAAAGGAAACTTGCTGCAAAAGGGTTCCGCGTAAAAGTGGATGACCGTGCTGAGAAAATGGGGTTGAAGATACGGGAGTCGGAGAAGCAGAAAGTTCCTTACATGATGATCGTCGGTGACCAGGAAGTCGAGCAGCAAATGGTTTCCGTTCGGAAGCGGAAAGAGGGAGATCTTGGTCAAGTGAAGGTGGAGGAATTGTTGGATGAACTTAAATGACCGTACTCTGCTGCAAAGTAGTTGAAGTGAACAAGGGCTAAGCGAACAAACCGCTTAGTCCTTTCTTTATTTCTTTTCAAAAGTAATAGAGTTATAATTAAGAAAATATAGAAATGCGGGGGGCTTTGTTATGAGTATTATCGACACGACGCGAATTTTTGAGGAAGAGGAAGAATTCGAGTCATTGGTAAGAAGTAAGTTAAAGAATATTGATGGTGTTACTGTATCGTGGCAGTCAGGGGCGAAAGATGAGAGATAATGAACTGTTCGCATACCATATCGTCACCAATAAGAAAATGACACTTGGACAGATAATCAATTTTGACGATGATCAACAAAACACATTGTATCGCTTCTTTTTTGTAAAAGAACTAGTGAATTCTAAAGGAGATGACTCTTTACAGATTATTCAAGACCATTATACGAATAATGGCTTAAATTTGAATAAAGAAGATACCGAAGTAGTTAGCAAGTATATGGGTCAAACAATCAGAGCCATTCGAGAAGTAATAACTGAAATGGTCAGATTACAGGAGTATCCTGATCATCCTTCCAGATTATCGTGCTTATACGCAGCAAAAACATATGAAGATGCATTAAAGTGGAAACAATTGTTTGACTCCTATAATCGAAAGGTTTTACAGATTGTTAAATTGCGAGTGAAAGGAAATTGCTTTGAAGGAGATGCCAACCTTCTGCCAAAAGAAGATGGAATCCCTTTCGCTCAAAAAATTGCTCAAGCGAAAGAGTATTGGAAGGGTAATGTGAAAAATGAGCTTCCTGAGCTTTTGGTTAATGGGGAAATTGAGGTTGCAGAAATCATTGATGATTTTGCAGAATCCAAACCGTAATCTAGGAATGCTTAGATTGGACGTGAAAACATGAGGAAGAAAATGGGCTGCACAATTTTGCTACTGACATTTCTTTTCATCTTAACTGCCTGTAATACAACTGGGGAAGAAAAAAATCGGAATGATAACGAAGAATCCCACACAACAAGTATAGATAGTGACAAACCGACTGTGCAAAGTGTTGACAATGTGGATGTCGTAAATACACACGGTAGCATTGATGGGTTGGAGAAAATGAAGAACTTCTATAGTAATTTGCAGAATGGCATTTCATCTGAATTACGAATTGTCCACTACACAATTGAAGGGGATCCAATCGTTACAGACCTGAATTATAAAGAAGATACTGTAAAAGTGACCTATGATTCAACACGTGACAACTTCGGAAGTGGTGAAATAACGACTGTTACATGCAGCGATTTGTTGGAGGAAGTCAATCCCACGAATACTAGCTATATCGCCACAGGATGCTCAGACGGCTTTTTCGGTATGATAGAGATTTTGGTTGTAGAATATAATTTGGGGCGACAAGATCTCTTCGAATTAGAATTAAAGTTTGGAGATCAACTGGAAAATGAAGTGAATACGAAAACAAAAGAAGTTACAAAAGTCATTAACTCAAAAGAAACAAGGGCAATTAGAGATTTTCAACTATCCACACAAGTGAAACAAGAAATCTTTAAACGGTTAGTCGTTGCAAATTATTTAGGTGATCTTGATTTAAAGAATACATGTCAGTCAGCAGAGTCCAAGGACTATTATCTAAAAGTATATATTAACGGCGGGAATCGTGAATACCATTGGTCTAGCTGCGATCAAGGTCCAGACGGTTTGAAATTTACCGACATCGCTGAATATATAATTGTGCAATCTGAAATGGAGCAAACTGAAAATCCCGAAACTGTCATCCAAGGGTATATACTTCAAGAGAAAGATGACACGTTGTTAATTGGAGAAGATTTGAATATCTTGCAGTACGAATGGCTCAAAGATGAAATACAACATACCGGCCTTGATTCATACGCTTTTAACTTCATCAGCTTGGAAGGCGTTCAAACCGATGAGTTCAAGATTGGCGATAAAATTGAAGCAATTATAAAGGGAACCATTACAGGTTCAAATCCCGGAAAAGCTCAAGTAAAGGATATAAGACCACTGTATATAACGAAATAACTAAACAGGCACTGAAAATGAATCAACATTATTAAAACTATCCATAACAAGTTACACAAACAGCAATATTCCTCCCTCTTTTGTATAATGGACAACAGAGGTGATATTAGTGTTTGTCAGTGAAAAAGAAGTGGAAATCCGGTATGCGGAGACGGACCAAATGGGTGTCGTCTATCATGCCAATTACTTAGTATGGATGGAAATTGGCAGAACGAGCCTAATTCAGGATCTCGGCTTTACATACGCTGGTCTCGAGGCGGAAGGATATCTTTCCCCTGTTATTGACCTGTCGATTCAATATAAGGCGGCCATGAGATACGGACAGATAGCGACTGTACGGACATGGGTCGAGTCCCATGGGAAACTTCGGACAGTGTACGGCTACGAAATCCTACATGAAGACGGGACGGTTGCGGCAACCGCTACTTCTGAACATATTTTAGTGAAAAGAGACAGCTTTAGACCGGTTTCATTACGGAAAATCGATCCAGAATGGGACGCGAAGTACTTAGAAATTTGCCGGGTGGCTGACTGATGGCTTTCGGCATCAATCGTTCGGAATTGAAAGCGTGGAAAGAAGCTGTCCGTGCCGGGGAAATCGCTTTTCTTACACACTACTGGCTCGATGATCGTTTTCCGGACTGTAAAACCGTCACGAAGGCGGGTTGTGCAGATCTTGCTAAGTTAATCGAATGGGGAAAAAGATACGGGTTAAAACCTGAATGGATCGACCACCGTGAAGATTACCCTCATTTCGACCTTTTCGGTAAGACAGAGTTACGAGTATTGCTGGACGCCGGATTAATAGAACAAGTGAATCGATTCAACTTATTGAGTAAGCATGAGGGATAACCCTTCATGCTTATTTTATTTGCCTAAAGCAAGATGGTCCATTCGCATACAAATGAAAGAAGAGGATTGTCTTCATGAAAGGATGGAGAAATGAGGGCAATTGTGTTTATCGGATCATCTACGACAGGATCGAGCATTGAAGCATTAGCGGCTGCTAGCCGGTTAGGCTATGCTGCCATTTTAATGACGAATCGAAAAGAAATTTTGCGAAGGCGGCCGGGTACTGCTCAAATTATCCTTATGGACTCTTTGGAAAAAGGAATTGTCCGGGAAAAAATCGTCCAATTAATACAATCAGGTTATGACATTAAAGTGATTATCAGTTTTGTCGATCCGTATGTCTCCATGGCGGCAGAACTCTCCAATGAATTTTGCGGATCCTCCATTTCTTTTAAAGCATTACAGCTCATGGAAGATAAAATGGCGACTCGTCTTACATTGGAAAACAATCGGGCAACATGCCTCTTTGAATTAATTCCTATAGAGCCATTAAAACCATCCAATATTAAATTTCCTTTCATTATGAAGAAAACGGTTTCGAACGGATCCAAGGATATCTATTATATTGAAAATGAAATAGAATTTGAAAACAACGTACAGAAACTGGCGAAACGAAAGCCGGGAAAGCAATTTATCGTAGAAGAATTCATAGAAGGCCCCCAATATGTTATTGAAGTCGTTGTCATAGAAGGTATACCGATTATCGTGGCGGTCATCCAGCAGGAAATCACACAAGATTACACGTTCATTGTAACTGCCTATGATGTGGTCATGGAAATAGATGAAGAAATCTACAGGAGTTTATGGAAAACCGTCACTTCAATCATAAACGAAATGGGCCTTCAAAACGGTGCTTGCCATATCGAAATGCGCCTTTCCCCAAATGGGTGGAAGTTGATTGAAATGAACCCTCGCATTTCCGGCGGAGCGATGAATCGAATGATTGAAGAGGCTTTCGGCATCAATCTCGTCCAAGAGACGATCAAGCTCTATCTCGGTGAAGAGCCTGACTTAATCAGAAAGAAACAGCAGTGCGTCCATACCTCTTATATTACGATCAGTAGCACTGGTTATTTATTGGAGATAGAAGGAGTCGAAGAGGCTGCGAATTGTCCAGGAGTAGCGGACGTCTTCGTGAAGCCTTCGATCGGTACGATAATGATGCCGCCACTATCGATGGGGCATCGGTACGGATATGTGATGGCTGTCGGAGAGTCAACGGAAGAGGCAAAGGAACGGGCGGAAAATGCCGCCAGATTGATAAAGTTTTACATCGAGCCGTTGTAACGTGAAGGAACATAATAATAAGGGAGGGGAAGCAATGAAAATGTGTCGACTATGCGAAGAGATGAAAGAATTATGGAAGGAGCAGCAATTGCTTGCGGAGTTTGGAAAAGAATTGCGTTTCATTCAAATGGCCGATTCAATGGACACAATCCCCTTCATGCTGCAAACTGCAAAGCATTCCGCTCCTTTTAACGCTATTATCAATGGATATTCCACTCCTTATTTCAGATTGGAGAAAATAGATGAGGGAAGCTGCTTTGCGCAATTATCCTTGCTTCAGCCCGTCAATTTGAAAGGGCACCCGGCTCTTACTGATCAAGACCTTTACGCTTTAAAGAAGACTCCCCATCGTATCCTCGTAAAACTTTGCAGCTTTTCAGCAATCAATCCAGTTCCACACGAACTTGTCAGCCGTCCATTGCCAATCATCGAGTCGAAAACATAGAGAAGGAAAACTAAATCTCCTGCTTGTAAACTCTTGTCCTTATTACTCCAAGTTCGAATGAATGTACTAGAGAGAACCTCAAAAAGAGTAAAGGAGAATGTTCATGACGATCATAGGAATGTTGCATCATCGGAAAGATCCGGACACTGTCATGAAAGCTTATGTATTTGCGGCTGTCGCGCAAGCTGAAGGGGCGAAGTTTTTCTATTTTGCGCCTGGAGATGTGAATTTTTTGAATCGTACAATCAAGGGACAAGTGTACGAAAAAGGGGAATGGAAGACGAAAATCATGCCCTTTCCAAATGTCATCTATAATGCTGGTAGCCCAGAAAAGCTAGCAAAATCTAAGGAGACAATCGAGAAGTTGAAAAAAGATATCCCTTTTACGACATATTCAATCGGCAATAAATGGAGTGTGAACCGTCGATTGAAAGAAGCAAAAGATTTTGCGAGTTATTTGATACCTACTGAAGTCGTAAAGAATGCGGATCATTTCTTCAAATTCCTTTCAGCATTTGAGAAAGTGGTCTTCAAACCGATTGACGGCCGTAAAGGAAAAGGGATTTTTTTTATTGTGCAAGAAGGTGGACGTTTTTCAGTGAAAGGGGAAGGGACGAACAGAATATATGGAAGCTCCCAATTAAATGCCTTTATTAAACAGAAACTATCGAAAGAGACTTTCATCGTCCAGCCATATATACAATCAGTAACGAAGACAGGGCAAGTTTTCGATTTCAGACTGCACGTTCAAAAAAATGGGGATGGCGAGTGGGTCATTACGACAATTTACCCACGGATCGCACCGCAAGGATCCATTATAGCGAATATCAATAGTGGAGGCTATACGAACTATTTAGATCCGTTTTTGGAACAAGAGTTCAAGGATGAGGCATTCAACATCCGGAAGAAACTCGAGTTCTTTTCATTGTCGCTAGCCAAGCATTTGGATGAACTGCAAATGGAGAAATTCGGTGAAGTGATTGATGAAATTGGAGTTGACGTCGGAATGGACGGACAACGGAAGCTATGGATCTATGAAGTGAACTGGCGCCCAGGCTGTCCTCCGGCATTTTACTTGGAATTGGATGTTGTTAAAAATACGATCAAGTATGCCACTTACGTAGCGAAAAATCAAAATGCAATCCAACTGAAAATTAAGGAAGCAAAGCGAAAAAGGTCTGCAGAAAAGCAAGAAACGCCAATCATCGCCATTACAGGAAGCGCCGGTAAAACGACAACAAAAGCTTTTCTTTCTTCCATCCTATCAAAGAAATGGAATATCTTCGAGTCGAAGGACTATTGGAATACGACGGAACATACGAAAAAGCATGCAGCTGAGATTAATTCATCCCATCAGGCGGTTGTCCTTGAATATGGAATGGCTTATCCAGGTGTCATCACTGAACATTGCCGAATTATCAAGCCAAATATGTCGATAGTTACGAATGTCGGATTGGCCCATGTCGGAAACTTCAACGGCGATCCGAGAGGGGTTGCGAAAGCAAAGTCAGAATTGATTCATGGGATGGATCAGTATGGAGTGCTTTGCCTCAATCGCGATAATGATAATTCCCGATTTTTAGAAACACAGAATTTCAAAGGGAAAACAATTACAATCGGCATTCAAAAACCAGCGGATTATCGTGCTTACGACGTGCAGTACACGGATCAGGGCATGAGTTTTAAAATAAAGCTTCAAAATGAGGAAATTGAACTGTTCATTCCGATTTTTGGGGAGCATCATGTGTATAACGCATTGTCGGCAATTGCAATCGCCGACCAGCTAGGGTTCTCACCGATGGAAATCAAGACGGGGCTTCTCTTCAAAAAACCGCCGCGTCGATTGACAATCTATAATTGCAAGGACAATATTACACTCATTGACGATACTGTCCACTCGCATCCGGAAGGGGTACGTGCAGCAATCGATGTCCTTGTAAATCTTGCAAAGCACCGTAAAATCGTTGTTATAGGACAAATGAGGGAGCTTGGAGAATTGCGAGAAAATGAATACCGTAAAGTCGGGGACTACGTTCAACAGCAGGGAATTGATCTGTTGATCACATACGGTTTTCGTACAGAGGAAATCGGCGCGCAAGCATTAAAAAAAGGAATGGCTGCGGATAAAATCCACCATTTCACGGATCGGGAGAAACTGCATGCATTACTGTCAACACTGATTCGTAAAGACGATACGATCCTTATTAAAGGAGCTAGCAAAACAAACATGTTCGAAACGGTCAAGTTCATTGATCAAAACTATAGTTGAACAAATAAGAGGACTCCATTATGCGGGAGTCCTCTTATTTATTGTTTCAAGTGAAATTGGATTTCTTTCGCTGCCTTTTTGGCCAACGACTTTGCAATTCCCAACGTACTGCCTTGGGCGATGACATATGCGTACCGATGTCCCATCGACAGTGGCGGCATTAGCTGCGTCCCTTTTTTCGGCTTGACATAGACTTCCACGACACCAGGCAATTTTCTCGCCCTATTCTTGCCTGTCACTTTTTCCAAAATCCCTTTACTATCGATAATGACATACTGAGTGAATACGAAATTTTTATGTTTTTGGATTAAGGAAGGTCTTTCCCCTAAGTATAATTTTAGTGTTTCTTCGACCAAGTCAAAGCCGAAGGCGGCCTTCAGCATATTGTTCATCGCACCGCCAGAAATCCTCGGATTGATTTCGATCAGCCGCCAGCCATTGTCCGTCAGACGCATTTCGACATGGAGTGCCCCGTTTTGGATGTCGAATTTCTCGACGATGGATTCCAGCACTTCCATGATGCTGTCATTCATCTGTCTTGGAACAATTGCAAGCACTCCGTACCCGGTGATAATGAATCGCTTGCCGAATGTGATTTCCTGTTGGATGACACCCGCGATTTGAATTTTCCTATCGTGGACAACCGCTTCCACCAAGTATTGATCCCCTTCGATGAATTCCTCGATAATGATCGACTCGTCGGGAGCCTTTTCATTCAGTTTCCGGATATGACGCCTCAGCTGTTCCAAATTATTTGCCTGTAAAACATCCTTTGAACCTGTGGAGGACGCTGATTTTACAATCAGGGGAAAAGCAGGCAAAGTCCCTATCGACGCCAGTTCGAGCTTCATTTTTGGGGATAGGGTTAAAAATTTGGGTGAATACGGAAGCCCGTTTAATGAAGCTCTTGTCCCTGCTTTGTTTTCCATAAATTCTGCCGCTTTGGCAGATGTGCCGTTAGGACAGAAATCCTCACATAGTTTCAAGGAGTTGGCAACATTTGAGTCGACAAAACTGGCAATTGTCTTAATATCATGTCCCTTGGATTTCAATGAACGGATTTCTTTTTTCATTGCTGCCAGATTAGTCGTGTCGACGAATATCATTTCGTGGACATCTACATATTCTTTCCTTTGCTTAATTTGTTTTTCATTGTTTGTGAATAACACCGTGAAGTAGCCGAGCCGTTCTGCAGCTCTGATCGCTTCCCTACTTGAACCTGATTTATTTGTTCCGATAAAGATGATTGTTTTCAACAAGTCCAACTCCTTCATATAAGACAACTCTATATAAGTTATGAAGGATTCGTTTATCGACATGGTTATACATCATATAGATCAGCAACTATCGGCAATTTCCTATACACAGGATTTTCGTACAGGCTCTTCAAAAGGACGGGGCATACGATAGGAAAGGGGGAAGGGAGTGAACCAAATGAAACCTCTAACGACAGGATATATCCGGCAAATCATTTCCGGCAAATTGGTGCATGGAACAGATGATCTGCTCATACATCATGGTGCCTATCGTCTGAAACAAGTGAGGCATTCTCATACGATACTATTTTTAAAACGGAATATTATTCAATGGGAACGACTGAAGCCTTACTTCCCGATAGCGATTGTGACAGATCGAGAAATGGATGTGAGCAGACGAACTGAGGATTTGACAATCATTAGAGTAGAAAATCTTCAAGATGCTTATTGGAATTTTATAAACCACTACCGGGATTCAATAAATATTCCAGTAATCGCCGTGACGGGTACATCCGGTAAAACGACGACAAAGGAGATGATCCGTCATCTGTTATCGATCAATCGGAAAGTAGCTCATACGAACAGTACAAATAATTCACGTACCGCACATTTGTCCTATCTGCTCGGAATGGATGACACGACGGAAGTGGCAGTGTTCGAAACAGCGGTCGGTGCGCCGGGAGATATTTCAAATGCAGCTGCCTATTTGAAACCGACAATCGGTATCATTACGAACATCGGCGAACACCACCTTAATTACTGCAAGTCATTGGAAGGCTATATCGCTGCGAAAGGGGAAATGTGCAACGCTCTTCAACCAAATGGGGTTCTCATCATAAACGCGGACGACCAGAACACGAAAAAACTGGATTTGAAAAGCTTTACCGGAACAATTGTTACAGTCGGCATCCACTCAAAATGTGATTTTAAAGCAAATGATATCTATTTTTCATCTGAAGGAATGTTTATGACTGTTGAACATATGAAAAAGAAATACAGAATACTCATTCCGGGTCTCGGGGAACACCAAGTCTATAACGCGCTCGCTGCTATTGCAGCGGTTCATCAAATTGGCATGGACCTTACCGATGTCGCATTCCATTTCAGGACTTTTCAACCGCTCAACAAGCAATTGCAACTACTGGAAGGGTTGAATGGCGCAACGATTATCGATGACACATGGAGCATTACAACGACTTCCTTGCATGCGGCAATGCGAGTGTTGCAGGCAATTCATCCAGGTAAAAGAAAGATTGCTGTCATCGGAACGATAACCGATCTCGGATCGTGGGGATATGCAATCCATCAGCGGGCAGGAGAAATACTCGCACAAAGTAAAATTGATGTACTTGTCACAATAGGAGAACATGCAAAAATAATGGCGGACACCGTTTCCCAAAGAAGTTCCAGAACAGAGGTCCATTCATTCAATAACCATATCCTTGCGTATGAATTGCTGAAAAAAATTGCAACAGAGGACTCGATCGTGCTTATTAAAGGTGACATGTTGAGCGAATCGATAAAGAAGCTTGCAACCCTCTTGAGAAAGGCCGACTGACTTATAGGCATTCAATTAAGTTTTGTGTAGAAAATTTTAAACGAAAATATTTTAACTACCCGAATTGGGACAAACACCAAGCCGCCACTTTTGTTTTGTCAATATAGTAGAAGTAGTTCAAATAGAGAGGAGGGATATCATTATGGGTATGGAATGTCCGTGTGGTGTATTGGTTAATGCAGTTTCTAGAGATAACAACGTCCGTTTTAATGGACAGATGGGAACGGTCGAAGGGGATTTGACTTACATGGCAAACGTATGTGTTACGACTTTAGCTGCTTCTACATTGTCCCTTCAATTTACAGATACGGAGACAATGGGCGGTGTAAACAGTTTTATGTTTGTTGCAAATTCTATCACTTCTGTTGAGTGTAATAGAATAGGTCAAAATTGTGAAGTGACAGTTACGGGCACTGGGCTTGTCAACGGTCAACAGTTTCCTTTTGAAGCTGTATTCAGGGACCAAGTCGCATCTGCAGCTGTAGACATTGTACAATCATTTGTCATAACCGGATTCTTCGATCAGAACGGTGCAGCACCGGTTGCACAAGGTTCGATCGTTGCACTCGGCTGCGAGGAAGATTAACGATGTGTGAACTCCCGGCTTCTTGTCGGGGGTTCTCCTATCTAACATAAATCAAATGAAGGAGGGTAGTCTGTGAAGGGCATTCGGGGTCGTTATGGCCAACATAGGATTTTGGAAACGGATTCCAGCTTATCAATGTATCTGTTGGAAACGAAACTATTATCAGAAGCGACGTTCTACGATCTTTCCGAGAAATACAATTTCCTTATGATCAAACCGTTAGTGGGGCCGCAACAAGTTCATATTACGGTAAATGATAATGAAATTGAATTAAAAACAGGGATTGAGGTTTTACGTTTTTCAAGCATAGAAGAAGCCTACGATTATTTGACAACGCATATTTGCACTAGAAAGTATTATGTCATTCAAGCTTTACCGACAAATCCATCAAAACTTAGCCATTGCCGTTTTACCCTTCACAGAAAATCCCCTAAAGTAAAATGGAAAATCGTCCATAGCACAACTGTAGATGAAAATAGGTTTTCGGATGCTCATTTATTCCATATATGGAAACTCAATAGTTCAGTAACATTTGTAGCGAAAAAGCTAGGTGCCGCTTTTCCTGGCTGCCATACAATCGTCGTCGAGGTCGCGATAGAAAGAGCCGGTAAGTTTTGGATTGCTGATACGATATTACATGAACGCAATAGCAAATGGAGCCAATACCATTCACTTCATCTAAAAAGATCTTTACGAGCATTCTTGCCAGCTACGGATTTATGTACTAAACAAACATTGCTTGCATTTTTGAATACCTATCCAGAGGTGATCATCAAGCCATGCGTAGGTCAACAGGGAAGAGGGATCGTAAAAATAGCAACAACCGGAGAAATGAATTTCGAGGTGCATGAGAGGCGAAACAGAAAGTGCATAGAAGACTTTGATCAGCTGTTCCGTTATTTACTTGAGGAGTATCTTTTACAAAAAGATTATATTGTTCAGCAAAGGATATCTCTTGCAGAACTAGATGGGAACCCGTTTGACGTACGAGTCATCACCCAAATTGATGAAGGAAGCTGGATTATGACAGGGCAGGTCGTGAAAGTCGCAGCGAAGGATTACTTTGTATCAAACAGGGCTAGCAAATTGCTCACATTGGAAAACGCCCTTTCTGAATCGGGCAATGAAACTTCACTTGAACATTGTGCCAAAAGGATTGAAAAGGTATGCAAAAAAGCTTCAAAGAGACTTTGGAGAAATATCGGTAAGATTTCGATTATTGGATTTGACATTGGAATCGATGGCAAAGGGGAAGTATGGGTGATCGAAGGGAATTATGCCCCATCCCTCTCTATGTTTTACATGTTTGGCAACAATGAAATCCACGAGAGGATTTCTTACTATATAAGGAAACATAAAAAGAGTGGCTGATCGAAGTACAATGGAAGGGAGGTACTGCAATGAAGCCGATAGCCGTCAATGACATTAGGAAAGTAATCGGAGGGAAAATCATCACAGGACCTGTAAACTGGAAAGTGGAAGATGCCATCTACTATACACGACATGATCATACGAGGCGGAATTCCCTTCTTTTTGCAAGAAGGGGGGATTCGATCAACTGGGTAGCCATCGATAAGAAAGGCCCTTCCCTTGTCATTACCGATAAGTCCTCAATTAATGTGAAAGAAGTATTGCCGAATACGACAGTTATGCAAGTATCAAGCCTCGTTCAGAGCTATTGGAAATTCATCAATTATTATCGGAATCAGTTTCAAATACCAGTAGTGACGATAACAGGAACATGCGGCAAAACGACAACGAAAGATATGATCAAACATATGCTCTCTGCCATCTGGAATGTGCACGCATCGGTCAGCAGCAAGAACGAACCGAGACGCTCATTTCCTTATTTGATGGGAATCGACGAACATACGGAAGCCGCAGTCTTCGAACATGGACTCGGCAATTCCGGAAATATAAAACACCAATGCATGATTTATCAGCCGACGATTGGAATCATTACAAATATCGGCGTCCATCATTTGGACGGGTGTGTAAACATGGAAGGATATATTAAAGCGAAAGAAGAAATCATCGGAGGCATTAGGGATGGCGGCACCTTACTATTAAATGCGGATGATCAGAACAGTAAAAAGTTGAAGATCCATAATTTCAAAGGCAAAATCGTCTATTTTGGCAAGGATGCAAAATCAGATTTCAGAGCTTCCCGAATCACTTACGGAGAAACCGGAATGGATTTCGTCCTCCATGTGGGTCCCGAGGAATATAGCGCCTTTGTTCCAGGGTACGGGGAGCACCAAGTAAGCAATGCGCTTGCGGCGTTGGCTGCGGTCCATGAAATAGGAATGGATTTAAAAATCGCGATTTCCCGTCTGACAACGTATGAAACGATGGATAGGCATTTGGAGTTTTCAAAGGGGAAAAATGGCAGCACAATTATCGATGATACGTGGACAAACAACCCAACGTCAGTGGAAGCGGCATTGAAAGTGCTTGATTCAATTGGCAAAGGGAAAAAGGTCATTCTCATATTAGGGGATATAAACAGGCTTGGGAATTTCGAAAAGAAATACCACCGGGAAATCGGTAGCATGGTCGCGGAGAGGAACATCCATGCACTGATCACAATCGGTAAAAAGGCGGAAGAAATTGCAAGACAGGCAATGCGGGATGGAAGCACCGCGAATATAAGAATGTTCAAGGATGTAGGCGACATCGGAAATCGGTTGGATCATTTATTCGATGATCAGTCGATTGTGCTGATCAAAGGACCGATGTCGAGTCGCGGAATGATAGAATTTGCTAGGTCGTTGAAACAATAAAATGGAAAAGAAGCATCCAACGTTACGACGTTAAGATGCTTCTTCTATTCTTATTCAGTTTGAAAGGACGCGACGCGCTTTCATGAAGTTTTGCGTTGCCCACGTAGAGGATAGGCTTTGCGTTACAACCTTGCCGGAAGTGGAAAGGCTAATAAATTGGTTACCTCCGATATAAATGCCCGTTTGGGTGATGCGAGTTCTTTTATTATCCAAAGAGAAGAAGAGAAGGTCTCCTTTTTTAAGATTGGATTTCAGAACGGCAGTCCCGACTTGAGATTGCTGGCTAGCCGATTTGCTTTTCAAATCAATTCCTTGCTTTTTATATACATAATAAGTGAAGCCAGCACCTGTGAATGTCAATGTACTTTCATTATATACATAACCGAATTTCGCTTTGGTCGTAAGGCTTTGTGCAAAGTTCACAAGCTTGTCCGCAGATGTTGTTGCAGTCGTTGTTGTTGGTTTAGACACGGATGGTGCAGTCGTTGTAGTGGACGGCTTGGATACGGAAGGTGCAACTGCCGTGTTGTCTGTAACAACCCTTTTTGCCGTAATATAATGATCTTTATAGTAGTCTACAAGCATAACCCTTGTCACAACACCACCCGAATTCGGGAGGATGAGACGATGATCGCCTGCATAAATGGCAACCAAGCTAGGATTCGTTGACCCTGTCACGCTATTGAAGAAGACCAGATCACCTTTCTTCAAGTTGGAGCGGGAAACTGTCGTACCCTTGCTCTGTAGTGCTTTAAGACTCGTTGCATTCAAAGTGATTCCGTTGTTTTTGTAAACATAATTTACAAAACCAGTACTCGTGAACTTTTTAGTGCTTTCATTGTTCACTGATCCAATTGTCGCCGTATCTTTCAAATCATAGGCAAGGCTGACAATTTTATCGCCTGTCGTTGCCGGGTTGGCCGACATTAAACTAGGGAGTACACGGCGTGCACCGATATAGCTTTCTGTATAATACGGTTTGCTATTTAAGTCGGCGATAATGATATTTTGTTTGGGATCTGCCATATGAATGACCTTATTATTACCGATATACATGGCGACATGATCTGGGACCTTCGATGCCTTACTGCTGAAGAAGAGGAGATCCCCTTTTTGCCATTGGCCTTTTGCAACGGGGGTGCCTTGCTGCATCATGTAGTCTTCATTGTACGTTGCAAGGTCTACGCCATTTTTTTCGAATATATACATTAGGAAAGTGGCGCAAGAAAACTTATACGGATATGTAGGCTTGTATACTGCCGTACTATATGTCGATTTTCCGATCAAACTTTTTGCCGTTTGGATCAATTGCTCCGCTTTTGCTGCAACTGCCTGTTGCGATGCTTGAGATGTTATCGTGGCGGCAGAGACTGTTTGAGCTTGATCGTATGATGGAATGGCAAGTGAGCTGACACTTACACAAGTGATTAATGCTGCTGAGAGAAGTTTACGTTTCATGTTTTGCCTCCTGGAAGTTGTAATGTCTTACCTGAGAACGATAGTAGCATGGAAAAAGGGAGTTAATTCGAGGGAATATTTACCTAAGGAAAAGCCGGTTTGCGAGACTTCAAGCCAGCAGGAGACTCAAAGGACTTCTTTACAAATAGATTACAGTGCAGAAATGGGAAATTGAGGAACGAAAAAAGCGTGTGGCTGAGCCATCACGCTTTTTCATACGTATAAACGAGTTCATTCAATTTGGTATTGACATCTACATGGAGATCGTGTTCATCAAAATACCAGTAATCTCTATCTTCAATATAGAAATGAATACCGTTCTTCTCCGTCTCGACCGCCACTTCATCAGGCTTCTCTTTCATAATCCCGAGCGAGAATCCATCATGCAACGCGCTGGAACCGCCATACCGGGCGAAAAACTTTATATAATCGCCTGTTTCGGCTTCCATCTCCTCTATAAACCAATTTAGTGCATCATCCGATAAAACGATCTTCATTCCAGTATCCCGCCTTTCGGTTGCTGCTTCCATTGTATTATAACCACTTCACTTTTGGCTCGGTTCCCGCTTTAATCCTAGCAATATTCGCTCGATGCCTATAAAAGATGAAAACCCCCATTAAACCGACAATGATCATTAGATAGAAATCGCCCGTCCATACATAGAAGGCGAGACAGTAAATGAATCCGACAACTGCCACGATCATCGAGGAGAGGGATACCATTTTTGTTAACTTCAAAGTGATGAGGAACGTAAGGAGGACGATAATGAAAATCGGCCAGTTATATCCAAGTAAAACACCACCTGAAGTAGCAACAGCTTTGCCTCCTTTGAACTTTGCAAAGACAGGAAACATATGGCCGATTACAGCGACTACACCGAGTAAAAGCGGGTGAATCCCTGCTGCACTGAAATAAGGCAATAGTGGAAGCAGCACGGCAGCTGTCCCTTTTAAAATATCAAGAATGGTGACGATCAGACCTGCCGTTTTTCCTAGAACCCTGAAAGTGTTTGTAGCACCGAGATTTCCACTACCATGCTGTCGGACATCTGTACTATAAAAAAGTTTGCCGACCCACAATGCAGATGGAATGGAGCCGAGTACATAAGCGATTAGTATAAGAATGATAATTTCCATGACGCTCCCCTTTATCAGTAGTGAGTATATATGTGTTTCAGTTTAGCAGAACAGATGAATGCCGACAATGGAATGTGTTAAGTAATGTAATAAGCCGATTGTCTAGATTTTCCTCATCTCATTGCAATCAGCCGGTTCTTTCTATACAATTAATTGAGCGAGCTTCTTGAAACGTTGATTTGACAAGCTTTACAGGAAGCGATACGATAGTATATAAATAAAAAGAGAACATTCGTTTGATGGGGGTTGCGATTTGACGAAGAAGGAAGAAATTTACACATACGATGATGATTCGATTCAAGTGCTGGAAGGCCTTGATGCTGTAAGGAAACGCCCGGGAATGTATATTGGTTCCACGGATTCCAGGGGGCTTCATCATCTTGTCTATGAAATCGTCGATAACGCAGTTGACGAAGCGCTAGCAGGATATGGTTCTGAAATTGACGTTACGATACACAAAGACGGCAGCATTGGCGTACGTGACTACGGACGCGGAATGCCTACGGGAATGCATAAGACGGGAAAACCGACGGTAGAAGTTATTTTGACCGTCCTTCACGCTGGCGGAAAGTTTGGGCAAGGAGGTTATAAGACAAGTGGCGGCCTACACGGTGTAGGTGCATCAGTTGTCAATGCCCTTTCCGAGTGGCTGGAAGTGACGATTTTTCGTGATGGAAAGAAATTCAGGCAACGTTTTGAAAATGGCGGAAAACCGGTAACTACATTAGAAGAAATCGGTACGACGAGAGAGAAAGGTACTTTGATACACTTCAAACCGGATCCAGCGATCTTCTCAACGATTAAATATCAATATGAATTGCTGTCGGAACGTTTACGCGAATCTGCATTCCTGCTAAAAGGATTGAAAATCGACCTGAAAGAAGAAGGCACCGAGAAGCATGATGTCTTCCATTACGAAACGGGTATCGAAGCGTTCATCTCTTATTTGAATGAAGAGAAAGACGTCCTTCACGATGTTGCCTACCTCGAAGGCGTGACGGAAGGGATTGAAGTGGAATTCGCGTTTCAATTCAGCGATGGCTATTCTGAAACAATTCTCTCATTCGTCAATAATGTGCGGACGAAGGATGGCGGCACGCACGAAACAGGTGCGAAGACTGCAATGACACGCGTATTCAATGAGTATGCGAGGAAAACTGGAATATTGAAGGAAAAAGATAAAAACCTCGATGGTTCTGATATACGGGAAGGCATTTCCGCGATTGTTTCAGTCCGCATTCCTGAAGAAATTCTCCAATTTGAAGGACAGACGAAGGGAAAATTAGGGACAAGCGAAGCGAGAACGGCAACCGATGCAATCGTCTCCCAGCAGCTACTCTACTTCCTTGAAGAGAATGCTGAGCTGAGCGGCAACCTGATCCGTAAAGCGATCCGTGCACAACAGGCGAGAGAGGCTGCTCGTAAGGCGCGTGAAGATGCCCGTTCCGGTAGAAAACGTCGCCGCTCGGATACGCTGCTGACAGGAAAACTGACACCTGCACAGTCGAGGAATGCTGCAAAAAATGAATTATACCTAGTCGAAGGGGATTCCGCGGGCGGTTCTGCCAAGCAAGGACGGGATAGGACATTCCAGGCAATTTTGCCTCTGCGCGGTAAGGTAATCAATACCGAAAAGGCTAAATTAGAGGATATTATGAAAAACGAGGAGATCAACACGATTATCCACGCTATCGGCGGAGGGGTCGGCGCTGATTTCCAAATCGATGATATCGCATACGATAAAGTGATCATTATGACGGACGCAGATACGGACGGGGCACATATCCAAGTGCTTCTCTTGACGTTCTTCTATCGTTACATGAAGCCGTTGATCGAGGCAGGAAAAGTGTTTATCGCATTACCGCCACTTTATAAAGTCTTCAAAGGGACAGGCAAAAAGGAGATAGTGGAATATGCGTGGACGGAAGCCGATCTCGACCAAGCAATCAAAAAAATAGGCCGTGGCTATATGCTCCAGCGCTATAAAGGTCTCGGTGAAATGAATGCCGATCAATTATGGGAAACGACGATGAACCCTGAAACCCGTACTCTCATCCGTGTGACGATTGAAGACGGTGCGCAATCGGAACGACGAGTTACCACTCTAATGGGAGACAAGGTCGAACCGCGCAGGAAATGGATCGAATCAAACGTCGATTTCGGTACCGAAGACCAAAACATTTTAGAAAATGAATTTTTGCACGTTGAGGGGGACTTTGAATGACTTCAACTGAGCGATTCCAAGACTTGCCTTTGGAAGAAGTGATTGGCGACCGTTTTGGACGTTATAGTAAATACATCATTCAGGACAGGGCACTGCCGGACGCTAGGGATGGCTTGAAACCTGTTCAGAGAAGGATACTGTATGCGATGTTCCATGAGGGGAACACCCATGATAAGGCATTCAGGAAATCAGCAAAAACGGTCGGGAATGTCATCGGCAACTACCATCCACACGGAGACACTTCGGTTTATGACGCTATGGTGCGGATGAGCCAGGAATGGAAACTTCGCCATCTCATGATTGAAATGCACGGGAACAACGGTTCTGTAGATGGCGATCCGGCAGCTGCAATGCGATATACGGAGGCAAGGCTATCTGCAATTGCTTCGGAAATGCTACGTGACATTGGTAAGAACACAGTGGAGTTCATTCCAAACTTCGATGATACAGAACCCGAGCCGACCGTTTTGCCTTCCCGCTTCCCGAATTTGCTCGTCAATGGATCTACCGGGATTTCTGCTGGATATGCTACAGATATTCCACCGCATGCATTACACGAAGTTATCGATGCAGTACTGATGAGAATGGATGACCCTAACGTGTCCGTGGAGCAGTTGATGACGGTCTTGAAAGGTCCTGACTTCCCGACTGGTGCAATCATTCAAGGGACAGATGGAATCAAGACTGCGTACGAAACAGGCAGAGGCCGTTTCATCATCCGCGCAAAATCAGAAATCGAATCGTTAAAAGCAGGTAAATCCCAAATTGTCATCACTGAAATTCCATATGATGTCAATAAAGCGAATTTAGTGAAAAAGATGGACGAACTCCGGTTGGATCGAAAACTAGATGGCATTGCAGATGTGCGAGATGAATCAGACCGTACTGGGCTGCGAATTGTTGTGGAATTGAAGAAAGATATAGACGGCAATGCAATTCTGCAATACTTATTGAAAAATACCGATCTTCAAGTGACGTATAACTTCAATATGGTCGCCATCTCGAATAGAAGACCGACGCTTATGTCGTTGCCGATGCTATTAGATGCATACATCGACCACCAAAAAGAGGTCGTCACGAGACGCTCCGAGTACGATATCCAGAAAGCGAAAGACCGACTGCATATCGTGGAAGGTTTGATGAAAGCTTTATCGATACTTGATGAGGTGATCAAGGCGATCAGGGCTTCAAAAGACAAGCGGGATGCGAAGAATAATATTATTGAAAAATTCGGATTTACCGAAGTTCAAGCAGAAGCAATCGTATCTCTCCAGTTATATCGATTGACGAATACGGATATTACTGAGCTGAAAAAAGAGGATGCGGAACTAAGGAAGCTAATCGATCAGTTGGATGCTATTCTGAAAAGCGATAAAAAGCTTTCCACAGTCATCAAGAAGGAGTTACTTGAAGTCCGTAAGCAATTCTCTGAACAAAGAAGGTCTGTCATCGAAGAGAAGATCGAAAACATCAAAGTCGACCTCGACATCCTTGTTCCGAGCGAAGAAGTCGTCGTATCGGTGACAAAGGACGGCTATGTAAAACGGACGAGCATCCGTTCGTACAGTGCATCTAACGGCACCGGCCAAGAGATGAAGGAATCCGATTATAGTCTGTTGGAATCGGTCATGAATACGCAGCACCATTTGCTATTATTCACTTCTCTCGGAAATTATCTATATCAACCCGTGCATGAATTGCCGGATATCCGCTGGCGGGATCTCGGTCAACACATATCAAGTATCATTTCTCTTGAACCGAATGAGGAAATCATCTCGGCAATCGGAATTGAAAGCTTTGACGAACAAACATTAGTATTGACAGCTGCAGATAACGGAAACGTCAAGATGTCGAAGCTATCCGATTTCCAAGTGCAACGCTATTCTCGGACATTCAAGGCGATGAATTTGAAAAAAGGCGACCGGTTAGTCGATGTGCAACTCGTATCGGGTGAAGAAGATATAATCCTATTCAGCGAACAGGCATTCGCGTTGCGGTTTTCACTCACTGAGTTGTCAGTGACGGGTGTACGGACCGCTGGCGTACGTGGCCTCAATTTGAGGACGGAAGACAAGCTTGCTTCCATGCTCGTCGTACGAGACGAAGCTGAATCAATCCTAATTGCCACACATAGAGGATCAGTCAAGAGGATGGCTTTGAAGGAACTGGAGGTCGCCTCTAGGGCTCAGCGGGGCATTGTAGTGTTGAAAGAGTTGAAAACGAATCCGCATCGGATTATTGGCACTCAATTTGTCAAACCTAGCGACACGATCATCCTATCGACTAGCAAAGATAATAAAGTTGCTGTCGATGCCGGATCATTGCGGCTCGTCGATCGCTATTCGAATGGAAGCTCGATGGTTGACGAAAGCAAAGAAGGAAAAGTGACTGCTCTATATAAAGAAGTGAAAGCTGAAACGAAAGCTTGATGAAAAACGCCTGCTGGCAAGATGTCGGCAGGCGTTTTAGTACGTCTAAAGATGTAGTGACATTTGGAAGGTTTTAACGTATAATAGTTCGAAAGTCGAAATAAAAAAAGAATAATGGGGAATGCGCATGTGGAAAAACCGTAACGTTTGGATCATTCTTGCGGGAGAAATGATTGCCGGACTCGGATTATGGACAGGAATCATTGGTAATCTGGAGTTTCTACAAGAGAAGATCCCATCTGATTTCGTAAAGGCAATGATTTTATCCATCGGATTATTGGCCGGCATCATCGCAGGTCCGACAGCAGGTCGGATCATTGATCAGTCGAGGAAAAAGACTGTTTTGATTGTAGCGGGTATGGGAAGGCTCGTCAGTGTGCTATTCATGTTGCTAGCCATTACAACTGGATCTGTCTGGTGGATGGTTGCATTTATCATTTCCATCCAATTATCTGCAACTTTTTATTTTCCGGCATTACAGTCAGCTATCCCTCTAGTCGTAAAAGATGAAGATTTACTGACGATGAACGGAATGCATATGAACGTTGCTACAATAGCACGCGTCATCGGTACAGCTCTCGCAGGCGTCATGCTCGTTTACTGGTCGTTGGCATCATTATATTGGGTATCGATGATTGCGTATCTGGCACTGTTGGGCTTCACGATGATGCTGAAGATCGATGAAGGGAAGGGGAGTGGGCGCTCCCAACGGAAAGATGGAGATAAGGGCGGGTTCATGGAAGTTTTTCCTGTTTTAAAAGCATATCCTGCAGTCGGCATGACATTAATTATGACGATGATTCCATTGTTATTTATCGGTTCATTCAATCTAATTGTCATCAATATTAGTGAGATCCAAGATTCCGCATCGATTAAAGGGTTAATTTATACGTTTGAAGGGATTGCCTTCATGATCGGCTCATTTGCAGTAAAGTTCATTACACGGAAATGGAAGACGACGGTCATTTTATTCTTCTTTGCATCAATGGTGGCAGTTGCAGAGTTCTTGCTATATTTTGCACATAATATTGTTTTGACATTGGTTGCATTTGCTGTATTGGGCTTTGCATTAGGATGTTTTTTCCCAACAGCAATGGTCGTATTTCAGAAACAGATGCCGAAAGCGTACCATGGACGATTTTTCTCATTCCGGAATATGTTGGAGCGGGTCATGTTCCAAGTAGTATTGTTAAGTGCAGGAGCATTTTTGGATATCGTTGGGCTACAGATGATGGTCATTATTTTTGGAGTGATCAGCTTAAGTTTGACGTTGTTGTTTTTTAGCCAAATGAAACGAAGAAATATTGTTTTAGAAGAGAAACAAACAGAACCTGCAGCGGAAGTTATTTTATAATCCGCCGCAGGTTTTTTGTTTCAACTAAAAAATCGGTTTCGTCTCACTGTTATAAGTATACTTTGTAATGATACACAACTACCGATAATATATATTATGTAAACTAAAAACTAAAAATAAAAGAGAGCCATATAAATGGCAGTTTAGTCGTACTTCCCTAATCCTGTACTATATTCAATTACATCATTGATATATAATCCATTACTTTTCGCAAATTCTCTTATATCATGTAATAAATCTTTTTTGTAAGTGGTCTTATATTGGATACGATCTTTTGGACGATCACTCTTACAATACAAAATCGTACCTTTATCTAATAGTTGTTCAAAATAATCCTCTAAAATATGGTTCATAGGCTTTTCCTGTTCCTTTGCCATATTTTTAAGCTGCATCAGTATTGATTTACTAATCGTTGTCCGAAATGCGATTCTGCCTTTATCGGTGAGATATTCTTCTTTGCTTCTTAAATGAGTAGGTATTTTATTAATGGTCATCCGAATCATTTTATTTTCAACATAGTTACCATCACAATTAGTATACAAAATATCTGAGAGACGCAATAATTGGTCTTTACCCCTTATCCATACTCTATATATAGGTTTACCTTTAGAACTCGTTATCGTAGCAATGGTTGAGGATAATCCCCAATTAGTAAAAACTGTTTGTAAACCTTGTGCAACTTCGAGGCTTGCTGTCGTTATGTTCATTAAATAGCCCTCTCGGTCAACCCAACCATCTCCATCAATAACCCCCCTGACAAATGCAGGTAAATATATATCAGGCACGTCAGGAAAAGGCACTGTATATGATTTGTTCGGTGTGATGCCAATCCGTTCGAGATCCTGCTTGATGATCTTCGAGTTGATGATCAGCATTGGGGTTTTTCTTGTGCCGGTTCCTTGTGCAATCGTCGGAGATGCACCCATAAGCTTAGCTACTTTCCTTAATAGATCTTCGTCATTTTGAGATAAATAAACAGAATGAACACTTTTGTTCACATGACCATCTGTGATGAATAATCCCAATACCCAAGCCATCTCAGGAGACCATGTTTTGAAAAAGTCCTCGTTTACTTTATGGATGCGTGGACGTCCTATCGGATTTAATTCGACCCCATGCTTAGTCAATACATTTCGGATTGCACGATCTGACAACCCAATAATTTCACGTAGTTTGTTATAAGGCAACCCGCTGTTGTACAATTCAATGATCTTATCGTCTGTCATTCCCGGATTTCGAGCCAACTCCCCCATCCCCCTTTTAATGCTCTTAACTCCATTATACAAACGAATGTTCTTATTTGCAATTAATTGACAGATTATTGCACTGCAGAAATTAAATGGACCACCCGCCTTAGCAAGTGGTCCGTTAAATCATTTATCATCTCTCATATCGTACTCTATCGCTCGCTTGAAGTTCAGCCAACGTAGATGCACCTATGCCGAACATTGCCATGCGCAACTCCAGTTCTTTCGTTTCCATCACTCTGATGACATCTTCTGGAGACTGTGTCGCTTCTTTCAGAATAGATCTCCCAAAACCGACAATATCAGCCCCTAAAGCGATCGTTTTGGCAGCATCCAAACCTGTTGCCATGCCGCCACTTGCGACAATCGATTGTTCACCGATCTTTTCACGTACTGAAACGACGCAATCAACTGTAGGGATGCCCCAAACGCTGAACGTTTCGGCAGCGGCTTGTTTAACCGGGTCTGTCGAGCGGTATTTTTCCACTTGGCTCCATGATGTACCGCCAGCACCAGCTACGTCTACAAAAGACACGCCGACATCACAAAGCTTTTTGGCCGTCATTCCGTCGATTCCCCATCCGACTTCCTTAATACCTACTGGAACCCTCAACGTTCTCGTTAATTCTTCGATTTTCACTAATAAATCCTTGAAATTTAAATCTCCGTTCGGCTGAATGACTTCCTGGAGACTGTTCAAATGTAACACCAAGGCATCTGCTTCCGTTATATCAATAATTTGCCTGCATTGATCGACGCCAAACCCGTAATTCAATTGAACCGCGCCTAAATTGGCGATAATTGGAACGGATGGCGCGTATTGTCTCACTTGAAATGATGCCCGATGCTCTTTGCTCTCGATTAATGCTCGCATAGATCCTAAAGCTAATATCCAGCCCTTTTCTTCTGCGGCAAGCGCCAAATTACGGTTAATTGTTTCGGCGAATGCGGCTCCTCCAGTCATGGAACTGATCATAAAAGGCGTTGGACGCATTTGGCCAATAAATTTGCTTTCAATGGAGATTTCATTAAAGTCTATTTCAGGTAAAGCGTTATGAATGAAGTGAACTCTTTCCAATCCGGTCGTAATTTCGTTCCCTGTCACTTTTTCATTGAGCGTGATGTCGATATGCTCCGCTTTCCGTTGATGAATCGAACCAGTCATTAACCAACATCCCTCTTCCCTAGCATGATGAGACCAACCAACGAGATAGGGGTCAAACCTATGCTTCAATCCTCATTCGTATTTTTATTTCCATTTTTATTATATGTTACGTAAATCATTATTTCAGCTATTTGGATTTCTATTAAACCTGTAACAAATGATTGGATACATTGGCTCATTTTCCAATAAAGAATTTGGCCCCATTTTCTGATGAAGTCACTGTAAAATCTAAGCTATTCATCATAGATTCCTTTTGATTTTAACATTGAATCACTCAGAAAACTAATTCTTTTATATTCTTTTCATGTTCAGTTACTTGGCATGCATTTCTGAAGTGTGTTAAATTTGAATCGGTTCATTCAAAACGACACTTCGGGGCAAGGTGAAATTCCTTACCGACGGTGATCAAGCACAATGCTTGTCAGTCCGTGACCCGTACCCTTATGGATACGGTGGAGCTGGTGAAACTCCGGCACCGACAGTTACAGTCTGGATGGGAGAAGTTGTTCGCGTTTGATGGCCACGCCCAACTATATCCGCCCTTTCAAAAATTGAAAGGGGGAATTCGATGGACCACGCCGATTATATGAAGTTAGCAAATCTATGCGTCACTTTTAAAACTTGTGTACATGTCGGGAATACGCCTGCATGTACAGAAAAAATCATCGCAAGCGTTATTCGCGATATATTCATCGAGTCCAAAGATCCGAATCCTTCCGTAAATGGAAATGGGATTAGGCTTCTTCGGACTGCCGGAATTAAAGTGATCACTGATTTATGTAAAAAAGAGGCGGATGTTAGCAACCGGGCATTTTTTCATTTTATTCTTCTCCAAAACCCTTTCCTCGCCACCCGTTTGCCCCATGGTGGAAAGAACCCATTACAACTTATTTTAAATAGGCATCTTAGGACGCCAAAAGTAGCTATCCCGATTCATACACTTCTTCCGATTGGAGGTGTAAGCTGATTGTTTACAGGAATTGTTGAAGAAATAGGAACAGTACATGCGATAAAAAAAGGCTCATCCTCCATGCAACTGATCATCCGATGCAGTCATGTGCTATCCGACGTGAAAAAGGGAGATAGTATTTCCGTCAATGGAGTATGTCTTACTGTATCGGATTTTTCAAAAACCGAATTCGCAGCAGATGTCATGCCCGAGTCGTTCATAGCGACGGCACTTTCCACATTGAAATCCGGAAGCCGTGTGAACTTGGAGCGTGCTATGGCAGCGAACGGCCGTTTTGGCGGCCATTTTGTAACTGGTCATGTCGATTGCGTCGGTGAAATTATCGCGATGCGTCCGATTGAAAATGCAATATATATCGATATTCAAATGGATTCCGCATTTCAAACATATCTTGTCCCTAAAGGTTCGATAACGGTTGACGGAACTTCATTGACTGTTTTCAGCATATTTGAACAAGGGTTTACGATATCCCTCATTCCCGTCACTCAAGCTGATTCTATTCTCGGTCATAAGCGTGTCGGAGACTATGTCAATGTGGAATGCGATATTCTTGCGAAATATATAGAGCGGATTGTCTTAAGAAAAGAAGCTGAACCGCCAGGCGGGCTGACAATGGAAGCACTAGCCAATAGCGGATTTTTGGATTGAGAGGTGTTAGTTATGTTCGTTACGGTAGAAAAAGCGATCGAGGAATTGAAAAAAGGTAAAGCGATTATCGTCGTGGACGATGAAAGTCGTGAAAATGAAGGTGATTTTGTCGCGCTCGCTGACTATGCGACTCCAGCTATGATCAATTTCATGGCGACGGAAGGACGTGGACTCATTTGTGTTCCAATTGAACAACAGCTGGCAGACGATCTTCATTTATCTCCAATGACAAACACGAATACTGATGTCCATGGGACTGCATTCACAGTTAGTATTGATCATTCGTCCTGCCATACAGGGATTTCCGCATTTGAACGCTCGGAAACGATCTTCAAAATGATAGATAAAGACTCGAAGCCTTCAGACTTCAGAAGGCCGGGCCACATTTTCCCGTTAGTCGCAAAAGCTGGTGGTGTATTGGTGCGTCCAGGACATACGGAAGCTGCGGTCGACCTAGCCCGTCTATCCGATGCTACTTCAGCGGGCGTCATTTGTGAGATAATGAATGACGACGGAACGATGGCCCGAGGAGAAGAGTTAGTGGAGATCGCAAAGCGGCACGATCTGGTTATCCTAACGATAGAAGAATTGATTGCGTACCGGAAAAGAAATGAGAGGCTTGTTGAAAGGGTCGTCGATATCCATATGCCGACAAAGTATGGCGACTTCACCGCAATCACTTATGTAGAAAAATTGACCGGCCGCGAACATATCGCTTTTGTGAGAGGTCAAGTGGGCGACTTCACGCCCGGCGAGGCCCCTCTTGTCAGAATCCATTCGGAATGCCTGACGGGTGACGTATTCGGTTCTTGTCGATGCGATTGCGGTCCACAGCTGCATGCTGCACTTACACAAATTGAGGAAGCCGGGATGGGAGTTCTTATTTATATGCGTCAGGAAGGCCGTGGAATCGGCCTCGTCAATAAAATGAAAGCATATAAGCTTCAAGAGCAAGGCTATGATACAGTCGAGGCAAATGCCCGATTAGGTTTCGGTGACGATTTACGGGAGTATTTCGTCAGCGCACAAATCCTTTCTGATCTTGGGTACAACAATATTCAATTGTTGACGAACAATCCACGAAAAATTGAAGGTCTTTCAGATCACGGAATAGTGGTCGAAAATCGTATCCCGATCGAACTGCCTGTAGAAGAAAGCAACCGATTCTATATGGAGACGAAAAAGGCGAAATTAGGGCATTTACTGCATATCTGAGGAGGAAATACAAATGAGTATGACATATGAAGGACATTTAATCGGTACAGGACTTAAAATCGGCATCGTCGTATCCCGCTTCAACGAATTTATTTCAGGCAAGCTTCTCAGTGGAGCTGAAGACGCATTGCGCCGCCACGGAGTTGATGCGAACGATATTGAAATCGCTTGGGTTCCTGGCGCTTTTGAAATTCCTCTCATTGCAAAACGGATGGCGGCTTCAAAGAAATATGATGCGGTTATTACATTAGGCACCGTCATTAGAGGGGCTACTCCCCACTTTGATTACGTATGCAACGAAGTGGCTAAAGGGGTTGCCGCACTAAATATGACAGAAGAAGTGCCAGTCATCTTTGGCGTATTGACGACCGATTCGATAGAACAAGCGGTTGAGCGCGCCGGGACGAAGGCTGGAAATAAAGGGTGGGACGTAGGAGTTTCCGCTATCGAGATGGCAAATCTCCTGAAACAATTGTAAGAGTAGAAAAAAGCAAATCCCTTGTAAGGGATTTGCTTTTTCTTTTTTCAGCATGATCAAATACCCATTTTGCGACTTGATTGGGTTACTTTCTTCGATTGCTGGCTCTTCATTTTTGGTGTTTGTTGAATTGGATTTCCTGTTGTTTTTGTCGACTTTGTCGAATTCTTCTTAGCCTCAAGCTGTTGTTTGACTGCATCTTTCAAACTGATCTTCGCTTTTACCCCGTTTTGTTTGCTCGATTCCATTTTCGTCATCTCCCTCCCACTGTTGTCGGTTAGTAAATTTTAGCATTCCCAATGAATGGTTGTCTATATGGAAAATATGCTGAAAAACATAGTTAACTCCCTGACTCTTTTCCCTTTTTCCGTAATAAAAGCCAAATGACCGTAAATATGATAAATGCGACCGCTTCTAAAGATAGAATATACCAAGGGTAAGGACCGAGGAAATCTAGCAGGCTGCCATTATAAGGTTTCATTCGCAGGAACATATAATTCCCTTCAACGAGCCAGTTCACTGCTAAAATGATCGGCAAAAGTGCATTGATGACCACCATTGTTTTCAATACGCCTTTAAACGTAGGTTTATAGCCTTTCACCCAGACAAAATAAAACCCCGTCAAAATGATTCCCACATGCGTGTAGAAGAAATGGAAAAAGCGAAAATGCGGAAAATCCATGTCGAGAACAGGTGTTCCTAATGCTTGTAAAGCGCCACCGATGCCTGCAAAAATGACAAAATCGGTTAAATGGCGATTCCCCGTCAACAGCAGCACAATCGAGACGAATAGGGAGATGCTGCATAATTCAAGGGGCAGTGAGTCATCCAATGCCCATCGATCCGTCACGATGAGCCATATGTGATAGAGGATATCCATTGCTAATAAAGATAGTGCGAAAATCCGCTCGACCCATTTCAGTTTGGAAGAATTGACTTGCAGCCTCTTCCGTTGCCAATAGAGGAGCACGATGATAATAGCAACCATTAATAGAACCGATAAATGCACAAAAGAGAACATTACGAACTGATGATCCGGCACACGACCTCCCCCACATCCATTCCCATATTATGTTCACCTCAAATTATAGCACTGGATTATCAGGTTAAATAGAAGGATTCGTTGCTCCCCTTTCCTCGATGATCTTTCCATGCTCGAGAAATAATATCCGGTCCCATAATTTTTCGGCTTCTTCCATATCATGCGTCACAATGATGAACGGAATCTTCCACAATTCATGCAGCCGAATCAATTCATTTTGACAATCGATGCGCGTTTCTCTATCTAAAGCAGAAAGAGGCTCATCCAGCAACAGGATGGATGGCTCCGACGCCAATGCTCGCGCAAGAGCCACCCTTTGTTTTTCGCCGCCGGATATTTGATGGGGATATTTTAATAAAAGCTGTTGGATGCCTAGGACATGCAACAGCTGTTCGACAACAAAGGATCGGAATTCATCCTTCCTTTTCATGCCATACCTTATGTTTTTGCCTACTGTCATATGCGGGAACAAGGCATAGTCTTGGAACAGCAACCCTATATTTCGCTCCTGTACGGATAGGGAGCTGCCATTGCCTTGGAAAAAGGTCTTACCACCCAATTTGATCGATCCTTCATCAGGCTTCGTCAATCCTGCAATCGTATGTAAGATCGTTGTTTTCCCGGATCCGGATGGACCAAACAAGACGAGTATTTCATCTTTCATGTTAAATTCGACATCCAAGTCATAATGGGATAATTGTTTTTTAATATTCACTTCCAGCATCCAATCACCTGCTTCGATTTTGATTCGTATACCTTCTCATGTTTCGGCGGCTCCACCAATTGAGCCACATGATTGTGCTGAAGCCTAATGCGACGATGATAACTACCCAAAACGTCGCTTTCTCCATCTGCCCTGATTCGACAGCGAAATAGATCGCCATCGGAATTGTATCGGTCTTACCGGGTATATAGCCCGCAAGCATGAGGGTGGCACCAAATTCGCCGAGCCCCCTCGCAAATGAAAGGACGAGGCCGGCAAGGAGGCCTGGCCAGGCAAGCGGGAAAGCGATTGTCCAGAACACGCGCCATTCGGATGCCCCTAACGTTCTGGCGGCGTTTTCAAGCCGGTCGTCGAGACTGTCAAATGCGGCTGCTGCACTTTGGTACATCAAAGGGAAGGAGACGACGATGGAAGCGATAACGGCGCCAAGCCAAGTGAAGACAACCTGGACACCAAACCATTCCATCAGCCACTTCCCGATCCAGCCATGCTTGCCAAACAGTAGCAATAAGGCGAAACCGACTACAGTAGGAGGCAAGACGAGAGGCAGCATGAAGAAGGATTCGATCACCGTTTTACCCAAAAATTGCTTTCTTGAAAAAACGCGTGCGAAAAAGACACCGGAAATGAACACGACCGTTGTGGAAATGGCCGCCACTTTTAAAGAAAGAACTAATGGTGAATAATCCATCCCCATCTCCCCTCCTAAGCTACTCATTTGAAGCCATGCTTTTGTAAAATTTCTTTTCCCTCTTTACCCGCCACGAAATCTAGGAATGCCTCTGACGCAGCCGGGTGATTGGAACCTTTCACGACCGCTCCCGGATAGATGATCCTCGAATGCCAAAAGGGATCGGCTTCCGCAACAACAGTCACTTTATCAGACGTCCTCGCATCACTCGCATATACGACCCCATAATCTGCATTCCCCATTTCGACATGCGTCAACACTTGCCTCACGTCCGACCCCATGACGAGTTTATTTTTCAGGGGCGCCCACAATTGGAGATGCTCCAAAACCTCCTTTGTATATTTCCCTGCTGGAACAGAATCCGGCTCCCCAATTGAAATTTGATCAATTCCATCTGAACTAAGCTGTTTGAAAGATGAAGCTGGATTCTCTACTAGCTTATTAGCAATTAACACAAGGGAGTTTTCTGTAATGTTCACGACCGTCGAATCAATGATAAGCTCCTTTTCCTTCAGCCTCATCATATCATCGGTGCTTGCTGAAAGATAAATATCGGCGGGGGCGCCTTGTTCAATTTGAGTCGCAAGTTTCCGGGAGCTCCCGAAATTCAAAGTGATGGAAACTTCATCATTTTCGTTTTCGTACACATGTTTCAATTCAGTTAAAGCATCCGTCAAACTTGCGGCGGCTGATATTCCCAATTCCATCTGTGTATCCCCCTTCCCACCTGTAGATGCGCAGCCAAAAGGAGTTGCCGCTATAACGAGAAGGAGCAACCATTTAACGAGCAATTTCATATCAAATTCTCCTTATTATCATTTGTTATTACTGCCTATTGTCATATAGTACATATTATAACTAAATATATCTATATTTAATTAAATATAACTTCTAATAATTACTTATCATCAATTATATCTGAATAGATTGCATTTATATTTGTTATAAGAGAAAATGAAGATAAGAATACTACAGGAGGTTACTTATGGCTAATCATCAAGCAGCATCATATACGACCGAGGAAATTGCGGATCTTTTGAAAGTCTCCAAACTGACCGTTTATGATTTAATAAAAAAAGGAGATCTTCGCGCGTACCGTGTCGGTAGGCAAATGAGAATCGATGCAGATGACCTTGAAGCTTATAAGGACAAATCCAAAAGCGGCGGGTTGATTGAAAAACAAGAAAAAGTGATTTCCGAAACAGCGGAAAAACCGTTTCAAAGGACTGAATCCACTCCCCCTCCCAGACCGTACCAGCCGGCTTCACAAAGGAAACTGATCATTAGCGGGCAGGACATCACCCTGGATCTGCTTGCAAATGCAATTGAAAGATGCGGGACTGGATACCGTCCGCTCCGTTCCTACACCGGTAGTCTCAACAGCTTGCTCGCAATGTACGAAGGAGAAGCCGACATCGTCAGCACCCATCTGTTCGATGGGGAGACGGGCACGTATAATATTCCATATATCAAAAGAATACTTACCGGCCGTGAATTCATCGTCATCAATTTACTGTCAAGGTCGGCGGGCCTATTCGTACAAAAGAACAATCCGAAAAATATCCGGACGTGGAAAGATTTCAGCAAGCCGTCTATCAGAATGGTCAATCGGGAAATTGGTTCAGGAGCGAGAGTGCTGCTCGACGAGAAATTGCGGTTGGAAGGCATAATCCCCCGCAACGTCGAAGGTTACCATACGGAGGAAATGAGCCATATCGCCGTCGCAAGCAATGTGGCATCCGGATTTGCGGATGTCGGTGTCGGAATTGAAAAGGCTGCGGCATTAGTAGGAGTGGATTTCATCCCCCTCGTCCAAGAGCAATATGACCTCGTCATGTACAAGACTCCTGAGAATGAAATTGTACGTCACTCTATCTTATCCATCCTTCGCTCGCCGGAATTCCAAAATGAAATCGGCGCATTAGGAGGATATGATCTTTCATTGACGGGAACAATCATATATGAAACGGAATAGCAAAAGGCACCTCGATATTATATCGGGTGCCCTCTTCCAATATTTCAATATGTTATAGCTGATAGGTTTACATAATAATATTATTGATTAAAAATGAACGCCCGTTACCGGACGTCCATTCCTTTTATTCTTTTACATCTTCGTAATGCATCGCATCATTCGGCTCGTATTTATTATATCTTACTTTCAGCAACTCGAACAAATGCGTGAACACCACTTTCAATAAAGCGTAACCGGGGATCCCAAGGACAACTCCCGCAACTCCGAATAGAGAACCTGCTGTCAACAAAACGAAAATGATAGTAATCGGATGGATTCTCAATGACTTCCCCATAATTTGCGGAGATATGAATTTCCCATCGACCAATTGAACAATTGTCCAGACCGCGGCCAGTTTCACGAGCATTAATGGTGAAGTGACGATGGCAATGATCACTGCCGGTGTAATTGCAATGAGTGGACCTAAATACGGTACGACACTTGTAAACATCGCCAGCGCACCTAATAACAGTGCATATTTCATGCCGATAATGAGGAAACCAATCGACACCATAATTCCGATGCTAATCGCTACAAGAATTTGACCTTGGATGTAAGCGCTGATCTGATGATCGGCATCGTTGAGAATGACCTCTGCATCATCCCGAAGTCGTGGTGGCAACATTTTTTTAATCATCTGAGGAAGCTTCTCCCCGTCCTTCAATAAATAAAAAAGAATAAAAGGAACTGTGACGATTGCTAGAATGAAACCAGTCAATGCTGAAATGAATGATGTGATGCCGGAAGCGATCCCACCGACTGCATCTGTTATGAAATCACCGATGTTCCCTTTTCCGTTGTCGAGAAGACTGCTAATGTTAATATCCAATTCTTTATAATACGTTGAAAAAATTGACGTCCGTAAAAATGAGTCGACAT
The DNA here is from genome assembly GCF_943736995.1 of Sporosarcina sp. Marseille-Q4943. Taxonomy (GTDB): domain Bacteria; phylum Bacillota; class Bacilli; order Bacillales_A; family Planococcaceae; genus Sporosarcina. The sequence continues at coordinate 98,657 of NZ_OX031157.1, read as the reverse complement.
TAATGAGCATTTGATTGAAATAAGTAGGAAACTCTTCAATCAGGTTAGCAAATTGCGTTTTCAGAAAAGGAAAAACGAGAAACACCAATAACGTTATTAAGCCGATGAGGCCGACGAAAATGATGAAAATCCCCCATACTCTTGGAATTCGTATTCGTTCCAAAAAACGGAGTATGGGCCGCAGCAAATAATAGGCGATTGTTGCAAGGATTATCGGCAACACGACAGTTGAAAAGAAAACTTTAATCGGATAAAAAACGAAAGCAACTTTGCTGAACACTAAAATAATCAGGCCGATTAACAAGATCGAAAGGAGTACGAACATTGTAGCTCGTCCTCCAAGGAAACGGATAATCCGTGGTGTTCCATCATTCAATTGTTTGCTTCGGTCTGTTGATTTTATTTCTTCGTAATCCATTGACTCCCCCTACTTTCCATCACTCAAGCTCCAAATCAAGGAAGGCTGCTAGTGCCTCCTTATTCTTTTCGATATCAAGCTCAATAACTGACCCTGCATGTGAATAAGAGTTGAAGCGATATGTGCCTTCTACAGGGATTCTCATCGTTTCCAGATCGGCTTTGCCCTTCATTAGAAGAGTGAACGCTTTTGAGATTTCATCCTTTGCCGTTAAGTCCGTCTCTATGAAGCCGGATAACGCACCTGACAACTTCGGAAGATGAAGAAGCATTTCGGGTCTCATTGCCTCATCTTTTACAGCTGAAATAACCTCCTGTTGCCTTGCCACCCTGCCGAAATCCCCTTCAGCATCGGCGCGGAAACGAGCATATCCAAGCAATTCCTTTCCGTTCAGACGTTGTTTGCCTGGCATGAGGGCCACGCCGATTTTTTCAGACATTTCTTTTTGAACATCGATTGTGATTCCATCAGGAAATGCGATATCGACGATCGACTCGAAATTATCAAAATCAACGATTGCATAATGGTGAATTGGGATGCCAAACATTCCGGTAATCGTATCCTTTACCGCCTGAACTCCGTTTAAGTAATAAGCTGTATTAAGTTTATATGATTTATATCCAGGAATATCTGCGTAAATATCCCGCATGAACGAAACAAGGCGGATCGATCCTTCTTGTTTATTCCAAGAAAGGACCATCATTGTGTCGGTGCGCGACTTTCCGCTCCCATCATCGTCAATGCCCAATAGAAGATAATTCTCTACTGAAGGGTTTTGTGGATCGATGACATCACCACGGAAAGGACCTGGATCGATTGTATTCCCATTTGCCAATGACTTGCCTTCCTTATATTGAAAGTATGAATAAAGCCCCGCCACGATGAAGCCGATGAAAAGAAACGTGAAAAACACCCTGCCAATCCGTAGTTTTCTTCGCCTTCTTCTTCTCGGCACCGGGCCTTCGTACTGATCTTCGTTCAAGATTAATTCCTCCAAATTGTAAAGTCACCTATAGGACGATTGTTGAGTGCCATTGGTTGCGAATGTATAACGATAGTATACCATGTGAGTGCCTTTAGATAATGCTTCAGATTCTGGTCATTTCCCTATGCATCGATTATTTTCTTGCATAGTCTATATTGAAGGTGGTGGTATAAATGGGACGTGAATACGGAGGCGGATATGGTTCTTCCTTTGCTTTGATTGTTGTGCTTTTCATCCTGTTAATCATTATTGGTGCAAGCTTTGTCTATTAATCAATAAAACAATAAGCACAACCACTCATTGGCACTTCGAGGAAAGGTTGCACTGCGGTCATCAGACCGTATGTAGGCAGCCTTTCTTTCGTGTGCTACAATTTAGTTATTGAATTGGAGAGGGGTTGCAGATTATGACAAGTCGACTAACTGAGAAAGCTACTTTTGCCGGCGGGTGTTTTTGGTGCATGGTGAAGCCATTCAAGGAATGGGATGGAATTGTAGATGTCGTGTCGGGCTATATGGGTGGGCACGTTGAAAATCCTACTTATGAGGACGTGAAAAAGGGCGATTCTGGACATTTAGAAGTCGTCGAGATTACTTATGACCCTTCTATATTTACATATGAAAAACTGCTGGAATTATATTGGCCACAGATCGATCCGACCGACGCGGGCGGACAGTTCCATGATCGCGGACACTCGTATACGACAGCCATCTTTTATTATAATGAAGAACAAAGGAAGGCTGCGGAGCATTCGAAAGAGGAGCTTGCCAACAGCGGCAAGTTTTCGAAGCCGATCGTGACAGATATCCGGCCAGCGGAGACATTCTACCGTGCCGAAGAATATCACCAGGATTACTATGAAAAAGAGCAGGACCATTATGAGGAGGACCGTGCCAAATCAGGACGGGACGAGTTCATAAAAGAATACTGGAAATAAGCCTATAAAAAACAGGTGAAGGAATGAATCCTTCACCTGTTATCTATATACACTATTCCACATTCTGCTCCCGGTCACCGATCATGAATGTGAGAACAATCATTGAAACGAACAATCCCATGAAAATCAACAATGTATTATGATGATCACCAGTCCAGTCGTAGACCATTGCAATTAATAACGGCAAAAATCCTGCGATGAGATAGCCGCCCGTCTGCATCATTGCAGTCCACTCATTTGTATCCTCAGGTGTTTCCGTCGCATCCAATGGAAATAACAGCGCAATTGGAAACAGACCGGCAAGAGGGATTGCCATGAAAATGGAACTCACCCACATTAGTGCATACTCTCCAGTCCAAAACAAGCCGAACGCGATCAAACCCATCGTTAAAAATAACAGCAGCCAAAACCTTCTATTCGGAAAGCGTTCATATACCATTGGAAATACGAGATTTAAGAAGATCTGCAGTGTCATCATCACACTCAAAAGCGTACTTGCTTGCACGAGTGACATTCCTGCATCAGTCGCCAGTGGTACGATCCACGTAATGATGCAGAAGAAACTTGATGCTTGCAGCCCGAAAAAGAGCAAGTACAGCCAAGCTTTTTTCTTGCGCCAAGGTGACGCGCCATGTGCATTGCTCTTTCCCGCCTTCTCCCCTTCTTCATGCTGCAGATTAATTTCCCCTTGCACCGAAAGTCTCCAGAATAAAATTGCTGCGATCGCTAACACTGCCCAAATGCCAAGTGCGAATGGGTACGAACCGGTGGATTCGAAAAAGATGGCAGTGAGACCCGCTCCTAGTGAAGAACCGACTCCCATGCCGAAGGAATAGACGCCGATGACACTTGTCGCCCGTTCGGGAAAAGTTTGTTTGATCATTGCAGACAGGAGCGGCCCCATGACAGCTATTGCGATCCCGATAATAATTGCTGAGAAGATCAAGGGAACATAATTCGAATAAAAGCCTCTCAGTGCTGTCATAATACCGACGACAAAGAGCATGAGATACATGGAGCGTGTCAGTCCCAGCTTGCGATTGAGCAATGGAGCAAACGACGCGAACAGTCCCATGCAAAAGACCGGCAAAGCCGTTAACAGACTCACTTTTGCGTTAGTTAGGGAAAGGTCGTCACGAATGATATCAAGCATCGGACCAATTGACGTTATAGCCGGCCTCATATTGACCGCTATGATAAAAATGGTAACGAGAAGTAAAATCGTGTTATGTTTCAAAGTACGTTGTGACATTACATTACTAAACTCCTTTATACATTACTTACGAACTTGTGTTCCTTACCCCTTTCTACTATAATAGGTATGAAAGGAAAGATGTGCATGAAACTCCTACATTGGGAATATACACTGAAGTATCAAGTGAAATGTATTTTTGATGAATTCCCCCACACCGTCTTCCTATTCCGGAAAGTGAAAGACTATTATTTTTTGTTTTCCATGTCCGGATTGGATAAGCATGCCGTTCCAACGAAGAGAGATTATGTGCGGATGGAGTATTTATTGAACAAAGAGCTATGCTTATTGGACGCCTACCGGCAACGGAGCGCTTTCAAGTGTTGATCCCCTAGAAGGGGATTTTTTTGTGGAAATGCATCGAAGGTCGAACGAAAAAAGCGAAGAAGAAAAACTTCCTTTACAATCATACACGAGATGCGCTTAAAAAGTGCGAAAAACGAATCATACACATACCACTCAGTAAAGAATCCATGTTATAATAGGAGCATTGTGAATTTAGGAGGATTTTTTTATGATAGCAGTCAGTAATGTAAGTCTTCAATTCGGTGACCGCAAACTGTTTGAAGATGTGAATATACAGTTCAACCCAGGTCATTGTTATGGATTGATCGGAGCAAATGGAGCCGGTAAATCGACATTCCTTAAAATTTTGTCGGGTGAGCTTGAACCTCAAACAGGTAACGTCATCATGAACAAAGATGAGCGTTTGGCAGTTCTAAAGCAAAATCACTTCGAGTATGAAGAAAATGAAGTGCTCGATACGGTCATTAGAGGACATCAACGTCTATATGATATTATGACCGAGAAAAATGCAATCTATATGAAAGAGGATTTCTCTGACGAGGATGGCATGCGCGCGGCAGAACTCGAAGGAGAGTTTGCTGAGTTGAATGGATGGGAAGCTGAATCGGAAGCCGCTATCCTTCTGCAAGGACTAGGCATTCCAGAAAGTCTCCATCATGTCAAAATGTCTGAGCTAAGCGGTTCGGAAAAAGTGAAAGTGCTCCTTGCACAGGCGTTATTTGGAAAACCTGATGTCTTGCTGCTGGATGAGCCGACAAACCACTTGGACTTGAAAGCAATTCAATGGTTGGAAGAATTCCTTATCGATTTTGAGAATACCGTCATCGTCGTATCGCATGACCGTCACTTCCTGAACAAGGTTTGTACACAAATTGCCGACCTTGACTTCTCGAAGATCCAGCTATACCCAGGAAACTATGATTTCTGGTACGAGTCCAGCCAATTGGCGTTAAGAATGGCTCAAGACCAAAACAAGAAAAAAGAAGAAAAGATTAAAGAACTACAAGCGTTCGTCGCACGCTTCAGTGCGAACGCTTCAAAATCGAAACAAGCAACTTCCCGTAAAAAAGCACTCGAAAAAATTGAGTTGGATGATATTAAGCCTTCTTCACGCAGATATCCGTTCGTCAACTTCCAAATCGGACGTGAAATTGGTAATGATGTGCTTAGCGTAAAAGATCTATCCAAAACTCAAGATGGCAAAGTAATGTTGAAAGACGTCACTTTTACAATGAATAAAGAGGATAAGATCATACTATTGGGCAACCCTCTCGCGAAAACGGCCCTGTTACAAATTCTTGCCGAAGAGGCACAGCCAGATTCAGGAACTTTCAAATGGGGCATCACGACTTCCCGCTCCTACTTCCCTCTTGATAACAGCAAGTATTTCGAGGGGTCTGAATCATCATTGGTGGAATGGTTGCGTCAATACTCACCTGAAGACCAAACTGAAACATTTTTACGTGGTTTCCTCGGCCGTATGCTTTTCTCCGGAGAAGAAGTTAAAAAGAAACCATCTGTTTTATCGGGTGGAGAAAAAGTCCGTTGCATGCTATCCAAGATGATGTTGAATAATGCCAATGTCCTTTTGCTTGATGAGCCAATGAACCACTTGGATTTGGAATCAATTCAAGCATTGAATAATGGATTGATTGCTTTTAAAGGAGCTATGGTCTTCACTTCTCATGACCAGCAGTTCATACAGACAGTCGCGAATCGAATCATTGAAATTCGTGAAGATGGTACGATTTTCGATAAAATGATGCAATACGACGAATATCTTGAATGGAGAGAGCAACAAGCTGTTTCCAACTAATAAATTGAACCGTTTCCTTCGATGGGAAACGGTTCTTTCGTTTGGAATTTCAATTATCGGTAATGGAAATAAAAAAGGATAGCGATCATATTATCGGCAATACTACCGGAAAGGAGTGAATTAGATGAGAGTGAAATTCATATTCGTACATGTTTTGCTTTTCGCGTTAATAGCTTCCGGTTGTACAAACAACACGACGAGCTTGAACAATTCGGGAAATAGCGGTGAAACGACAAACCCCAACGGGCAACAAGGGAAAACTGATGACTCTACCGAAAAACCAGACCAAAACGATCAATCGTTACTTGACTACTTCCTTCCAGACGGATCGAAAGCGCAATTTAAAGGCGAAGGGAATGAATTTGCAGCACTGGACATAGATTTTGCCCATCCATATGAAAATTATGTAATTGTACACGAAAATAATGGCGGTGCTTTAATTAGGCGCATTTACAAAATTGATAAAGACCAAATCACCAAAATGGAAGAAATACCAGTGGATTTGCATGAGGATTTCCCTTCTCAGCAAGAGATTGAAGCAATGGAGCCACTAGGCGTATACTTGAAAAAGCCTTTTGAAATTGGAACGACATTCGATAGCTGGGAAATTGTCGAAACGGATGTAACCGTTGATACACCATACCAGAAATTCGAGCATGCCTTTGTCATTGAAGAAAAAGGCGATGATTTCGTCAATCGTAAATATTTCGTCGAAGGATTTGGTGAAGTGAAACGCGAGTCGATTATGAAAACAGTCGATGATGAGGAGGATTACGTTGTCACCTCAACATTGGAGTCAGTCACAAAGCCCGAATAGTATGCGACTAGCTACAGCGGCCAGATGCGACAGTCAGGCCGCTGTAGCTTTTGTATGTAAAAAAGAGGCACCTGTCAAAGGCGCCTCTTTTGTCTGACGAATTATAGTTTAACTACGTTAGCAGCTTGAAGACCACGATTGCCTTCCACAACTTCGAACTCAACTTGTTGACCTTCGTCCAAAGTTTTAAATCCGTCTCCCTGGATAGCAGAGAAGTGTACGAATACGTCGTCTTCCCCTTCAACTTCGATAAATCCGAAGCCTTTTTCAGAGTTGAACCATTTTACAGTACCTTGTTTCATCTGTGACTACCTCCAAATAATTGTATTGCTAATACATGAAAAAAATTCACATATTACAAAAAGCACCGACAACGCCGATCACCTTTTGTAATACGTGAATCCGTCTGCTTCGGTAAATCAATTTATATTACTGCTACTATACCATACCCAATAAAATTGTCAATATAACAATATCAAATATTCGAATTATTTATTGACATAAAGGAAGAAGGTTTTCCATCCGCCAAGGAGATGATGCCGTGAAATATTTGCAGATCTTCATCGCAACCTTCACAGAAGATGCGCTCACTATCAGACCAATACGCAAAGAAACAACCTTTCCGCTCTTCTTGGTAATTATACTTTACCCCAAATTCCTTTTTTAAATCACATAAGTATTCCAAAGCCTCGTGAGCAGTTGCAAATGTCCGTCTTGATTGGATTGTCTTCTCCCAGTCTTCGAACATCCACCATGGCTCATAGTCAGCTTTCATATAAATAACTTCATATTCCATTTTCCGTTCCCCCTATCCAAAAAGGCAGTGAGTGGATTCATTTTAGCAAATCCAGTGAAACTATCCAAGCAAATGAATTCACACATTCATTAAAATGTATTTCCACCGCAAATCAGGTATAATTGGACTAAGGGGATGAAACTATTTGTCGTTTCAAACGTAGTAAAGAATAGAGAAAACAAGGAGGCCTGTAGACGATGCAAGAAGTTAAACAGTTTTTCCAAAGGCACTTAATAGCGGCGCCGATCAGCTTCGGCTCTTGGTTGGCGATGATACTTGCTGCAGGCATGAACCCATTCGCCGCAACGGGCCTGATGATTGCAATATACTTAGGTGGCAATTTCACGATTAAACAAATACAACTGTCGTCGAATGTGAAAGAACTTGGCATGTCAAGATCCGAATATAAGCATATTAAAAACCAGATCAACGAAGCCAAATCGAAAATCAAGCAATTGAACGGTTTGTACGGCCAGGTCCGCTCTGTCCAAGCATTCAAACAAGTATATGAGATGAATAACTTGGCAAAAAGGATTCTAACCATAGTACGCAAAAACCCGAAGAAATTCTATCATGTCGAAAGATTTTTCTACTCTCATCTCGACTCAGCTGTCGAGTTGACCTCCAAATATGCAATATTGGTCAATCAACCGTTGAAAGATCAAGAAATCAGAGTCGCCCTCCAACATACAAGAGAAACACTTACCGAAGTGAACAAGCAATTGGAGCAGGATTTAAGGGGCGCATTAGCAACTGATATCGAACAGCTTCAACTCGAGCTGGACTATGTGGATGTGACGATGAAAAAGAATAAACCGTTGCTTGAGATGAAAGGAGAAATGCGGAATGACGGAAAACAACTTGACTAATGCAGATGTGAAAACGATGGATGACCTATTGGACAATCCATTTAACGTAAATGAACCGCTATTGCCAAAAGAGATGCAGACAGAGCAGAGCAAAGGCCAGGTGGCGGTGAAACTGTTAGATCGCCTGTCGCCTGAAGAACAGGAAAAGGCGAAGCAACTTGCCGAGCAAATTCCCGTAGGCAATTATGAAGCGATCATCACATATGGCGCAAATGCGCAAAATGAATTATCACGCTTCTCCCATAAAATGCTGGATCATGTACAAAGCAAGGATATCGGTCCAGTTGGGGATGTCTTAAGCGACTTAATGAGCAAGCTTTCGGAAATCGATCCTGAAGACTTATCCGAGAAGAAAAAATCCGGTCTGAGCCGTCTCTTCAGCCGAGCAACAAGGTCCATTCAGGAAATGATGACGAAATACCAAAAACTCAGCACACAAATTGATCGCATTGGTGTCCAATTGGAACATTCCAAGCGTGGGTTGCTCGAAGATGTTCAAATGCTCGATAGCCTTTACGAACAGAACAAGACATACTTCCAGGCTTTGAACGTCTATATCGCTGCAGCAGAATTGAAACGGGATGAGATTGCGAATGTCATCATTCCGGAAATGCAAAGAAAAGCGGAATTATCGAATGACCAGATGGCGTTCCAAGAAGTGAATGATATGAGGCAATTCCTTGATCGGTTGGAAAAGCGACTCTACGATCTTCAGCTTTCAAGACAGATCACCATCCAAAGCGCTCCGCAAATCAGAATGATTCAACAGACGAATCAAACCCTTGCAGAGAAGATCCAATCGTCTATCATGACCTCCATTCCGTTATGGAAAAATCAGATCGCCATAGCGTTGACACTGAATAGACAGCGAAAAGCTGTCGAATCACAGCGTCTCGTGACGAAGACGACAAATGACCTTCTATTGAAGAACTCTGAAATGCTGAAAGTGAACTCGATCGAAACTGCGAAAGAAAACGAGCGAGGCATTATCGAAATTGACACATTGAAGAAAACACAAGAAAACTTGATCCAGACAATCGAAGAGACGCTTGTCATCCAAGCGGATGGACGCGCGAAACGGAAAGCGGCGGAAGTTGAAATCGCCCGTATGGAAGAAGAATTGAAACAACGTCTTCTAGCCGTCCATGAAAAAACACAATCTCCGAATCGTCCATTGTAAACTCAAAATTTTTTATAATAAAGACGACTGAGAAGTTCGGTATTTGGAATTTCTTTAGTCGTCTTTATTAGTTTTATTATTTTTATAAGCCTTGGAGATGTTAGATTTTCACGAGTTCCGTTGATTGGAGTGGAAGGCGGCGACTCCTGCGGGAAAAGCGTCAGCTGAAGACCCCGCAACGGAGCGAAGCAAAGTGAGGAGGCTGAAGCGACGCCCGCGGAAAGCGCCCGCCTGAAGCGGAAATCAACATCTATCACTACTACCCTCTTTATACCAATACAATTGCCAGCAGCTTTCTCAATATCCGTAACGTCTGATCAGTGAAATGCTCAACAGATTGTGACGCCGCGGATTTATTCCCAAACATCATTGAAAACAATGCCCGCTGATCATCCGTTGGCTCCTCTGACGCTAAAAACAAATGGATAACAGACACCCCTTTTTTCTCTGCGTCCAATACAGCTTCCCGCGTATCCAAGATTCCGTTCCGATCATAACCAAAAGCGGACGGCTCGCCATCCGAAAAAACGAGCAGAAACTTATGCTTCTCTGGTCTGACCAATAACCGACGCGTCATCCATCTAATCGCAAAACCGTCCCGGTTATCTTCGTTCGTCTCAAATGAAAGAATCGTCAACCCATCATCTTTCCGCTTATCCTCAAATGTATGCATCAATCCGAACACATTCGGTTGCAAATCCTTCGAGGCATAATTGGCATCCTCAAAATAAGAAGAGATTTCATGCTCGACAGATAGTTCCCTTAAGACGTCGTGGAAGAGCAACACAGCTTTCTTCGTCTCATCGAGCTTATCCATCATCGAGGCGGAACCGTCGACGAGCAAGCCGAACACTGCGTCAAGCTTATCCGAAGGCACGTTTTTCCTGTAAAAAGGACGAGGACGTTCATCCAACAGCATCGTCGTCAATTTTGTCGATAGTCTGCCCTTCATCAAACCCGTCCTTTTCGAGTCTTCTTTCAACTCGATCCGTTTTTTCATTTCCTCTACAAATGAACGGACATGCGGCCTTTGCTCTTCACGCCATTTCAATAATTTTGTCAGACTCATTTCATCGCGTACAACTTGAACTGCCTGCTCTTCATAAACAACGTTTACATGCTCTTTTCCAAAATCAGTCCCCGCCGTTTTTCGCTCTGATTGCTTGCCCTGAGCTGCCCGCTCCTCATCTGCCCACTTGCTGCTTTCATTCCCCTCTGATTGACCGGTCCCAGTCTCTTGGATTTCAGCATTTTCGTTTCCTTCTGTCGTATTGCTGCCGTCTCCCCTTCCAGCCCTTCCATGCTCCAACTCGTATTCCAAGTGGACGCCAGATTCACTTACACTTTCCCGATGCCACGTACGGAAAATCTCCTCGATCGTTTCCTTTGTTCCCTCTTCCCCTTTTTCCGCTTCATTCATCCCTTCATGATAATGAAATACAACTGTTTTCTCCGAAATGGCATCTCCAACAGCGTAATACTGGTGAACAAGGTCATTTTCAATCGCTTCCTCCACCATGTAGACGATGCGCTCCGCCAGTCCGGCCATGTCTGAAGTTGTTTTTGCATCAGTTGCATACGTTGTGAGCATCATTATTTGGCCAATCGGCAAGTCCCACTCGACGTGAGAGTCTGTCAACCGCCCCTCATGTAAAGTGAGGAAGAGCTGATTCAGTAACGCATCAGCAATAAACGCCTTATTCGTATTGGACATGAGTTTATCCCGATGAAATTCTAGCAAAAACTGCCTTCTCACCGAAAATGCCTTGGCAGTTCCAGGTCTTTCTTTTTCAACTACATCCATTAGCCGGAATTCCTCCAACATGAGCAACAACTCTTCACCGAATTTTCGTAAAGGATGGCTTTCGTATTTTTTCCTGAACATAATCCAGTCTGATACAGAAAAATGCTTCCAAAAACCTGCCGTTAATAAATACACGTCAGATAATCTTCCGGCGTGCATCACATCTTCGGATCGATGCCTCCAAAACACGCTAATTGAAACAATGCCTTCCTTCGGCTGGAATTCGAATAGTTTCCGCTCCGTCAATTCCAGGAATTCCGCATCCGCAAGCGCCCTCCCCAACCGTTCATATAGCAACAGCATGTTGGCATCGATCGTCTCGTCATTGAATTGAATGAACCGATTTATTTTAACCATTAGATCCGCCTCACTTCACCCACGTTTCCACTAATTCCATGACAAGGTCCCTTTCCATTTTGTCTTCCAGCTTTTCCGCAATCGAATATTTAATAGCGCGCCTCACCGGCATATGTTCCGCAAGCGCGATCGCATCCAATAAACTTCTGACAGAGGCGGCTTCTTCAGACAATAAACCGTTCAACACTTGCTTTTTTAAATCTTCGTTAATATTCATGAACGCATCGACCAATGTACTATCGGCTTGTGGGAAAAGAGATTGAATGATTTCCCGTAATTGTTCACCCGACAAATAAGGTATGGCATAGGAGATGAATCGGTTTTTCAATGCTTCGTTCATTGGGGAAGTTCCGACATACCCTTCATTAATAGCTGCAATAACAGTGAAATGAGGATGAGCATGAATGACTTCCCCAGTGAAAGGGTTTGTCAGCATACGTCTATGGTCGAGAACGCTATGTAAAATCGGCAGTGTCTCCGGCTTAGCCATATTGATTTCATCGATATAAAGAATATGACCTTCCTTCATTGCTTGTACAACCGGCCCTTCTACAAATTCAATAATCGATTGCCCACTGCTTGCATTAATCGTCTTGAAACCTAAAAGCGACTCAGCGTCCAAATCGACAGAGCAGTTCACACTATGCATTGGCTGATTGAAAAAATGTGAAATGCTTTGTGCAAGTTTCGTCTTTCCAGATCCGGAAGGCCCTTTTAAAAGGACCGGCTTTTTCAATACGACCCCGATTAATATATCCTCCCACAGATCGGGGACAGGAGAAATATAGCCGCCTTCCTGTATTAAAGGAGCATGTTGTTTTTCGTAGATCCTTGCACGCCGTTCCAATCTTTCAGTTGTAATAAAAGAATCCATAAAATGTTCATCCTCCTAAAAAAATGCCCGATGCTGAAAAAGTGGCATCGGGCGAAAAGTTCATTCAAAATAAGTTTTATAAAATCCGCCGACTTTACCGGTGTTATCCACGATGAAAATGAATTCGTCTGTTTCATTTTTCACATCATATTCTTTGCCCGGTGTTAAACAATCGGTTACGACATATTTTTCAGCATTCGCATGCGTACATACGACTTTCCGAAGTGTCGGTGCAGTCGTCCAATCTCTAAAAGACATGTAGATCACCATCCAATTGCAGTAATATGAAACAGCCCGAGATGCTCGGGCTGTTTCAGTTTATCATTAAATAACTTATGAACCAAGAAGTAAGTCTTCAGGGTTTTCAATCAATTCCTTGACCTTTTTCAAGAAGCCGACGGAGTCTTTTCCATCGATGACTCGGTGGTCATACGACAATGCAATGTACATCATTGGGCGGATTTCCACTTTATCGCCTACTGCGACAGGGCGTTTTTGAATAGTATGCATGCCTAGGATTCCGACTTGCGTACCGTTCAAGATTGGTGTAGAGAACAACGATCCGAACACACCGCCATTTGTAATTGTGAATGAACCACCTGACATATCAGCAATCGTCAATTTATTGTCTCTTGCTTTTCCAGCAAGCTCTCCGATTGTCGACTCGATTTCAGCGAAGTTCTTTCGATCTGCATCGCGGACGATTGGAACGACCAATCCACCTTCAGTCGATACTGCAATCCCGATGTCGTAGTAGTGTTTCAGGATGATGTCATCACCATCAATTTCCGAATTGACGTACGGGTATTTTTTAAGTGCAGCAACTACCGCTTTCGTAAAGAAAGACATGAAACCAAGACGTACATCATTCTTGTCATAGAATTCATCTTTTTTACGTGAACGAAGTTCCATCACTGCAGTCATATCGATTTCGTTGAAAGTCGTCAGCATTGCAGTTGATTGTCTTACTTCCAACAAACGTTTTGCAATCGTTTGACGGCGACGCGTCATTCTCTCACGAGTTTCGCGTCCGTCTTCTACAGGAGCCGACGCAGCTTTAGCTGGTGCAGCAGGTGCAGCCGGAGCTTTAGGTGCAGTACCATGTGCAGAAACGTCTTGAGCACGAACGCGGCCCATCGGATCTACTGGTGAAACAGCAGCTAGATCGATACCTTTTTCACGCGCTAGTTTTCTAGCAGCTGGGCTAGCAATCGTACGGTCGGAAGAAGTTTGTTCAGTTGTTTGCGCAGCAGCTGATTGTTGTGGTGCTGGTGCAGGCGTCTCTTCAACAGTTGGAGCAGGTGCCGCTTGTTGAGTAGCAGGTGTTCCGGACCCTTCCCCGACTACTGCGATGACTTGACCGACTTCAACTGTGTCGCCTTCTGCAGCAAGAAGTTCTTGGATGACTCCCGCTTCCTCAGAAATAACTTCAACGTTAACTTTATCCGTTTCCAATTCTACGATAAACTCACCTTTGTCAACACTCTCACCTGGTTGTTTCAACCATTTTGCAATCGTTCCTTCAGTAATCGATTCTGCAAGTTCAGGTACTTTGATCTCAGCCACAATAAATTCCTCCTCTGTTCTACCGTTTCAACGGTGCTAAACAAATATGTTGTATTAATGTGCAATTATTTTTTCAAAGCTTCTTCGATGATGCGTTGTTGCTCGACTTTGTGTGCTTCACCATTTCCTTCGGAAGGGCTCGCCCGGTGAATACGGCCTACATAAGAAACCGATTTTTTATCGCCTGCGATTTCCTGCATGTACTCCAATGCAAATGACCAAGACCCCATGTTTTTAGGCTCTTCTTGGACCCAGACAAGATCCTTCACCTTCGGATAGCGCGCTACGATTTCCGCAATTTTATCGGAAGGGAAAGGATATAGCTGTTCCACACGCACGATATGCAAGTGGTCGAAGCCTTCTCCATCCTTCACTTTCTCAGCAAGATCGATTGCCATTTTACCGCTTGCGAATAGGATCTTCTTCACTTTGTCTGGATTATGGCCTGTTCCTGGCTGTTCAAGGACTGTTTGGAAATGGCCTTCAGCAAGATCACTTACGTCCGCACCAACAAGCGGGTGACGAAGAAGTGATTTTGGTGAAACGATGACGAGTGGACGCTCCACTTCAGTACCAAGCATCATTGCCTGTCTGCGCAAGACGTGGAAATAGTTTGCCGCGCTTGAAATGTTCGCAACGGTCCAGTTGTTTTCAGCGCTAAGCTGTAAATATCTCTCGAGACGTGCGCTGGAGTGTTCCGGTCCCTGGCCTTCATACGCGTGCGGCAGAAGGATGACCATCCCGGACTGCTGTCCCCATTTTGAATGGCTGGAGGAGATGAATTGGTCGAACATCACTTGTGCCATATTTGCAAAGTCTCCATATTGAGCTTCCCAAATTGACAACGCTTGGTCTTTCTCCAAGTTATAACCGAACTCATAGCCGACAACTGCAAATTCCGTCAATGGGCTGTTGTATGCGACAAACGAAGCGTTTGAATCGCTAATATGATGAAGCGGAACGAATTCTTCCCCAGTTTTCTCATCATGCAGCACAAGATGGCGATGTGCGAACGTACCCCTTTGGACGTCTTGGCCTGTTATGCGAATCGGCTTGCCGTCTTGGAGGATAGAACCGAATGCCAATTGTTCCGCATGTGCCCAGTCGACTTTCCCTTTTCCTTTGAAAGGCTCTTCACGGCGCTTCAAAATCCGATCCAGCTTGCTGAACACCGTAAAATCTTCTGGATAAGTGAGAAGTTCTTCGTTCATACGCTGTAATCTCTCTTCATTTACACCTGTTTCAAGATCTCTCGGATATCCAGCCACGACAGCATCTGGTGTCGCATTGGAGCTTTCTTTTGCTTTGGAAGAACTTTCCTTCACTTTGTCGTATGCGGCTTGCATCTTTGCAAATACATCCGCATCCAATTTATCTACATCTTTGTCTTGCAAGATATTTTCTTCGACAAGCTTAGATCCGTAAATCTGGCGAGCTGTCGGATGCTTATGGATTAAGTGGTACATCATCGGGTTCGTCACTAACGGCTCATCCATTTCGTTATGTCCATAACGACGGTATCCGATCAAATCTATTAATATATCCTTACCGAACTTTTGACGATACTCAAATGCAAATGCCGCCGCTGCCATAACGTCTTCCGGGCTGTCAGCATTGACATGCAATACCGGCACTTCAAACCCTTTTGCGGGATCCGAAGAATAATGAGTTGATCTTGAATCGTAATATTCAGTTGTAAAACCGATTGTGTTATTGGCGATAATGTGGATTGAACCGCCAGTCTTATATCCGCGGACGCGGCTATAGTTAAACGTTTCAGGAACAATGCCTTGACCAGGGAATGCGGCATCACCATGGATCATGATTGCATAAGCCGCCTTCATATCTTGCTCTGGTAAGCCTTCATGGTCTGTCGTTTCCTGCGCGGCACGAGTCTGGCCAGCCACTACCGGATTTACGACCTCCAAGTGTGAAGGGTTGTAAGCTAAGAAACGTTCTGTTCCTGAAGGAGCTTTGTAAAGTGCTCCCATATGGTATTTAACATCACCGAACCAGCCGTGTGTCGTCTCGAGCGATCCATCCTCAGGAAGGAAAGGCTCGGAAGGGACACCTGCAAATTCAGCGAACATCATCTCATAAGGTTTATTCAAAATATGGGTCAATACATTCAAACGTCCACGGTGTGCCATACCGATCAATATCTTTTTCACTTTATCGGCTTCAGAACGGCGCACCAATTCGTCAATAAGGACGACTAGGGAGTCAAGGCCTTCAATCGAGAAGCGTTTTGCTCCGACAAATGTCCGATGAATGAATTTCTCAAAGCCTTCAACCTTAGTAAGTCTTTCTAGCAAGGCCTTTTTATCATTCTCGGAAAGTTGTACAGAGATTTCTCCGTTTTCGATTTTCGATTGAATCCAAGCACGCTCTTCTTCATCTATGACATGAGAGAATTCGTAGGCGATTTTCCCCGTGTACAATGATTTCAAATAGTTTACTGCATCCAGTCCATTTTCTACATGGGCTGGCGGATTTTTCAGGAACAAGGAGGATGGCATCGACTGCAAATCGTTTTCGGATAATCCATAATACGAAAGTTCCAGACGGGTTGCGTCTTTAGGTCTGTCGTTCAGCGGATATATATCCGAAGCAAGATGCCCGTATGCGCGGATAGCGTCAACTAGCTTATAAGCAGCCAGTACTTTGCCGAAATCACCTGCCGGCACAGCTGACATTGCTGTAGTTTGTTCGGCTCCCTCAATCGAAGGTGCGCCATAGCTTCTGAACATTTCAGCAAGCTCTGGATCTACCGTTTCGGGTGACACTTTGAACTGTTCATACATTTCCATTACATACCCAAGGTTCGGACCAGTAAATACCGAGTAAGGGGAACGTTGGGTACCAACATTGTTCGACATGTAAAATGACCTCCACATTTTGCCTATTGGCCTGTTGTGTTACTATTTTTAATCCGTATCCATATTACCATGCAAATAATAGAACGGAAAGGGATTAGTTCTATTTTATTGACATTTATGCATTTAACAAAAATAGATTCCATGTCTTTCGTTTACAATGTTCACACCATTTTTCCATCTTCACAAATTCTATTCTAGCTAATTTTTGTATGAGAGGATCAATTCCGCCATTTTCTCAGGTGATTTCGTGTTTGAGACTTTTCGCATATTGGAAACCAACTTGTCTTTGTCCTTCATAAGTGAGTTGAACAACTTGGCCATGGAGAGGTCTTGAAGCTCCTCTTCCTGAATCACGTTTGCAATGCCTAAAGATTTGAATAAGGATGCATTTAACAACTGATCTCCCCTGCTTTGTGAAGCGGACAGCGGAATAAGCAGCATTGGCTTTAAGACAGATAACAATTCAAATATCGCATTGGAGCCTGCACGGGATACGGCGTAATCGGATGCTGCTAATAAATGTGGCAGTCCTTCAGTGACATATTCAAACTGTATGTAGCCTTTCGTATGTTCTAATGATTCCTCAATATTGCCTCTACCGCAAAGGTGGATCACATCGAACTTTTTGAGGACGGTTTCCAATTCCTTTCGAACGGCCTCGTTAAGCACTGCCGAGCCTTGGCTGCCGCCCATCACGATGAACACTGGTTTTTCTCCAGTCAGGCCTGCAATGCGCAATCCTTCATCCCTGTCTCCTTTGAATATTTCAGGCCTGATGACAGCCCCTGTACATGTCGCTTTCCCTTCAGGTACATAATCAAGCGTCTGCTCAAAAACAGTGAAAATATGTTTTGAAAAAGGAAGTGCCAGCTTGTTCGCCAATCCCGGTGTTACGTCCGATTCGTGGACAACAACTGGGATTTTCGCTAACTTTGCCGCCAACACAACCGGCACAGAGACAAATCCGCCTTTCGAAAAAATGATTTCCGGCTTCACTTTGCGCAATATTGAAAATGCCTGGATGACGCCCGCTCCAACGCGGAATGGATCGGAAAAGTTCTTCATGGAAAAATATCTTCTTAACTTGCCGCTTTGGATAGCATGGTAGGTCACTTCTCGATGGCCATCCTTTATCAACTCTTTTTCGATTCCATCATGGGAACCGATATAATGGATTTCATATCCTTTTTCAATGAAGACAGGAATTAGAGCCTCATTGACGGAAACATGCCCTGCTGTTCCGCCACCTGTCAAAACTATTACCGGCCGTTTCATGTGGCCATTCACCTCATCTGATTTTTATTAAGCAATTCAGGCTGAACATCTATTTCAAGCACCTTTAAAGACGATCGAAAACTACGGTTCAACAAATACCCTATTTACTTCATTGTTATTATAGCAGACAAATCATGTTACAATGTTGATTGATTTACGTCCATTTTTTCCTTATGGACATGTCCGTTGTTGCTATGAAAGGGGTATTAGTAGTGGAACAAGCATTGCCGCTTCGCCAAAAAACATTGAACTTCACAAAAATAGTCATTCCGATACTCGTCACCCAAGTTGCACTCTATATGATGACTTTTTTTGATATTCTCATGACGGGACGTTATCATACGCATGATCTTGCGGGAGTTACAATTGGATCATCATTTTGGGTGCCAGTCTATACGGGACTTTCAGGAATTTTAATGGGACTTACCCCGTTGATCGCCCATTACATAGGGGGCAATCGTAAGAACGAGGTTCGCCCATCGGTTCAGCAAGGGTTGTATGTATCAATCGTTCTTGCTGCAGTCGTTTTTACAATTATGATGTTTGCCGTTATCCCATCCCTTCAGCATATGCCGCTAGAAGGCCAAGTTAGGATAGTTGCTGCGGATTACTTGAAAGGAATGAGCATCGGGTTACTCCCGCTATTCGCTTATACCGTTCTGCGATCATTTTTTGACGCACTCGGATCGACGCGAGTATCGATGTCCATCATTCTCTTATCTGCGCCAATCAACATTGTACTCAATTATTTACTCATCTTCGGGAAATTCGGATTTCCAGAACTGGGCGGAGCAGGTGCAGGCTATGCTTCCGGCATAACTTACTGGATTGTTTTCGGTATTGCATTCGTAATTGCAAAAATGCGGAAGCCGTTTCAAACGTTCACCCTTTTTACCAATTGGGAACGCGTCTCTTTCAATAGATGGAAAGAGATTTTGAAAATCGGTCTGCCGATTGGATTATCAATCTTTGTGGAAATCAGCATTTTTTCTGTTGTAACGCTTCTAATGAGCGGCTATTCAACTGAGACGATTTCTGCCCATCAGATAGCATTGAATTTTACGTCACTCCTCTATATGGTGCCACTTAGCATTTCAATGGGCGCTACGATTTTGGTCGGCCAATCAGTTGGAGCACGACAGATGAATGAGGCAAAGCATTACAGCTTCCTTGCTGTCGGGCTTGCCGTTCTGTTCAGCTTTATCTCAATCGTCATCTTATTGACGTTCAGGGAGCCGATCGCTTCCCTTTACACGAGTGACAAGGCGATCATTCAACTCTCAGTTCATTTCTTCCTATTCGCTGCGTTCTTTCAATTGTCAGACGCAATCCAAGCACCGATTCAAGGTTCTTTACGCGGCTACAAGGATGTAAATATGACGTTCTTAATGGCGATCATTTCATATTGGGTGATCGGCTTGCCTGTAGGTTATTTGACCGCAACCTATACCGATCTCGGCCCATATGGATACTGGGTTGGCCTTATTGCCGGTTTAACGATTGGAGCTATCACATTAAGCATTCGACTGCTCCAAATTCAAAAAAGAAATTCAGCCAAAAACAAAACCCGCGAAGCATAGTTGCTCGCGGGTTTTCATTAGCTTCAATTTATTATGCCGGTTCGTGTAACTTCCGCCTCGACTTTTACATTGATATCTAATTCCGAAAAGGTATCTTGCCATTTTCCTTTTTCCCATAAGTGAGGATGGAAGGCACGTACATGTCTGCCAAAGCCGACAGGGTCACTTTTCGCTTCCTGCAATTTTTTGACCACATCATTAAAATCCTTCGTCAGCTCTTTCGAAAGAAAATCCTCCAATTCTTTCCTCGCTTTTCTTTCATCCAAGTGATTATATGCAAATTCATTTACACTTACTTTCAACTTATAAGTTGCATTTATTTTGTCGTCTTTTATGTCCCATTTTTTCTTGTATTTGACGAGTGCAACGGTCACCGGGTACATTTTACCTTCTTTTTCTCGCTCGTATGTTAACATCGCATACTGACTCGGCTTCTTTTTAAGAATTTGAACGATGGTAGACTCCTTAGCGTCCAATGTGCGTCCCGTAAAAACTTTGTCACTGAACAAAGCGATCCCCACCACGCCAGGTGTGCCTGTCGTTTCGGACATCTTCATGTACGGTAATTGAAGATCAATCCCGTCGTCCAATAGTAATCTGGCAGCCAGTTGGATATCGACGTCTGGAATAACAGATGATAATTGGGCAGTTTTCAAAATTACATTGTAATAATCGGGGAGCTCTTTACCCATTTTTTCCGTCTTTTCCATATAAGGAGCTATATCTCCTTCCACTACCGCCAAACGACTGCTCAACCGGGTCCGAGGCATTCTGTAAGCGATATCGAATGTCTCCATAAGATTTGTCTTCGCCGCATCGGTTGTAACGAGTACAGCTAATACTTGAGAAGGGTCAAGCATTTCACCCGTTTTCCGATTGGCATCAAGCCGTGCTTCCTCAATGGAAACACCACTGCCTTCAACTGTCGAAAAACTGATGCTGTCGGGTTTAGCAACGACAGCATGTGTGAAGTATCCCGTCCAGTTTCCCGGTTCTCCATCGTACGCAATGAGCGGAACGATTGTAACATCTTTGTATAGCCGCTCATCCCAACACCCTGCCAGTAGAAAAGAACAGGCGATGGAGATAAGTATGATTTTTCTCATTTCTGCTTCCTCCGATTCGTAATGATGACGATAACCGGAATGAATAGGCCGAAAAGAAGATACACATAAACGATCATGTCATTCAATATCTCAACAAAATGTTTGGATAAAAAGAGCAAAGGCAAGAGTACAAGAAATACATGCCAAATGATGATATCTCTTTTGTGATGCTTGGAACGGATCCGGTGAACATACAAAGCGGCAAAAGAAAAGATTGCCACGGTGATAATGGTCCAAACTGTCCATATATACAAGAAAAACAAATCGAGGCGCTCAACAAAAGTCACTTCCTGAGCCTTCAGCAAAAATAACAGCGGTTCAGGGAGCCTTTCCAATCCGTGGCGTGTGAAGTACAAGAGCACGATGATGACAGAGAATAAAAAGAATGTAAACCATGTCAGTTGGTAGAAAAATAACGGGCCGCCTTTTATTTTTTGTTTGCTATCAACATGCTTCCTGAAAACCAAAAACAATTCACTTCCTACGAAAGCGAGCTGTGCTTTTAGAAACCCTTGAACCCATTCCTCCCCCGTCGATTCTCCAATCGGAAATAGATTCGTCCACACCAAGTCCTTCCAAGCAAACTGCAGAAAAATTAAAAACAAGAGTATTAATGGAATCAGGATGACAGACAAATTGATCACCGTTTCCGCCCTGCTCAGATTTGCATAGAGAGATACACTTACAAGTACAGTGATAACTATGATTTGTGGGGTTTCCGGAAACCCCCATACCGCTAATATATAATCGATATATGCAATATAAACAACGGTTATAAAAAGCCAGTACAATTTGTACAACCAACCAACAAACTGGCCAATCTTAAAATACTTATAATTGTACTCATAGAAAAGCAACAGCAAGTAGTGGAAAATTCCAGCAACAATGAATACAAGCCATGCATCCCTTCCAGCCGCATTGATAAAAGGAGATGGGAATGAGAAGAATGACGGTCCTGACTGGACAACAAACAGAATGAGGAAAAATTGATTTCTGGATAAATTGAAGTTCAATTTCTCCCCCGCCTTTTCCGCCTGCCCGTGCCATGTGTAAATGTTTGTTGTTGTTTATGATTTTTATAATATGGAATTCTGAAAAATATATTTTTAAAACGAGAAGGGTCAAATGGCACGACTGGTGACAAATAAGGCTGGTTCAGCGAAGACCTATTCATCAGATGGATAAATAAGATGATTGTCCCAATGGCGATGCCGAAAAAACCAAATAAAGTAGCAGCCATCATGAACGGAAACCGGATAATCCGTATCGTCGTGTTCATTTCGACACTTGGGACAACAAAGCTTGAAATTGCGGTCATTGCCACAACGACCACCATCAAATTCGACACGAGTCCCGCATTGACAATTGCATCTCCTATTACTAGCCCTCCAACAATACCGATTGTAGGACCGATCGGTGCGGGCAACCGGATTGTTGCCTCCCGGATGACTTCTATGAACAGCTCCACAATTAGCGCTTCAACGATTGGACGGTACGGAATGAATTCCACGGCTACTTTTACTTTCCTACTTAGATCATACGGTAAAATTTCCGAATGGAAACCGACCACAGCGATATAAAATGCTGGTAGGAAAACAGCAACCAGGAAGCTGAATATCCTTAACATCCGAAAGAAAGATCCGACAAGTATACGACCATTAAAATCGTCCGGTGTTTCGTAAAACGAAAAGAAATTGACGGGTGCAATTAATGCCGAGGGAGATTGGTCTGTAAAAATGACTATTTTCCCTTCCAGCAAATTCGCCACGGCACGATCCGGTCTTTCCGTGTTCAAAAACTGCGGAAAAGGAGACCAAACTGAATCCTCTAAGTAATCCTCGATTTGTCCAATGCTGTATATCTTTGTTCGATCAATATCTTCTATGCGTGTTTTAACTTCCTTTACGACATCTTTATTAGCAATTGACTCAATATAGACATATGTAACTTTCGTATTCGTATCTTCTCCAAGCCGTACATCCTTCACGACTAAATCAGAAATGAAAAGATGCTTCCGTATAAGTGAAATGTTTTTGTCGATACTTTCTACGAAACCTTCATGTGGACCGCGAATGACTATTTCATTATTCGGCTCGGTAGTTGTACGCACTTCAAATGAAGGAATTGTAATGGTCATTAGCAGATTCGTCGTTGGGAAAACAATTGCAACAAAACCATTCGAAACACTCTCGACCAATTTAGGAACTGAAAATGCGCCTGCACTAGAAGTTGCGGTTCCAGCCCAATTTGGAAGATCAGCACTCGAACGAAGGCGAAGAATTTCAATCTGCTTGTTCACTTCACTGCTGTCGGTCAATGTATTAAAAAAGCAGACAATTGCATCTCCATCTTTCCAGGTGATTTTTCGCACGGTAAGATCAGCGGAATCATGGAAAAGACTTTGTATATATAAAATCAAACTCTCATTTGATGTAACATCATCCATGACATTCACCTCAAGAAAAAGTATGCACCCAGCAAAAATGTTTTAAACGCATACCTCGAGGTTCATCATTTGGAGATACGTGCATTTACCTGAATGCTGTCAAAAAAAGACATCCTTTGCACCTAAATGGTACAAAGGATGTCTCTACATTTGCAAATAATTATTTTTGAATGAATTGTTGTGTCCAATATTGACCGTTTGCATCATAACCGATGCCGATATGAGTGAAGTTCGGCGTCAAGATGTTTTGTCTATGACCAGGAGACTCCATCCAAGCTTTCACAACTTCTTCGGCAGAACGCTGACCCATTGCGATATTTTCAGCAGCGGAGCGGTATGTTACCCCGTTTGCTTTCATTTGATCGAAAGGAGAGCCGTATGTCGGGCTTGTATGTGAAAAGTAGTTATTAGTCGCCATATCCGTTGATTTTTGACGAGCTGAATTCATGAGATTCTTGTCGATTTGCAATGGTTGCAATCCGGCTTTCTTTCTTTCGGCATTCGTCAACTCAAGAACCGCTTGTTCAATCGCGGAAACATCATTTTGAACCGGCTTTTCAACTGGTTTAGCTTGTTCTGCAGGTTTAGCTTGTTCCACAGGTTTGGCCTGTTCTACTGGCTTCGATTGTTCTACAGGTTTCGTTGGTTGTACTGGAGCTGGTTGTTCAACCTGTTGTTTCGGTTCTGGTTTAACCTGTTCCGCAGGTCGCGCTACGTTCACCGGTTTTGATTCTAGCGGTTTCTTCACCGGTTCAGCAGATTGTTTATAAGTAACCTCTATATTTTTACCAAAATATTTTTCTAAGTCATTCAAGTACATATTAATATATTGGTTAACTCCTTCAGGATTGTAAGAAGAAAATTTCCCTTCATATACATAATACTGAACGTTTTGCACCGCTTTTTGGATTTCCAAGTCGTTGTTGCTATAAGAAGCTTCAACACTGTTGTTGTTCGACATTAATAACGCCGAACCGAGCAAGATGACAGCCATCGATTTTTTCATCTTATAACTCCTCCCTTCGCAAACTATCATAACGCATGCGAGAAGGAGAGAATCGGAATTAAATCCCAGTGGAACCAAAGAATTTCTGAACCCGATGACAAAGGTGAATGAAAAACGTTAGAATTGGGTTGTTTTGGTCAATTCGACTATTATTGCAACTAATAAGGGGTTGACAGTAAGCTCATGGACTTACAATCCATCGTACTCTATTTGGTTAATCCCTTCTCCGATAATTACAAGTCTCGGCTCCATTTTCACATACTCGGGTAGCCAATTCACCATTCCATATGCATATTGGAAAAGGTACGGGTTCGGTGTTCCTTTCACAGGTACATAGCCCTTCATCCGATATACCGTATCCGGCAATGACTTGACCCAATCTTCAAATTCATCCTTATCAACAGGCCTATCGAACGTAATTAATTTGGAGGTCAAAGGAAGATTTTGTCCAGATACAAAAGATTCCCTTGTCGGATTTGAAACGTCACTAAGCATTTTCTCAATGTACGAGAAAGAGATATCCGCATTCGTAGTTTGAATGATGGGAGCCGTACTATTGAAATTTGAAAGTTCCATCGAGACTGTCGCCAATTCGGATTCCGACAACAAATCGGTTTTATTTGCCAATAAAATATGAGCATGCCGAATCTGTTCCATGAATAATGAACGAATTTGGGGCGACATTTTATCCCTTTCCAACCAACGCTTGGTGTCTGCAACTGTAACAATCCCTTTGATTTGTAACCGTTCTGCAAATAAAGGAGAGTAAACAGCGTCTAGAGCTTCGACAGGGTGAGCGGCACCTGTCGTCTCAATCAATATGACATCAATGTCATCATTCTCTTCCAGCAAGCCTTGTAGCTGCGCCTCCGTTTTTTCTGAACCCGTGCAGCAAATGCATCCATTCAAAAGTTCTTTTAACGGGATGTCTTTTTCTTTGCCGACTGTATCAGAATCAATTGAAATAGAGCCAAATTCATTCATAAAAATTGCCGGCTTTTTTCCTTCCTCTTTCAATTGGGAAATCAAATTTTTCAATAAGGAAGTTTTTCCACTTCCTAAAAAACCGCTTAACAAATATACGTCAATCATGAGTATCCCTCTTTTTTTACATGAAAAGCGCCCATCCGTGAAGGAGTGGACGCTTTCCAATCATTTTTTTATTTGTTCCATTAAAACTTCTTTCGCTTTTAGCAACTGTGGGTCTTCTTCTTGGATTTTATTTCTCAGCTCGTTCATCAATCCATAAGTCGTGTCCCCCACGAGGACGCCATCCTCTTTCAAAGATAACGCCTTTTGAAGTTCTACAACGGCAGTCTCCATCGTTTGATCGAAGAGACCGTCGATTTCACCTGGGTCATATCCGACAGCGCTTAACATTTCCTCCGCTGTTTTTATTGCAGGTGATACCATTCCCTCTTTCATTTCCATGGATGGATCAAGGAATGGGAGCATCGCATATGAAGGGTAAGGAACTTCAAAATCAGGCTCAATTCCTTTTTCATGTATCCAGTTGCCGTCAGGCGTCAACCATTTCGCTGTTGTCAACTTCAAATTGGATCCGTCCGGCAAGTCTTTCGGTGTCTGAACGGTCCCTTTTCCATACGTTTTAATACCGATGAGCGGTACATTTGCTGATTCTTTTAAAGCGCCTGCCAATATTTCTGAAGCTGAGGCACTGCCGTCATCGATAATCAGAGTGACAGGAACTTTCACTTTCCTTCCGTCAGAAGCGACATACACTTCGGGGTTATTCCCTTTACCTTCATACTGGAAGAGGTTCTTATCCTTCTCAACGAAAAGGTCGGAAATGTCGATTGCTGTGTTCAACATGCCACCAGGATTTTGACGGACGTCCATGATAAGACCTTCCATGCCTTGCTCTTCCATTTCATCTAGTGCAGCCAATAACTCTTCATACGTATGCTCGGAAAAGCTTGTAATATGAATGTGGGCAATATTGTTATCAAGCATTTCTGCATAGACTGTTTCGATTGGAATGACGTCTCTGACAATTTTCACATCAAATGGCTCGCCCATTTCGCCGCGACGGACGGAAAGGGTCACTGTTGTCCCCTTTTTACCGCGTATGAGAAGTACAGCCTCTGAAGAGGACATTCCTTGAATGCTCTTGCCGTCTACAGCGATGATCAGATCATTTGGCAAGAGGCCAGCACGTTCCGCGGGTGAATTCTTGATTGGTGAAACGATATTGATAAACCCGTTTAACTCTTGGATTTCGGCACCGATTCCTTCAAAGCTCGAGGAAATGCTTTCAGTTAATTGACGTGCTTCCTTTTCATTTAAATAGTCTGAAAAAGGATCACCTAATGCTTCAATCATACCGTTGATGGCTCCATCAATTACAGCCGATTCATCAATTTCGTTATAATAGGTTTTTTTCATTTCATCGTAAGCTTCATATAGCTTTTTAAATTCCTTGCGATCTGTCGTCGGGTTTTGAGGACTGACCACTTCTACGACCTTATCCTCTCCAGTAGTCAACGCAAAAAACGTCACAGCGGCAGTTGCAAGGACGAGGCCGAATATGAGCATGACTAACGAGAAAGGTTTCATTCGTATATAACGCTTTGCCGGCGGTTCATAGTTTGTTTCAGCTTCATGTCCGCCATATTTCTCTTTTTCGTCCATCCCATTCCCCACTTTCTTTCCCATTATACCGGTTTATTCAAAAAAAGACCGCCGTTGATCAGCGAGCGGTCCTCCTTTGCACGATTATTGAATTGCAGCTTCGAGTGCAACAACAATCATGTCATTGAATGTCGTTTGGCGTTCTTCGGCAGTTGTGACTTCTCCAGTAAGGATATGATCACTAACCGTCAATACTGCTAAAGCCTGTCTTCCGAATTTCGCAGCCAATGTGTAAAGGGCCGCAGCTTCCATTTCGACAGCTAACACACCGTATTGTGCAAGCTTTTCATGCTCAGCGTGCTCATTGTAGAAGAAGTCTTCTGTGTAAATGTTACCTACTTTCAATTTTAAGCCTTTTTCCAAACCTGCATTGTAAGCTTTTAGCAGGAGATCGAAATCCGCTGTCGGTGCATAATCGACGCCATTGAAAAACGTCCGGTTGATCGGTGAATTCGTCGTCGCGCTTTGTGCCAAAATGACATCGCGCACGTGTACGTCTTTTTGAATTGCCCCGCAAGTACCTACACGGATCAGTTTCTGTACATCATATTCTTGCATTAGCTCATTGATGTAAATAGAGATGGATGGAACGCCCATGCCTGTTCCTTGAACAGAGATGCGCTTCCCTTTATATGTTCCTGTGTATCCGAACATATTTCTCACTTCGTTATACTGGGTTACATCCTCTAAGAATGTTTCTGCGATATATTTTGCACGTAATGGATCTCCTGGAAGTAGAATCGTTTCTGCAATATCGCCTTTTTTCGCATTAATATGTATGCTCAATTAATCCGCCTCACTTTCAAATTTCTTTTCTAATCATACAGTTAATCGGCACTTTATGCAACGGAGATAGTCGTTCCAACCTATTGAAAACGCTCTTCGTACATTGCATACAATTCGTCGAAAACTACACTTGGCATTTCTGGGTCCGCTTTCTCCTCCAAGTAGCGGGAAAGCGAATCGAAGCCTTTTTCATCTTTAGGGAAACTATGGTCATTGAACACTGCTTCAGCAAAGGCGGATTTTTCATCGTCTTTCTTCCCTCCCCGGAAAGATAAAACAAATTGATAAAACGAACGATCCATCCTCGAACCTCCTTTCAGTCATTGAATAAGTGTGTATATTCACCGTATCCTTCTTCTTCAAGCTTGTCGGCAGGAACAAAACGAAGAGCTGCAGAGTTAATGCAATAACGGAGGCCAGCCGGACCCGGGCCGTCAGGGAAGACATGTCCTAAATGAGAGTCTGCCGTCCTGCTGCGTACTTCAGTCCTGCGCATTCCGTAGCTCGTGTCAAAATGCTCTGTCACTTCTTTGCTCTCGATCGGTTTCGTGAAGCTTGGCCATCCACACCCGGCATCATACTTGTCTTTAGAACTGAATAACGGCTTCCCGGAAACGATATCGACGTAGATCCCCTCTTCATAATGGCTATCGAATTCATTGTTGAATGGTGGTTCTGTTCCATTTTCCTGTGTCACATAGTATTGCATTTCCGTCAAAGACTTCTTGAGATTTTCCTTCAAGATTGATCACCCCAATGTTCAGTTTTGAATCGTACACGCCCGGAACCTATCGAATATCGTTCATAATGTGAAGGGTTTTTCATGTAATAGTTTTGGTGCCCCTCTTCAGCGGGATAGAACGGTTTTGCCGGCAAAATATCTGTTTGAATCGGCTTGTCGAATTTCCCGGAGGAGTCAAGCTCCTGTTTGGATTTGACAGCAAGCTCTTCTTGTTGCTGTGAATGTGTGAAAATTGCAGTGCGATACGATTCTCCCCGATCGAAGAACTGTCCTCCCGCATCTGTTGGATCAATTTGACGCCAAAAAATAGATAGGAGCTCCTCATAAGAAATGATCTCATCGTCAAAAGTGATTTGAACGGCTTCGCGATGCCCCGTTGTATTCGTGCAGACGAGTTCGTATGTTGGATTCTCGACATCTCCTCCTGTATATCCGGAGACGACGGACAAGACTCCATCATACCGATCGAAAGGTTTTACCATGCACCAAAAACACCCACCGGCAAATGTCGCTTTTTGAATTGGCAAGTTTACCCCTCCTCAATCATTAGGTATCGTCACTTCGAGTTCAATATTATCATTCACAAGATCAACCGATTTAGCCCGTACTTGCAAATTGCCTGCTATTTCAAGATCCGTCAAATGGATGAAGATCTCTTCCTCTTTCGGTCTAACAATCATCCACGGCGGCAGCTTGACAGAATCACGCAACACTGTCAAAACGGCTGAAGGAGGAAGTTCCAATTCTGCAATTTCCATCGAAGTCTGTTTCAGCATTAAATTCCCATCCTCCTGTACAACCGGATCAAAATGCATCAAGAGAGGAAATGTAATTCCAAATGCAGTTAATTCAGAATGAAGCCTTACGTCATTCTTCACTTCCATAATCACAGGAAGCTTTTCTCCTTTCATTGCTTTCCGGATATAATTATTCGCAAGCGCCTCCAAATCGCTCCGGGTCGCTTTGACGCTTAACACGCTGCCTTTCGGCGTATATTGATTTAAAGGGGGAAGCGGGTCCGAATCCCCCGGACTTTCAAGGAACATAATTAAAGCAATAATACCGGTCGCTAAAAGACCGACCAGTACGAAAAATGCTATTTTCCAAAGATTCACTAACGGTCACCTCGACATTTCCAATTTTCCATCCGACAATTTCGTCAAATCGCATTGATCGATTTTCTCGATAAAGCGATCTGCCATCGATACATACCCTTTCGCGTTTGGATGAAAAAAATCGGAATGGTATACCATGTTTTCATTACTCGAAAATAAGTCGACCACGGGGACAAAACATGCTTTTCCGTCCATGATCGTCTGTATTTCGATCGCTTCATTCCAATCTTCGATGACCGTTTCAAATTCATTTGCTTCATCTGTGACAATAGACAAGGGATTGTATAACCCTGCAACCACAATAATAGCATCACCATTCAAACCACGAATCATCTTAAAAATTTCATCAAGCCGATTTTCAAATTTGCCCAATTCGACATAAAACGGCTTTGCGGTCAAATTGAAAAGATTCTCTTTGACGATTTTCATCATGTCATTCCCGCCGATTGTTATATAAATGACATCCGCACTTTTAATTTCAGCTTGGATCTCCTCTTTTTCCAATTGATCAATTAATTGATCGCTTCGCCTTCCTCTTTTGGCCAAGTTTTTCGACTCAATCGTATCGACGCCTTTCCAATCATTCATTGCTAAAGCAACGCGCCCGAAATAACCGCCCCTTTTCAGCTCATCTCCCACTCCTTGGGTAAGTGAGTCCCCAAGTCCGATAACAGTGACCTCTTCGGGAATGAAATAATCCGGGACATTAAAGTCCGACAGTGCCAAACCTTCCCTTTCGGAAAATGACGATGTCTCGAAGACGGCTCTTTCCTGGCATCCGGATAAAACGAATGAGAAGACGATGAAAAAGAAAATTCTTCTCATAAACACAGTTCCCCTTTTTTTAGTTATTGAACCGCCCGCAGATCGATCAGTCAGTATAATACATGAAACCGATTGCGCCTTCGCCTGTATGTGTGCTGATGATCGGGGATGTGAA
Organism: Sporosarcina sp. Marseille-Q4943; assembly: GCF_943736995.1. GTDB lineage: Bacteria > Bacillota > Bacilli > Bacillales_A > Planococcaceae > Sporosarcina. The sequence goes on along the minus strand of NZ_OX031157.1, from coordinate 68,153 downwards.
TGAGAATTTGACATCCTTCAAACCCGAATCTTCTATTAGCTGTAATAGCGGTTCCGCCATTGCCATCCCGTTTGCATGAGATATGCCGATCGAGCGTATAATTTTCCCGGCGGTCTCTTCCTTGAATGCTTTGAAAAGATGCGAAACGACTTGTTTATGGCTGCGTGCTTTCCCTACAGGTGTATAGACGCCGTCTTGCAACGTCGCGATTGGTTTAATGTTCAATAAAGAGCCGATCAACGCTTTCCCTTTTCCGATTCGGCCGCCTTTCACGAGATTATCCAACTTGTCGACGACTACAAATAGAGTCGTATTTTTACGTACATGCGTCAATCTGTCAATAATCTCCTTGGAGCTCTTACCTTCGCTCGCCATTTTGGCAGCTTCGACGACTTGGAACGTCAAAGCGTGGGAAATGAACATAGAATCGATGACCGTCACTTTCGAGTCAGTCATTTCAGCTGCAGCTTCGGCTGATTTCACTGTTCCGCTCATGCCGCCAGTCATATGGATGGAGATGATCTCGCTCCCGTCTTCACCAAGTCGGTCATATAATTCTTTGAAAACACCTGCGGCAGGCTGTGAACTTTTCGGAAGCTCTTTGCTTCCGTTCATTTTTTCAATGAAAGATTCTGGTTGTAAATCGATTCCATCTGTATACGTAATGCCGTCAATATGGATTGTCAGCGGGACAACATGAATATCATATTGGTCAGTATAGTTTTCAATCAAATCTGCTGTCGAGTCCGTTACGATATGAATTTTCTTCAAGTAAAGCACTTCCTTTACATTTTTGAGGCAGTCAAAAGTTAGCTGTTCGACGTTCTATCAAAGATCAAATAAGAATACGGGATGCCTTCTTCCGTAAAATGATCTTCCGACTCTGATACAAGCTTCCAGCTATTATCATGTTCAGGGAAAAATGTATCCCCTTCATACTCTTTTCGGATGATCGTTATGTAAAGACGATCTGAAATGTCCATCGATAAGTTGAAAATTTCGGCTCCACCGATAATGACAACTTCATCCGAATACTCTTTTCCTCGCTCAATCGCTTTTTGAAGGTCGTGGAAAATTTCCACCCCTTCAGCCTCGTAATTTTCATTACGTGTGACGATAATATTCATTCTCCCAGGCAACGGACGACCGATTGATTCGAACGTTTTCCTTCCCATGACAATGGCTTTCCCCATTGTCACTTTTTTAAAGTATTTCAGCTCTTCCGGGATATGCCAAGGCATTTTATTATCGATGCCGATTACCCGGTTCAAATCGTATGCAACAAGTAAAGAAATCATATTATCATCCCTTCGTTTTGTGATCGTCTAGAATACGGGCAGGCGCCCTGCGCTTTTGTTTTAAACAGCTATTGGTGCTTTTATTTTTGGATGAGGGTCATATCCCTCAACAGTGATGTCTTCATATGTCAATTCAAAAATGGATTTTTCTCCGATATTCAGTTTCAGTGTAGGAAGTTTTTTCGGAGTTCTCGACAATTGCTCCTTCACTTGCTCCATATGATTCAAATAAATATGTGCATCCCCTAACGTGTGAATGAATTCACCGACTTCCAGATTGCATTCATGCGCTATTAAATGGACGAGCAATGCGTACGAAGCAATGTTGAACGGCACTCCGAGGAATACATCAGCACTCCTTTGATAGAGCTGGCATGATAGCTTACCATCCGCAACGTAAAATTGGAATAAGGCATGGCAAGGCGGTAGAGCCATATCGTTCACTTCTGATGGATTCCAAGCAGTGACAAGGTGTCTGCGCGAGTCTGGATTTCGCTTAATCCCCTTAATCAATTGTTCTATCTGATCGATGACGCCTTCCCCAACACCCCAAGATCTCCATTGCTTTCCATAAACCGGTCCCAAATCACCATATTTAGCTGCGAACTCGTCATCTTCGAGAATGCGTTTCTTATAAGCTGTCATTTCAGCCTCGTATGTACGTGCAAATTCTTCATCTTGAAGACTACGCCTGCCGAAATCCGACATATCCGGCCCCTCATACTCCTTGCTATTAACCCATCGTTCGAAGCCCCACTCATCCCAAATTGGATTTCGATCATTTATCAACGTCCGAAGAGTCGTGTCGCCTTTTAAGAACCATACTAACTCAGAGGCAATCAAACGGAATGCCGTTTTTTTCGTTGTCATTAACGGAAAACCTTCTTGTAAATCGTATCTCATCTGATAGCCGAAAACACTGATCGTTCCCGTGCCCGTTCTATCTTCTTTCACTGTTCCATTTTCAAGAATATGTGAGCATAACTCTAAGTATTGTTTCATGTAATAAATCCTCCTTATTCTTAATTGACAGTATAGCAAAAATAACTATCAATATCGCCTCTGCGGTATTGCATCAGGAGTTATTATTGATTGTGCTTAATAAACTTACCAGAATGTGTGAGATTAAGTTCCGCGAGCCAAAATAATCCTTACCTGCGTTGCATATATTACGTATGAATACGACCAGGGGATGTGATTACCTTTATAGAAAGGGCACTGCTTTTTATAATTATGTTAAGAGTAATTTCAGGAAGTATAGAAATAACAGCTGCCGCATTGATGTTTAAGTTCAACGATTTAGAAAAAGCCTTTTATATTAATTCGCTGCTTGCATTAGTAGGTCCCTTTATTTTAATTGTTACGACTGGAATAGCCTTACATGGTCTGACTGATAAAATCTCTTTAACAAGGATAATTTGTCTTTTTGCCGGAATTTGTCTCATTTTTTATAGTTTGAAATCAAATTAAAGGCTTCATTAATTACATATCTGCATTATGAAAAGGACCCATACAGCTCACAATTGCTGCTAGGTCCTTATTTTTTATCCCGCAGTTACGGGCAGTATAATCTCCACTGATTGAAGTATCGCTTTATGTTACTTCATTCGATTCTCCAATTTCATCGACTTTAATGAACTTAAAAACGATGAACGTTAGGATAGCTCCTAGTACACCTGCGATAATATAACTGCCTTTGAGAAAATCTTTCATGGCTAGTGACATAATAGGGGGACCTGCTGCAACACCGATAAATCTTGCTGAACTATAAAAAGATGTAACGGTGCCTCTAAACTCCTTTTTAATATTTTCTGTAATAATTGCGTCAAGTGCAGGCAATAAAGCTCCAATTGCGATGCCCACTGCACTTGTTACGACTAACAGAAGGATCAGTTTTTTGCTTGTAAACCCAACGAAAATGACGCTAGCGGACATTGCGATTAAGCAAGCAATCATTACTTTTTTAATGGTCGGTAGATTCCCTTTGATTTTTCGCCCGGAAACAAAAGAAGCAATACAAAAAAACAAAAGCGGAATTGCCAGGACGAAACCTTTCTTAATGCCCTTTATATCATGGACAGTTTCAAGGTTTTCCGATAAGAAAAATAACATACTGAATAAAATCAGCATAACAAGAACTCCATTAAGAAATACGGTATACAACCATTTACCTTCTGTTTTAAATATCTTTTTTGTATCACCTAAAAACTTTTTAAACTTTACCGGCTCATCTTTTTCTTTTGGGACTTTAACAAAGAAAAAGATGAGTACAATTGATATTAAACTAAGCGCTGAAATGGAGAAAAACGGCAGGAACCATAATATTGCGGCAAATATTGAACCTAAGATGGGGGCTAACACTTTTCCGAACGCGTTCGACGTTTCGATAATACCTAAACTAGAACTCATTTTTTCGCTGTCATCTTTATAGAGGTCTCCTACGAGCGGCATTACAATTGGCATGGCTCCAGCCACCCCTATACCCTGTAAAACCCGGCCAATAATAATAACCGAGTAAGGGTCTTCCATCTTCCATGAAGCAAACCCAGCTACCAGACCTCCGATTAAAGCAAGGACTAAACTAGGTAATATCACCATTTTCCGTCCAAAGCGGTCTGATAAATAACCCGCTACCGGTATAAGGAAAATAGCTGCAACTGAATAGCTCGTAATGATCATACTCGATTGAAATGATGTAATTCCAACCTTGTCTTCCAGTATAGGAAGCACGGGAATAAGCATGGAATTTCCTAGCGTCATGATGAGAGGAACTGAAGCCAAACTTACAATACACCACACACTCACTTTTTCAACACTTTTTTCCAATACTACACCTCGCCAATCGAAATTTTGCTGATTAGAGGTATAGTCTCCTTACGTGTTCATTTTATTCGTTCAACCTTGTCCATAATTCTTACTAATCTCTTCCCCAAATCAAATCAATAATCACTCTTTTTCTTGGCACACGTACATTATATAACCATTTAACAATTGTCGTAGACACCCATTGGCAAATCAATGCTTGAATAATGATTTCCCATACAATGACGTAACCAGTTATTACAAAGATGATGCCATTGATCCAAAATAGGGACTTTCCTGGATTGATTTTCTTATACTTGGCAATGATCAATGCGATGACTCCTACACCACCGTTTGATACGCCCTGTCTAAGATGAATAGCAATTCCAGTGCCCAAAAAAACAGATCCGAATAATATGTCGAGTGAAACAGTTGAGAATGGGGAATCCAAAGACACTTCAAATAGATTAACGGAGATTGAGGTGACGGTAATACCAAAGAGGGTGCCAATTGTACTTTTGCCGCCGAGATAATGCAAAGCAAACAATAACATCGAAGCATTCATGATCCAAAGAGCCAGACTTAACGGAATTCCAAACCAATAGTTCAGCAATACTGTTAAGCCGCCTGCTCCACCTGATGGGATATAGTTTGGAAATAAAAACACGCCCATGGCAAAGCCTTGGATAACGGCCCCTATAGTCACAAGAATATATTTTCGTAAGAAGTTGCTACTATTTTTTGCGGGTTGTCTACGATTTCTTCTTTTCACTTGGCATCATCCTAATTTGATATAGCACAATGGTTTGTACTATAGCAGTCTATGCACTGAAAAAAGAATGGATACCATCATTTTGCCGGGACATTCGTCTATCAACTGCCCCGGCAACTTCTTATAGGACCGCTTTCGGTACTGGTTTGAGCTGATAACTATTCTCTTTCAACCTGTCTGGTTTGCTATGATTCGGCTCATCAAGGATCCGCTTCAAGATTTGGTTCACTGTAGAAGTGAAGGTGGCGTGATCTCGTTGTCTTGGCCTCGGAAGTGGAATCGCTACATCCTGGGCAATCATTCCGTCTTGGAGCAGGATGACTCGATCTGCCAAAGATACTGCTTCTTCCACATCATGTGTAACAAGTAACGCCGTAAACCCGTGTTTCTGCCATATGTTTTCGATTAAGCTCTGCATCTCGAGACGGGTGAACGCATCGAGTGCTCCGAGCGGTTCATCGAGCAGCAACAGACTCGGCTTATGGATGAGGGCCCTCGCTAATGCAACCCGTTGTTTCTGACCTCCAGATAGTTTGGCAGGCCATTCATGGACTCGATGTTCGAGACCAACATTTTTCAATACAGTCATAGCCTCTTCCCGGTGAGATCCTTTCAATCCTAACGCAACATTCTCCAAAACCCTCTTCCATGGCAGTAGGCGTCCATCTTGGAACATCATGCACGATTGTCGATTGATTGTTAGTAATTGTTCATGCTCAATCAGGATCTGTCCGTCCGAGGGTTTCTCCAAACCGGAAAGCAACCGAAGCAACGTGCTTTTCCCACAGCCGCTCTTTCCGACAATCGCAACAAATTCCCCTTTACGTATGTTCAGGGATAATTGATCAAGTACTTTTGTGCCGTTGTATGATTTCTTCAAATCCCTAAGTTGTATGTGGAATTGTTCTTCTTTTTTCATGCTCACCCTCCATCCCTAAAGTTGTTTCGCATATCCTGGATGCCATTTTAGCCATCGCTGCTCAAGGAAGCGTGCAATCATATCAGATAGTTTTCCGAGGAAGGCATACAGTAAGATACTCAGAATAATGACATCCATTTGCATGAATTCCCGGGCATTCATCGCCATATAGCCAATTCCGGATGTGGAGGAGATGGTTTCAGCAACAATGAGGGTAATCCACATTATTCCGAGAGAAAAGCGGATTCCGACTAAGATGGAAGAGAGTGCTCCTGGGAAGATCACATTGAAAAATAGGGAGACTTTAGTCAGACCATAAATCTTTCCCATCTCGATTAGCCCCAAGTCGACAGATTTAATACCGTGGTACGTATTAATGTAGATTGGGAAGAGTACCCCTGATGCAACAAGGAAGATTTTCGCTTCTTCCCCGATTCCGAACCATAGAATGACGAGTGGAATTAGCGCCAGATGTGGAATATTCCGTAGCATCTGTACGGATGTATCAATTAACAGTTCAGATGTACGGAATAATCCGTTTACGAGTCCTAAAATGAACCCGATACTTCCTCCAATCAAGAAACCGATTAAAGCTCTCCCGAGGCTCACCCAAACGTGATGGAACAGCTCACCTGATTGAGTTAGCTCAACTGCCGCCATGAGTACGTCCGATGGCGCAGACAGGGTTTTAGCTGACAGGATTCCTGTCATACTTGTTAGTTGCCAAATGATCAGAATCAGAAAAGGTACGACCCAAGGGAGCGTTTTGTAAAGGGTCTTTGTAACTGTGGGTCTCATTTCCCTCCATCCTTTTCAAATGAAAATACCCGTTCCTTTACGTTAATTTTTGTCGGGATTATTCCTAAATCATAGAAAGTGTCTGCAATGGACTGCTGTTCAGATATTATTTCTTCGGAAATCTCTTTCTCTACTCCATGTACCCGTCTATCTACTGCTAACTTCATGGAAGCTTCATCGATCCCTAAAATATCTGCGAGCATCTTCGTAAGTTCTTCAGGATTTTCATTGGCCCAGTTACTGGAGTTCTGGATTTCTTCAATAACTTCCTTCAAGATGTCGCTATGTTCAGCGGCAAAGTCTGACGATGAGAGAAAGAAATCACGGTCTGTAGTTAACCCTTCACCATTTACTAAAAGTCGCGCTCCTGTTGTTACTTCTGTATCGGCCGTATATGGATCCCAAACCACCCAAGCATCGATGTCCCCTTGTTCGAACGCAACGCGAGCATCTCCAGGCGATAGAAATGCCGGTGTAATATCCTCATACTTCAGGCTTGCTTTCTCCAAAGCTTTCACAAGTAAATAGTGAGAGCTTGAGCCCTTAGCAAAACCGATTGTTTTTCCTTTCAAATCTTCAAGTTCCTGGATAGGTGAGTCATCCTTTACCAAAATTCCTGAACCTTCGAACTTCGAGAATGCTACAGCTATATATTGAAGTGAAGAACCCGAGGCCTGCGCAAAGACCGGAGGAGAATTACCCGTTCTTCCGAAATCGACACTCCCCGCATGTAAAGCTTCAAGAAGAGCTGGACCAGCTTGAAATTCATGCCACTCAACTTTATATCCGAGCGGTTCCAACCGTTTCTCTAACGTTCCTAAGTTCTTCAAGATGAATAAAGGACCATTTTTCTGATAACCAATCCTGATTTTTTGGTCTGCAGTGGTTTTTGGTTTTGGATCTTCAGTGGTGCCACAAGCACTCAAGACCAATCCCATAACTAAAAGCAGGCTACCCAATAATGCTAACTTATGTTTGAATCTCCTTACTATCAACAGTGGTACACATCCCCTCAACATTTCAGCCATTTGATGGTAGTTGGGCAAATAGCTGGTTCATACAAAGTATGCATTGAGGTGAATAAGGGCTTAGGCGTGATACCCGTGAAAGTGACATATCAACTTTCCAAAAGAAAAAACACTCGTTATTTCGACGAGTGTTTTAACATTTTTAAGACAACCATTTTGGCGGCGTGTTCTTAGACCAATAGATATCCCCTAGGGAATGATGTACAGTGAAACTGTCTTCTACAGTATGGTAATGGAAGTTATAGAAATAACCGTCCAGTGGCCTTTTCTCTGTCCGTACATGAAAGCGGATCAAGTCTTTAGCATCGTCAATATCGGTTACGTGAAACATCCTTTCGGCGTAGTCACCCGAAGGGTATTCAGTAATTGAAAAGGCCTTATTTTCAAGTCCTCCTGCAGATGCAACAGTATTGCGTATAACTTCTTCCATTTTCGGTAAAATGACATCGTCAAATTCATTTTGAATGACCGGTCCGATTTTTGAACCAAATTTCATGTATGCCAGTTCCTTAGCGGGCTGAAAAAGCGCTTCTTCAATCGATAAGGGTTGTTCGAATGATTCACGTTCAAAAATGGAATCCTCTAACCCAAACTGTAAATCATGTTTTGATGTTGTTGGAAGGTCTGTTTCCCTCGTGTCGTCTTTAGGCTGCAGATTTGTCCAAATTTCATGGCTCGGCGAAATGACACCAAGAGTAAGGACTGCTACGAGTGCAATAATAAAGTTCTGCAAATGTTTTTTCATCAGGTCACCTGCTTTTTATTATGTATTTAGAAATTTCCCATTACTCAATCGCTATTTTTATTTGAATCTATTATTTTCATCGTCTTACCTCATATTACGAAATAGACTTGAAAAGGTTTCATATTTCTTAAATTCATTGTACAATAAAAATGAAGATAATTGTGAGGTTTTATGAAGGAGGTTTTTATAAATGAACGTGGAATTACTTATGGGAATCGGAATGCTCGTACTCGTCCTTTATTTAAGCTCATTGAACTTTACAAATTGATACAAAAAGCCGCCCATCCTAAAAAGGTATGGACGGCTTTTTCATTTTGACAAGAAACCGAAATGGAACTTGGTGTTCGGTCTGATTTTGCGTTGCAATGAAAATTGATCGAAGACTTTCGAATCAAACCGATCTTTCACTACTACTCGACGGGTGCATACCCGGAATGCCTCCTCCATCCATCTCGCTGATAAGGATGTATGTACGCCCGCTTGGCGAAGTGGTTTGAAGTTCGATGATTCTTCAATCGGCGCATGAAACATTGGGTCGATGTAAACAACGTCCCAAGAGCGATCTGGCTCATTTGCCAGAAACTCGACTGCTTCGGATTGAATGACTTCAATGCGCTTCATGGATGCCGCCAATGCTTCCATTGAGGTCGGAAATTTCAGAAGGCCTGATTTGGTTAAGAATGCTACAGTAGGGTCCGCTTCCAGACCTACGCACTTTCCTTTGCTTCCTATTATAAAGGAAGCAATAATGCTATCTGAAGCAAGACCGAGTGTACAATCTAGGAACGTGTCTCCTTCCGTTAAAGAACTCGCCTCAATCAGCGGATCCTTTTCACCTTTCAAAATGCGCTTCAAACGGAAAGCTGCTGAATTCGGATGGAAGAATAATGGTTGCTCCATCCCTCTGCGGAAAAGTTCATAACGCTCTTTACCAGCTACAAGGATATCCGCTTCGTAATCACGTTGCATACGCAGAACGGACCGCTTTTTCCTTTCCACTACTGGAAATGCGAGCTCCCTGCTAGCGATTGTAGCCAATTCATAGGTGATCGGATCTGGTCTGCCAGCCGTTGTGATGATCGTATTATTTGCCACAAACTTGTTCTAAAACGCCAGTCAAATGATCTTTGATCTGTTCCATCTCAAAGTTCTCGATTTGCTCCCTTGGAATGAAATAGGCGAGCTTCCCGTCTTTCCATACGGCGATTGAAGGAGAACTTGGAGGGACTTCAGGAAAATAGCTTCTCATCATTTCAGTCGCTTCTTTATCTTGTCCTGCAAACACAGTGAATAAATGATCCGGTTTTGACTCAGTTGCTAGCAACGCCTCCCTGACAGCTGGACGTGCAAGTCCAGCCGCACAGCCACATACCGAATTGATGACGATCAGAGCAGTTCCTTCTAGAGAGGTCATTGTCCCTTCGACCTCTTCTGCAGTCGTTAACTCCGTGAAGCCCGATTGAACGAGCTCTTCCCGCATTGGTTTCACGATACCTTTCATATACTCATCGTACGCATTCATATTTTCGTCCCCTTTCATATTGATTCATAAATGGTTGAAATAGTTGGTTTTACGAATATCATTCTACCTTGCTTTTCACTTTTTTTCACTGAATACCACTTTAAATGTTAGTTTTGTGTTAGTTTTGTCACTACAGCACAACAGCCACCTTCTCTATTGAGTTGGTGGCCGTTTTTCATTTCTTGTTCTTCAGCTTCTCCAAAAGGTTACTTACTTTTTCTTTCATGTCATCAGTTTCTTCTATTAAGACATGGAATTGATACCCAGCTTCATTCTTTTCGATCTCAACTATATCTCCCTCATTAAGATTTACTTTGACTTCCTCCAACGGAATAATCAATTGATCACTTTCGTCATCCCTCTTTAAGAATACATAAAAACCGTCATCTATCCGATCAAGTGTATACTTTGTCATCGTTCACACGCCCATCCATCTTTGTCTCTATCCATTTTCGGTTGATATGCTGGATGATCCTTTCCTACGCCCTTCGGATAAACCTTACGCAACTCCGTACAATTTTGGAAATTAGTTTGTGTTGCTGGCGCAGGTTTGGTCACTGGTTTTGGAGTTGGTTTAGCTGCTGGTGCAGGCTTAGCCACTGTCTTGCCGCAATTATTAGACACTGTATGCTTTACCCCATCTGTCGTGACTGTAATATCGCAATCGACAGCCGTTTTGTATATTTTAGCGCCTACATTTTTCAAGCGTGATTCAACTGCCGCGTTAGGATGACCATATGAATTGTTCTTACCATATGATAGGATTGCTACATCTGGTTTCACATTACTGATGAATGCAGCTGAACTGCTCGTGTTTGATCCGTGGTGTCCGTTTTTGAGCACAGTAGCCGAAACATCGTATTTGCCACGGACATAGTCCTCAATCGCTGTGTCTGCATCTCCCATCAACAGGAATGACACTTTGTTGTAAGTCGCTTTTAAAACGACTGATGCATCGTTGCCATCTTTCGCGTTTTCATCCGCGTAAAGTACACGTATGACCATTTTAGGATCCAGTGGAATCTTATCCAATTCTTCAGCTACACTAAATTTGATGTTCTTCTTGTCAATCAAAGTTAGTAGTTCATAATACGTTTGCGAAGTATGAGCATAGCCGGAGTCAATGAAATTCGTGACATTAAACGAATTCAGTACTTCAATCAGCCCGCCGATATGATCGACATCTGGATGCGTAGCTACAACATAATCCAACTTTTTAATGCCTTTTGCTTTAAGGAAATCAACTACATGCTTACCTGCCGATTTCGGTCCCCCATCTACCAACATAGTCTTCCCCACTGGCGATTGAATTAAGATTGCGTCCCCTTGGCCAACATCAATGAAATGTACTTTCAGTTCTTTTGTTGCTGCCGCGTCTGCTGTCGGCATAAAGCCGATGATCAGCGCGAACGCCATTAATACTGAAAAAAGCCTCTTCAATTTTAAATCTTTCATATAATCCCCCCTCCTAGTGCCTACATTCGACAGGGGTTGATAAATTCCCTCTTTTTATCCCCGTTTAGAATACGCAGATATTTTCGTATAATTGAGGTGGGTGATGATTATGATGCAGGGCGTTGGAGAAAAATTAAAGAAACTCAGAAAGGGAAATGGCTATACTTTAAAAGAACTTGCCGAAAAAATCAATTACGATTGGAGCAACTTATCCAAAATCGAACGTGGTAAGTACGGAATCACCCCTAGGCTACTTAAGGAGATTCTTGACGTTTATGGAGTGGAGCCTAATGACTTTCTCGGCGATGTTCTAAAAGCTTCTGATTCGGACAAGTCGCGATACGAAAAAAGAATCATAATTGACGGCGTGGAAACGACCGAAAAGGAAGTTGCTGATGCAATCCGGATGATCCGTTATTTCCGCACAAAAAATTGAGGGGCTGCCACCCCTCTTTTTTTTGTTCATAAAAACGCCTTCACAGTAGATTTATTAAACTTCAATTCATCCCCTTTTGATTCGATCGTCTGAACAGCTGCCGGAACCACCATTCCGCCTGCTCGGTCCTTTTCGATCAATCGCTTTACATACTTCGAAAAGTATTTATCCTGTTCCATCGCAAACTCATACAATCCGTTTTCGTATTCGTTTTCCATATTGAAGCTGACCGGCTGAATTTTGCGCGTCATCCATATGTCAGCCTTGCCAACTCATAGAAACCCACCGCATTCGCAAAAGTCGGAAGATGAATTTGTGTGCCGCTGTAGGAATTCAACTGTGGAATGATCGGCTGGATATTCGTGAAGTGTTCCGCAAGCAATGGTAGAATATCGCTTGCGACGCCTCCACAGACAAAGACTGTATCTGACTGCCGCCATTTCAACTGTGTAGCTGAACGGATCACGGCTCTAGCGATGTTGTCGATGTTTTCCTTGCCGCCCGCAGTCTCCACGCCGTAATTAAATGTAGCTGAAGCGTTATTGATGTGCTTGGCATGATTTAATGTCGCCATATTGACCGTGCCGCTTCCGATATCAATGATCCTGATTTGCCCCCTCTTCGGAGAAGCCCAGAAAGCCCCGCTCCCCTCAGCTGCTACGGATACTTGATCGAAGTAGAAATGGAAGTCCTCACGATTGATGGTTATGAAATGACTTCCTTGCAATAAGTCAATGATTTTCTGTTTTTCTTTCGGCTTATGGGAAACAATTGGCTGACCTACGACCAAATTAAACCTGCCCCGATCAGGGCAATACTTCTTCGTGTAACGATATGCGGCCAGCAGGGTCCGAATTAGCGTGTCATCATGCGCCTTACTATCGCCGTACATTGCTCCACCGCCAAATTGATCCTCATAGGATGCTAGCGTACCTGCGAAACCTTTCCGCCCATTGTAGGCAAACTCCATGTCATCTTCGCCGAAATCCTCTTCAATGTTCCGCTCGAACCAATCGCAGATTGCAGTTCGGTAACTGTCCACTCCATACGGTCCAGCCACCTTTGCCCGATAGTTACCCGCATCGATTCCTAAGTTCAAAACACCCACTTTATCCCCTCCAATTGGTATTACATTTGAAATACACCGGCTGGATATAAACTGTTTTCGTATTTCGCTTGTAACACATCCTACTCAAAATAATTGGTTAATATGCAACCAATTTTCAACATAGGATAAATTAAGTCCGCCACACGCCACAAATAGCGGGCAAAAACAGGGGAAATGAGGATAGTTATTGTTTTGGAAACGGAAAACGGTTGAACGAAAAGAACGATCGGACAAAAAAGTGCATGTCGGGCCAACAATTTCCGTAAAACTCAAAGCAGAAATCGAAAGACTGTCATTTATCCTAGACCAACCCATTCAGGATTTGGGGGTAATGCTATTCATGGAAGGCATTCATGAAAGAGAGGTGATGGAACACTTCGCGCCCCACTTCCAAAAGGGGATTCTCCGAATAGAAAACACTCTGTTTTACGGAAGTGAAGAAAGCCCTTCTTTGGGTGACACTAAAATACACGGCGAAACAGACCGTATAAGTGTCCGATTTGTAAAAAGAGATTACGAGGATGTGCAGCTGTTCGCTGACTTATTGGGTGTATCCCCGACCCGGGCAGTTGCTATAATGTTGGATGCAAGTATTCGGCATATCGGGATTATCGAACTTCTACTACAAAAACATAACAACCGATACCACTTTGATGAAGTAGTATCGGCTGAATTGAAGAAACTTATGCGCTACATAAATCAAAAGAATCCATACAAAGCTAGCTGGAATCAAACACTTGTGCAAATCGCGGAAGGCGTCAAGAAGAGGATGAGAAGTCTTGGCAAGCCTGTAACATCAAAAGGAGTGGATACAGAAACGTATCGTTGGAATTTCGATTGATGCTATCTAAAAAGAGGAGGCATACGCCCCCTCTTATTTACATGCTCCGTACTTTAAAAATTTCGCCAACCATGATATTCCTCTTACCGAACGGTCCCTCTACTGATATGCTTTGCTGCGCTGGATCCAGTTGCACGATCTTTCCTATATATGTTTCTTTTTTGCCAGCACGCCAAGTCGTGATGACTGCGTCAGTTCGTTTCATGAATGCGATTTCCAATTCCTCCTGCAGCAACTGCATATCGTCCTCATCCACTTCCGGTTTAGGATCAAGTTCATCCTTCGCATGCCAATCCCTTAGTTCGGCCAAGTGTTCCGGCAGCATCATTGCTGTCCATTTGATTCGGCCACGGTCCTTTATATCTCCACTCACCTTCATTTAATCATCCTCCTTTAAATTAGTATATACGAATGAATGTTCGTTATTCAATCATTAAAAAACGTTAAGAGATAGCTATTTTATGTGTTAATATAAATGAACTATCGAATTTTATAAATTTTTAAAAACGAACAACAAAGGAGATGCTCAAGTGAACCCCTTATTTTTAACATTAATCTCCGCTTTTTTCGGTGCGGTTACGGCTCAGTTACTCTCCCACTTTCTAACAGTAAAAAGAGATAACAAAAAAACCTTTCTTGAAAAGTATCAAACGCTATATTCTAAGGTGCTTCCTTCACTAAGTGTATATATGAATATTCAAAGGAATCCAAGAGCGTTGCACGACCTATACCACGACGTCTCTCCTGAAAAATTATTTAATGAATCATTAAACTTCTTTCAAGAGAACCTTAAATATTCAAATTCAAAAATATTACATGTTTACGAGAAATTGATCGGCAATGAATATTATGAAGATGGTTGGGGTTCCAAAAAAGAATTTTATCAAAGCGCATTAATTTATTTCTTCCTGTTAAATTGGTTAAAGGAAAGTAAAAAAACGTCAATATATAAAAAAGGAGATAGAGTTAGATTAAAAAACCTTAGTTTTTATTATGGATTGAATTCAATATGTATGTTAATACTCGATCCGGAAGAGGTAACTAGTGTATTGAGAATGGAAGAATGGCTTGGACCAAAATATTATAGAAATAATATTGCAAGTCGTATCAGACGTTATAAAATAAATAGAAGAATTACAAAGGTAATATTAAGCGAAAGAATAGACATAGCCCGAAAGCTAGTTAAGCTATATTTGAAGCCTGCCGTGGAAGATCCAGGCTACTTTGACTTATTAGAGAAACTTAACGGATATAAACAGCACCCTCATCCATAACGGACAGGGTGCTTTTGCTCATTTTTAAACAAACTCAATATGTATTTCCAAGCTCCAGCCTTGTTCGCACTCCCCGCACTTCCCATCACCCCAAACAGTGCTGCCATATCTGATTCCTTGTAATTCAATTGCCGACTTTAAGCAACCTGCGCATTTGCTACCTTTAATTTCTTCGGTCAAGAATTCTAGCAAATCACGGCTGCCGTCATACTTAACTTTGAAAGTGCACATGTCATCAATGCATGGATCGCAAATAGGAAGCTCCCATTCTTCTATTACCCCCGCGTCACATTCGCTGAATTGATGGTTACATACCAAGCAAAAGACATTGCTCTTTTCCATATTTAACATAATATCTCCTCCCATCAATCTAGTTCAACGAGAGTGTATGTAAATCCTTCTTTGTAGAAACAAAAAAGCGCCCCATCTGATTAAGGACAGGGCGCTTTTACAGTCATCTTACTTATTTAGATTTTTATCATATCACTCGCTGTTATTCCTAGCAACATAACTAATTAATAAATCTGTCGCTTCACCACGCGTCATTGTATCGACTTTAGACGTATGATCAACGCTAAACACCTTGTCATCGTATGCACGTTTTAGAAGCTTACGCATGTCCTCTTTCTGTGTGTACGGTAACGATTGGGCCATTTCATCAACCTCCTTCTTCTTAGTTGTCTGTGTAGATGCCACTTTGATTTCTTCCTTTTCAGGAATGTACTTTTGTTTAAAAACATGCTCAATGTAATATTTAACTACTGCCTCCGCATATGTTTTCCAGTTGTCGATAATTTTCTTGGTGTCATTAGCATTGTCCGCAAAACCATATTCGACAATCACAGTCGATACGGATCCGGTCATCCGATGCATGTAGTAGTAGTCACTATTGCCGGTACCCTTACGACTGAACACTCTACGCCTCTTTGCTCCTACTCCAACAAGAGCGTCTAGTATGCCTGCTGCTATTGCGGGTGTTGCATGAATGGAATGGATTGTTTCTGCCCCTTCCCCTCCTCCTGCGTTGATGTGGTTTGAAATACAATGGGCTGCATAAGAGGCTTTGACTCGATTTGAACGAGGAACAGAATCCAGATACTCATCACCAGTCCGAGTCATCACGACTTTGATTCCATTTCTTTCAAAATGGCGTTTTTGCTCAAGGGAGATTTTTAAGACCATGTCCTTTTCCTTGAAGTCACCATTGGACCCTCCGCCCGGATCCTTGCCGCCGTGGCCTGGATCAATACATATAACCTTCATGATGGAATCCTCCCTGTCATATTTCGTCAAATCATATTGTTCAATAGCGTTTATTAGTTTCTCCAGGTACTTCGGGTCGGTGGCATATCCAGCAGCACAAACGGCTTGCACGACTTTTTGATAGCTTTTCTCACCTATTACAGCTGTATAGCGATTAAACGGTTCCCACCCCGTTCCGTGTGTGTACTTTTTGCACAAGTCGATGACACACCCCTCGTAGGATGGATACTTTCTGAAATCAGCAGGCACTTGATACGGTGTGCCGTTTGCCCGATATTCGGTTGTTCGTTTTGTATATACTTGCCCTTCCCAACCCGAGCCTGCCTTAATGCCGAATAGGTTGTTGGCTTTGACGGCAAGGTCAGATGTGCCGGATCCTGATTCCACAATTCCCTGCGCAATTATCAAAGAAGGAAGGACTCCATGAGCCCTCCCGTGTTTGACTGCAAAAGGAGCCAGTGACTCAATGAACATCCTTATCGACCTTCTCATCGTTTTTCATTTGTTCGAAGCGAGTTCGAATAAAATCTGGAACATTCAGCCCTAAACGACCCATATTCTCAACCAAACTAATCCCTTCGGTTCCGATGAGAAAGAAAATCATTGAATTCCGGACGAATCCGGTGTCGCTTCCGCTGATGATATCTAGCTGATTTGCCACGACGACGAGTGAAATCATCGCCCCCTTCTTCCCCAATCCTTTAAGCGCACGCTTGGAATTAAGCCCCTCGTTATTAGCTCCTGCAGCTGCCCCCAAAATAAAATCGCAGACCATGAATATGGCGAGCGCAATAATCAAGTTATCGAGCCCGCCCAATAAATAAGCGACAGTCGAAAGACCGCCGCCTGTGATAAATGTATAAAGTGTGTTTGTCTCGTTTTTCATTTCTCTTTTCCCCCTTGTTTTAGGTAAATAAAAAAACGTCCAGTGTGGACGTTTTACATGTTGCTGAAATCTTTGATTAGTATATCTAGAGTGGTTCTGATTTCCATTGCAGCCTTTCTGGAAACATACTGTTTTTTAGCATTTCTTGCATGGACTAAATTCCTGTCACGCCTAACCGTGGTCATAATGTCAGACTGCTTTTTATTGATAATTCCTTTTTTAAGGGCATTATCAATCAATGTTTCAAGTTTATTTTCTTCAAAGGTTATCGGTTTCAGTTTGTCATACAACATCCCTTCAAATATTGCACCGCACATTAGTGTAAATGAAAGCCAAGAACCTTGTTCAAAATTCTTCTCTGCCTCTTCAT
The DNA here is from genome assembly GCF_943736995.1 of Sporosarcina sp. Marseille-Q4943. Lineage (GTDB taxonomy): Bacteria > Bacillota > Bacilli > Bacillales_A > Planococcaceae > Sporosarcina. The sequence continues at coordinate 50,636 of NZ_OX031157.1, read as the reverse complement.
AAAATTGGCCTAATCTGTCGCGTAATTTCGGATTATATACTTTAGGAAATAAAGCGCTGTAATCTTTTATTCCGTGGTAATGTAATTCGATTAATACACTTTTTAGTTCTTCATATAGTTCAAATTCGGAATAGACAATGATCTTATCACCATCAATATCCTCGTCACCAGGAGAAATATCTGAGACATCTTCCACTTTAATCGAGTAATACTCGACGGAGTAGGCAGGCAATAGTGGTACATTAACTTCCCAAATGAAAGGATAGGGTCCTGCAACATTTTCGTTACAAGTCACTTGCGAAACATTCACTTCAAATAAAATAGACTTCATTTTTCTCCTCCATCAAACATTCATGTTGCTCATTTCTTCGACACTTAAGGATGAAGGTCCTCCTTAATTCTAGAAGTAAATTATTTTTCATGGATGATATAAGATTTTATGTTTATTTCTGATATTACTTAGTAAGAATATTTTAGGAGGTGGAGAAAGTGAAATGTCCATATTGTCATTCGTGTAAGTGGTTCAAGTTTTTCGAAAATCATGTCAGCTACTTTCCTGTTTTTGAACAGCGTATTACTGCGCAGTGTACAAGGTGTTATCATGTTTTTACAGTTTATTATCATTGAAAAAGCGACCTTGATTGGTCGCTTTTCTGTTATAGGTCTAAACAGGCTGGCCCACTTGTGAAATTGCCTTCTCCTTGCGATTCATCTGTGTCGCATAGATTACAAAAACCACTAAGCCCGGCAACCATAAATTTCTCTCAATATACTCGTGTGATGTTGTGGTTTGAGCTAAACGTATTAATAGATACACAAGTAAAAACCTTACCATAACCCCCTCGTACGATTTAGCATCAAACAACTTAGCTTTAACCATCCTATAAGCCAACACTATAGGGACAATTAAATATAGCACAACGCCTATTAAACCGAATACACCTGATTCAACTGCTGCTGATATTATCGTGTTATGCACTACTCGCCCGTGTGGATTATGATACATGAACTGAGTATGCCCGATACCCATCAACGGGTTTTCAAAAAACTTCTCCACACCTAGTCGATTTAATTCACTTCTCACGTCCGCACTACCAAACTCCCCGCCCGCAGCCTCTACCCTGATTTTAACTATATCTGGTAGGTAATTCATGTATTGATAATTTCCTGTTTGGTGCGAGTAAAAAACAGACAAACCTGCGCAAAACGCAAAAACTAATAAAGATCGCGTAAGTAATGTGTGTTTTGAGAAAAACCACCAAATCAAAGAGATAGCAAGACCAAGCATTATAATAGCCCCGAAAGAAGCGGTTAAAATTATCGCATAAACGCAAACTAATAGCATCGTAAACCAAAACAATTTGTTAATGAACCTCTTGCTTATTCTGAACATCATGTAAATTATCACACATGCTAGTACTGTTTGTGCTCCATACGCAGTTGGAAGGCTACCGTTAAATCCTCTGTATCTACCCAGACCATATAATAGTTGAGAATCATAGGCAGTAACAAACCCTAGACCGGATAAGCTGACCATTACTCCTGAGATTATTCCCGGTATCGTAAATATGACCAATACTTTCAATGCATTTTCCATTTTATTATTAATCAAATAATGAATCACAGTTAGCACTACAACAAAAATAAAAGCATATTGAAGGAACGCGACGCTCGCACCAATAGTGTCTGACGACCTTATCATTCCGGTCATTGCACCAATTCCGGTAAATAAAAGTATATAAAAAATAACACTATATCTCTTATTTAATAGAATGATAAGCGGTCTTTTGAAAACCAGATTTTCGAATATAACAATAATAAAAGCTATAGCATAGATTAAATCGCTATACGTAAAACTGCCCGCAATTGTTTTATCAGGAAGTGCCCATAATATTCCTGCAATAACAACTAATAACCACACTATCTTACGCAATCAGTATCACATCTTCCTGTTAATCTTTAACTATCTAAATGTTATCAGGAAATAGATATATTGCAATACTTAGCTTTGATTGTAGAAACCGACATCACCTTCCACTGTTTGTATTCCTTGCGGATTAGACACACTCAATTCATTGCCTTCTCCTACCCTGTAAGCGACAGTGGTAGGTCTTGACACATCCACACTATCGGAATGTAAGGCCGCCTTCTCTCCACCTTGCAGGCTCGTAACCGTGGACGATTGTGCTATTTGATCTCCAACGGAAGTGTGGTTTCGAACATACGCTACGGTCTTCGCTCTGCCGTTTCCACCAAGTACCGACACTCCTCCGGCATAACTTATTGAACCCTCTGCACCATTTCCTTCCGTGTACACGCCGTCCATATAGACCATCGCGCCAAATGCTGGGGTGTTTCCACCTACGCGGTTTCGCTTCGCCCGGTAATTATACATATAGCCCTTGCAGTCGTAGTGATGGCTTGTCCCATCTCCATAGTTGAAGTTCGATTCACAGTTAACCAAAATACTTTCGCCTGCTTGATGGAAGTTGAACCCGTCATTACCCGCCATTTCTGCATAGCAATCAACAATCACGGAATCCGCATTGTCGATAGAGAACGCTTCACTGTTGTAGGGAGAAATCGAACGGCATCCGTAAAGTTCAACCTTTCTCCCTTGGTGCGAGGTCGGGGCAAAGCGAAAACCGTGAGACCGGGCATACAGTACTTCAACATTGATAACGCGAGAATTGTACTGTCCGTTCATGATCATCCCCGTCAACACTTCAGTAACGGCAATATTAAAGCGCTTATCACCCCAATGAATAAACAATTCTTTGGTGGCTACGTCATAGTAAGTGCTGTTTGGGTTAGCCGCCATAAGTGCATAAGTATCACGCGGCTTCACAAAATAACGTCTATCTACACCGTTTGATAGACAGGTTACTTCTGGCTGCGCCGTCCCCGACCTTACACCGTCTAAGTAGTGGTTTGTGGGATCATAAGATACTTTAACTATATTCCCTTCGACGGGGATAAACCTTTGTTGCACATATGCCGTTCCACCGAGCAGTTTTGCTACACCGTCTAAACAAACAATATCTAACCCGGCTGTAAACGTCCAAAAGTACTGCTGTTTTGATACTGTATAAATTCCCGGTGCTAGTACTGCGTATTTGATTCCATCTTTATATAAAGGGTAATAGTTAAACCTAAAATCATCGAAAGATAAAGCATCTTCGGAAGTCAACCCATTTACGCCAGTTCCGTGCGGGTGTACGTAGACATGCTTCGGTTGTTGTAGAAACGTGTTATTAGCATTCATTACATACTTCATTGCTTTGTTTTCCCCGATTGGAACTACCGCCGACACTATCTCTAGGTTAATCACTCGAAGGTCAGGAGTGTTGAACAAGACCGCTTCATCTTGTGTTATCTTAATGCTTTCAATGTCAATAAAAGAATTCGGAGGGACTGTGGCAAGAAAGTCGAATTTCACACCTATGAAAGTAGAATTGTTCGTTCCGGGAACTGTTGTAGGTGCTACTGATGTAGAATATATATTTCCGACAGGGTTGACACTAGGAACAATTGTCTGTTCAGTACCCATACCTTGATCCAAAAGCCGTCGAATCGACACCCTCGCATTTGAAACTCCTTTTACTTTTACTTCAAACTCTATATTCCCTCCACTCAAATTAGGTTTCACTGCTGCTATAAAATAAGGAAAGCTTTCTGCGGTGGTCAATGTGAATACGGATGGCTTGCTGATTTCATCCCTGATTTCCGATATAACTTCTTGCCTAGTCTTAACCCTTTTATTGACTGTTGGAATATATGGGGATACTAACTTCTCAGCCTCCACCAACTTCGCAATAATATCATCGACTTTTCTATTTAGGCCCTCATTCTTTAATGAAATTTCATCAAACGCTTCATTAATCTTTTGAGCGCCTGTAAATAGATTATCAGGCGCATTCGGGTCAATTGATATTTTTTTATTCTTAAGCATTATAAAAAACCTCCTTAAGTCAGATGTACCATTAATCGTCTAGCCTTCGGCGTTAAAATGGGTAGGTTCGATTTCTGATTAACACGAACCCGAATTTTATAGGCGTTTTCAATGTCCGCCTCGAATTTATACTGATTAAACTCCGAATCCACGGTAGTTTTGGACGCTTCTGAACCGAAGCCAATCCAATTTACGTTATCCAGAGAGTATTCCAGGAACTGATCTGTACCTGAAGGAGTGTGTAAATCCACATAAACGGTTACCTTCGTAAAAGGCTCGTTAGAAGTAATCTCTCTGGATACATATACTCCTTCGTCTTTATAAGACAATGCGACGGCACCTGCTCCATCCTCTATTACTGCAGAAGACCCGTTTGAAGTTAAAACTGCCCGTAGATGAACTAGATCTAACTCCTCTCCAAGTCTAGTAACCTCACTATCTCCCAGCGCATACCAAGACACACCGTCTTTGGACCATTGCCAAATGATATTTCCACCACGGGGAACCAATTGATTTGCCGCCAAAACAAGCCTTGTCGCCTTCTCTACAGTCATCGGTTGGAAAGCCAATACAGAGCTTTGTTTGAACTTTGCGCCATACAGTCTGAATTTTATATCCATGTCCTGATGTGCAGTCCAGGTTGTCGCGTTCGAAGACGAAAATAAAACGCCTACCGTATAAGGTTGGCGTGATACTTTTTGTTTTGTAATTTGGTCGGTTCCGCTCATTTTGGCTACCCATAAGCGATATTGGGCAGAAGTCGTTAACACAACAAAGCAATAATCTGTATTCGCATTTAAAAGCACCGGATCGGAAAATGTCGCCCTAGTGGCTACGGATCCGTCCGGTGATGTTTTAATTTGACTGGAGTTCAAGACTACGTTTGCAATGACATTAATGGTTGGATATCCATTCGCCACCTCGCGGATCTGGACAGTGATATCTTTGCCATCCTCTTTCGTAGCGAAGAACAAGTCGATGCTCGTAATATATTTATCTTCTGCCAGCAAAAAGGTCTGTGCCAGTGGGTCGATACTGCGCGGCCAAGGGATTGTCTGGAAGAAGGTTTGTTGAATGATTTTCCTGTTCCCGTGTCCCGTGTAGCTGGCGACCGAATCGTTTAGTATAGCCATGCTCTCACCCCTCTAAATCTCATTGTAGAACCTCACTTCTCGCGTTCCGGTGCGCACATTCGGCGGAACGGTAAAGCGACATTTGAACTTCCCTGAACCGTCAGCTTTTATCGTGCCTGCCTGAGTGCCAGCTTCCGTGCCGCTGATCGGTGTTAAATTGACTCGAATACCGTCAAATGTAGCTTTGATATTGTCGGCAAGCGGTTCAAACCCTTCACCTGTTACTTCGACGGTTCTTTGACGTAGGAACTGCACATCCTGATCCAAAATGACCTTCGTTTCCGTTCTGCTGTCCGTCCACCAGTTATTCCACCATTCCGTAACCGTCCGGGTAACCGTAGATTCCTCCACCCAAATGTCAGTTGACGGATTCAAGCGGATTGTTCCGACGTTGCCAAAAACCATATAAGGGTTGACGTTCATTGTTTCTGTTGCGTACAGCTGCTGCTCCAACAATTCTTCCGTATAATCCATCGTTACCAAGCGATCATGGAATCTGACGGTCGATTTCGATTTGTCGAAAACCAAATCGACGAATGTTTGGTCAACTGGAAGTGTTAGCTCTTTTCGTTCAGGATCGATCGAAGCATCGAAATCCGGATGAAAGACATCCGTCCGCTCAAAATTTGTGAAGTTGTCCGTGAAGATTCCTTTCTTCACGAGCAACGGGTCGGAAATTTGCGCTTGTGTATCCAATTCATTCAATGCCTGATTGTATTCAGCGCGTTCCAAACGGTCCAATAAAGAACGTAGATCCAGCATCGTTAACCGTTTCGGCTTGTAATTCGTGACTTCTACCCGGTCTGAATTGGGCGGAACGTACAATTCGCCAAGTTCAAGGACATTTAGCGGGATTAATGGCTTTGAAGGGAAAATGCTTGGCTGCCCATGCAGAACTTTTATGTCGCCGTTTTCGGTTAAGTAGTAAACATCTTTCCTAGCTAGATAGAATTCATAAGTCGTCTGGAATGTAGTTTGCTCCACGGGTCTATCTCCGCCAAGAAACTCGACGTCATTGCTGTTCTGCTTATAGTCAACGCCAGCCACCATTGTTTTTGTGTATCTGAAGGTCACCGAATAGGACGTGCCGCCTGCCGGTTCTGCACCGCTCAGAGACCAATCGACCGTATTGCCCGTCTGTTGGTAGTCCACGCCCTTCACATACTTCGTAGGGCCTGCGCTCACTTCCACGATGTCGACCACAGGTGTATTCGGTAACAGATCGCTCGTCCCCGCTGTATTCCCGCGTGTGACGTTCTTCGTGACCTGGACTGTCGCAGTGATCGAATTAATCCTTTTGACGGGCTTTGAGTTCAGCGCATACTTTGCAAACTCTGATCGGTAGGTTTTGGTTTCGTTTAGAACCTGTAAAAACTCTTTCGATTTCGGAATATCGACACGGACCGGCACAGGCTTTAGAATCTCGAAACCTTGCACATATGCCTTGCCTGCATCCACTGCCAGCATGACGTAGTTTTCGTCCTTAGACTCGATGTAACCGCTCATGCCGGATACTAAGAAAGAACCGCTGGCGTCATGTGTACGCCTTGCAAGAATAGGAGTAATCCCCTCATACTCCGGAGGCACTTTGGCATTCATTACGTCGCCATTGTCTAGTTGGAACATTGGAACTGCAGTCGGATCGTTCGCAACCCACATTGCACGGAAGACCGTTCTATCAGCACCCGGATTCCCGAAGTTTGCAAAGCCGATAGCCGGATCGAGCAAACGAATATCATCTTCATACGTTATCGTCTTGTATTCTATTTTGAAGCCGATCGTTTCGAGGCCATCTGCATTGATCGACATAATGGTTTCCGGCAGGTCATGAATCAAGCCGTCAATATATAGCCTGGTCGGGGAAACGGTCGCCTCTTTCTTCGATTTGTTGATTAGCAGCTGCCCGCCTTCGACGATATGGCCGGACCCGAAGAGTGCATCTCCAAGCTGTTTATCCCGATGCAATGCAATCGACTGCATCTCCTCGAGCTCGGCGAATTGGATTCTCCGACCGCCTACAAAATCGACGGATAACCAATTGTCGGCAGGATCAAACCGGTTGTACTTTTTCGTCAAAACGTTTCCCTCCTTTACAATTCGATAATGAATTCAACTGATTCCTTCTGTGTCGAATGGCGTGGCATCGGATTTCGATTATTGACGACACAACAAAAACCATTGTTCACAATTTCGTTAGGCAATACGATTTGCTTATTAACTGGAGTGCCTGGTACCATTTCGCTCAGGATATAAACACCTGTCTGTCGGTAGGTGACGACAGGGAAATTGTCGTAGCTTAGCCACGCTTGCACGTATACCCATTTGCAATTCTTTTCGATGGCCTCCGCTTCATCGATGATTCGCCAGTTCTGCCCGTATTGCTCGACCGTCCCGTTTTCATCCGGCACAACATAATGAACTAGGTCAGCACGTTTCATCCCTACGATTTCCTGCACCGTATCATTCATAGACACATCAGGAACAGTTTCAGGATTTGCCTCTGTCCATGGAGTCATTTTTCCGACAGCCACCCATACATTGGGTTTATCATCTACAATTTTTTTAGCTTTATAGGTTTTAAAACTGATCACGTCACTAGTAATGGACTTTGTTTCAGATGACATTCAACTTCCTCCTTATTGCATAATTTTTATCAAGGACACTTGCGTACGTGTCGTATCATGTAAAAAGGTGATATCCGTATCCGTAAACAACAAGGAATCGGACCACCTTGCCTTTTTCTCGGTATATACTTGCTCAGGGGAAAACAGGATCTCTTGCACCTGTTGCACAGAGCCCGGTTCCACCGTCACCTTATGTTCCATGTTCACTTGATTTTGGCCAGATGCATCACCAGGCTGCACAATAACGTTTTCGGTGTAATGCAGCGCAACTTCTGAAATTTCCTTGTAAGCATAAACATCCGTGAAAAAGACTGTTTCGTCCGTGAAAAGGATGGAGGGCGAGAAGGTCGTTTTCCTTTGCGCGTCCGCTTCCATAAAAGAGTAGTGGTTAATCGGATTGACTGTCGCTAATTTCGCACCGCTTATGAAATCATCCAGGGCATACGGTCTTAACCCATTCAAATATATCGCCCGAGTACCTTGAGGTTTCTCTGGTTTAGCTGCCTTTGCAAAGTGCTTCGTGGTCACAGCATAAAAATATTGAAAGCCGGCCATCCCCATCATTTTGACTAGATGCCGTGCATTTTCAATCGTTTCCGGCGTTGTGTAAATGAGTGAAGTTAATGGCGAATACTCATGGCCATCCGCCATGACGCCGAATTCTGAAGGCATCAGACCATCTTCCGGCATCTCTCTCCAAAACTCTTTTATCAGATAGTTTTGCTCGTCTGTCTGTTCTTTGTTAAGCATCCCGCGCGCTTGCAGTTTCGCCTGCAGTTCAGCTTCGTTCTTCACGTCCAGCTCTTTCATCCATAGACCCCTAGAGTGAGGTGAATTCAAGTGGAGAAAGAACGCTTTCCACAATTCATCTTCCGCATCAGGGATTTGATCCTTAAGAGCTTCGTAAATCGCCTTCATCTGCGGCGACAGCTTGTAATAGTCAGGAATATATTCAAACCATTTGATCATTCGATCGTCACCACCGCTTCAATGATGCTGCCACTTTCCAGCTGTAAGTTCCGAATCGGCAATATGACCTCCACATCTGTTGCGCCTGCGTTTATCAAGAAATGGTTAATAAGAGCTGGCTTCACAATACCTCCGACGCCAATCGCGTTCGCGTATTCCAGAACAGCAGCCCTCGCCGTTTTTTCGTCTATCCCTTCGACGCGGACTGTGATTGGAATGATGTGCTCCATCACCTTCCTGTAGACCAAATCCACTCCCCATGGCTTTTTGGTGTCGACATACTCAATGACATCCTCGAGCACCTCGTCGAGCATCGTCTTATTGGCTCCAATGATTAAATCGACGGTACCGATTCCCCTTGGCTTATCCAGACACTTGGCGTATGTTACGCCTGTCACAGACAACGCCCACCGCACATAGTCGAACTCATGGCCGCCGTGCTCCGGATTCCGCTTTTGGTAGAGAATCCGCTCCCGAAGTGAATTGTCCGGCTCTTCATCGCCACCGCCGTACGCATAGTCAGGGTTTGTGATTTTACGTACGTACTGGATTGGATCGAATAGCAAGGTCACGGTATTCGGTTCGACATTGGTAATAGTTCCAGTCGCATTACATGACGCAATCACGTAGCCGATGCCGGATGAATCTATGACGATCTCTTCATCGGTCGTGAAGATGAAATCATTCTCTTCACTGCCTATTTTCGTCCCCAGCGGGATGACAACACCTTCATTCGCCGTGATTTCCAGCCGCACTTTCGACGATGCCGCCTGATAACGGCTAAGGTTATGGTCTGTAGCAATATAATCAAGGAAAATGCCCTCTGCACGATGCGCAAACGCCTGCAAGAGCATTTCATAGAACAATGTCTTCTGCCGCCATAACTCGAATGCTGTAGGCGCCAAGGCGTCATAAATAATGGACCCTTCCCTTTTATCAAGAGAAGGATCCACTTCATCCAGCATTGATTCCAAAATTTCTTCTTCGGTTTGGAGTAATGATAATTCCATCGGTTATATCACTTCCTTTATCGCAAACGTGCCTTCCACGGTATCGACCGAGAAATTGATATACAGTTCATCGTCTGTCAGCAGGAACGAGAAGTCATACACCCGTTCAATGCGGTCGTCGTAAATTAATGCATCGATGATCATGCGTTTGATTTCCGAGCGTACGAAGTGATCTGACAGCCCTTTGCCTAGCAGACTCCGAATTTCACAGCCATAGTCATCCGAATAGATGGTGAAAGCGTAGCGAACAGTCAATATCGCTTTTGTAATGAATTGTCGAATCGCTTCCTCCCCATCGATTACCTTCGAGACGACTCCCGTTTCGATGTCCAACCTATAAGTCTTGGACGGAAGTGGTTCGCGTGTAAAGATAGTGGGGAAACTGACGTCCGGTGTTAATGCCATTCAATCCGCCCCCTTAATACGTTCTTTGTCTATCTAGAATGATGAACTTCTGGCCGCCCTGCAGTCTGGAAACGATAATGATTTCACCTTCCTGCAGCTCGTTCATAAATTCAATTTCCCCATCAAAAAAAGCGTCCCCTTTATCCAAAGAGACACTTACAATATTTTCTGTACGAGTATTTCCCCCAGCCGTTCCCCCGCTGAAATCAAGTTTTCCTGTCAGTTTGATTTGCCGTCTATGGTTGGTCACATATTCCGACAACACGATCAATTCTTTCGGAATGATAAGCTTGTCATTGCCTTTCAGCCTGATTTTCAAGTCGGGAGGAGCTTGGATGACCTCCGCCTCCATGTACTCAACCGGTTTCTGTGTATCGGATTGTTGTTTGGCTATCGTTTGGATGAGTGATTTCATTTCTTTTCACCTGCAGTTTTCTTTGGTTCTTTCTTCTTCTTCGGCTTGGGTTTAGGCTTTGGCTTCGGTCTTTCAGTTGTTCCCGCTGTTATTTCAGGCAGTTCATCTGTTTCAGTCAGCTTGAGAGTCATCGTATGATTCCTCCCTCTGAATACATGCGTATCCTCGTCCACGTAGTACGGACGAGCAACGTTCAACTCGCTGATCAGGACATAGATTGCTACACCCGTCACAACTTCCGATATCCCTGGTATATTGGTCAACATCAAACTCTTTTTGACCTTTCCACGCTCCTGCAAAATGGCTTTTGCCTTGGCATTCAATTCACCCTGCGTCGTCTTCTCGCCAGCCTTTTCAAAGTGCTGCATGGTCCCAAATTGGCTTTGAAGCGACTTGTCTTCCGCCACTGCAGTAATCGTTTTCTTATCAAACTCCGCAATCAACTTCACCTTGGTGACGGTGTCCTCAATCGATGTTTCGTAGGTGTATTCGACAAGATTCACACCGTCCTCCACAACCCACTGTTTCAATTGGTCTTTCTTTCGGACAATATGGACATTGTCACCTTCCGAAAACATGGCGAAGCGTTGGCCAGTATTCTCGTAAGTGATTTGAAGTGCCTTCATGACGATGTCGTAAATCGTGTCGCCGTCAAACAAAAGATAGGGAATCACGTACCCCGTAGAAACGATGTTGCCGATTGGTATGCCGAAATCCGAAAAGACCTTCTTTGCAATCTGATCGGCCGTCTTTCCGACAAACAGATAGGTGTCCCGATTCTTTGCTGTATAGAGTAGCCGATCGTGGACAATCAATGTCTTTTTTCCTCTGCTGTAAATATGGCGGGAAATCGTACCGCGGAACAGCTCTTTGCCATTTTCTCGGAACAGTATCCCCTGCCCGTCCGCAGACTCCACCTTGGAATGTCCTCCCCGATCGGTATACACCATATGCAATTCCAGCGACCGGGGTGCAGCGCCTTTTGAACCGTACCACGTGTGATCCTCCACCAAATTCGAGATGTCAATTGTGGTGTTGCCTTGAATGAGCAGAATTTCATTGGTCATAGCTTCAACACCTGATTCGGATAAATGGTGTAAGGCGCCTTGATATTGTTCTTCCGAGCAATCTCCTTCCAGTCCACCTTATACCTTTTCCCAATCTGGAAGAGGTTGTCACCCGACTTGATCGTATAGGTTTTCGGCTTCTCTTGGATGGATGGCCGTTTACCTTTATCGCTGAGCGAAACCGTCTTATTTCCGGCACTGTCCGTTTTCGTTTGAATCTGCCGCGCCTTGACGAATTTGTACTCGAGCAGGTTCAAATCATAATACTGTGTGCCGACGTCACCACCCTTTTCGTTGTAATCGAAGAGCTCGATCGATACAGCAAAGTTGACAGGCGTTTCAGTGACGATAAAGCGAACTGGGTTACCGGAATTCTTCCACCGTTCGATGGTTTCAATGTATTCCCACGGATCCTTCAATTCATCCCAAGGGATGCCCAAATAGGGACCTGCATGTTTCGGGAAGAAGCTACTGAAATTGAAAGTTTTCAGCACCGGGTCTTGAAGAATTAATGCTTCACCAAGGTTTTGAACACTGATACGCTCGTTTGCGGTACCATTGCCGACATCCAGCTCCGGTGGATTCACCGGGAGTTGAAGCATTTCCGCGTTGTTGTTATAGCTAAGCCAGAACTCATACATCGTAAACGCCATCTCCTCCCGTGAAAATCTCCTCTTCTAGCTTTCTTCTGATGTATTCCAAGGCTATCTGACCGACCTTTTCGGCATCCATTTCATCAGCATAGTGATTATCGCCAGTGATTTGGACGATGATGTCCCTGATTTTGCCGCCAACTGATGAGGCGCTTTTTGAAGAATTGATGGCTGCCATTTGTCCCGAAGAGACCGAACCTGCAAAACCGCCATCCGCATATGGCCTTACACCGAGCATCTTGCCTGTCTGCTGATACAAGTCCATCGCTCTACCCCGGCGATTTCCCGATAATGGAATGATCATTTCAGGACCCGCTTCCCCAACTAGTCCAAGGTGAGGACGATTGATCAGGCCGCCGTTTGCATATTTCGTGGCTGATCCTGCTTGTTTCCCTTCCTCTCGACCAATCGTGAAGCCGCTTTTGATGTCACTCCAGGCACTTTGAGCCCAACTTTTAACAGATCCCCACTTACCTGACCACCAATTAGAACTGAATAGTGTTTCGGAGGCTTTGGTTTTTGCATTTTCCCAAGAGTCAGAGAAGCCGTCAGTTATATCTTTAGCCCATCCTTTTACATCGCTCCATTTTCCGGACCACCATTCGCCACTAAAGATAGTCTCTTCTATTTTGCTTTTAGCACCATCATAAATTTCGTTCCATTCATTCCATTTTTCTGATGTCCAACTTTTCACTCCATCCCATTTCCCGCCCCACCAATCTCCGCTAAATAAGGTCGATTCGAGTGTGCCGAAAACAAATCCGACTTGTTCGGACCACCAACCTCCATTGAAAATGGTTTCGGTAGCTGTGCCTTTTACGCTTTCCCATTTAGTCCCCCACCAATCTCCGCTAAAAATGGTTTCTGATAGGGTTTCTTTCGCTTCGCCAAATTTAGTACCAACCCAACTCGCAGCATCCGAGGCTTTTTCTTTAATAACGTCCCAATGGTTGCCGATCCATTCGCCACCCATTGCCCCACCAATACCACCTATGATGCCTCCTGCTGCACCGCCAATTGCTGTCCCGATGCCCGGAACTACAGAGCCAATAGCAGCCCCTGCCAAAGCACCACCCTTAGCACCCGCAAAACCTCCTGCCAAACTACCGATAACGCCCGGCATATCTTCTTCCGACGCTGTACTTAATGAAAGCACCGCCATCCCGGACCGAAGAAAAGGAATTTTGCTCAAACCTTTGCTAGCACCGCCTGTGATTCCAAACATACTTTTGGCATTTTTAGGAGGGCGATAAGCTTGTGGTGTTTGGCTATACTTCCTCGCTTCTTCCATTTCAGCCTGTGCGTTTCTTGTGCGCTCCGCTGCTGAAATGCGCTTCGGTCGTATTTTACGTTTTGACAGACGTTCTTTTAACCAGCCTTTTCGTTTAGTTGATACTACAGGTGGTTCAGCCATAGGTGCGACAGAAGCCTTCGGTATTGGAGTTCTAGCCTTTCCTCTTCCGAATGTTTTTCCGTAGGTCCACTTTCCGGCTTTTGCTAACCCTCTCACCGGCTTCAGCATCGGAGCAAGAAGCAGACTTCCCGCCATTCCAGCAAGCGACGTAGCAACGGCTGCACCACCAATGGAACTGGCGGACGGATCCGTGAATGCTTTTTTCCAAATGTCACCGAGCGATGACAAACCGCCTTTAATGCCCGTCACCATGCCATTAAATACGGCTTGTCCGATTAGTTCCCCTGTATCGGTCGCCCATGGCTTTCCTGATGACTCCCACCATGCAGTAACAACTGGTTTCCCTTTCGAAGACCACCATTCGTTAATGTCGTCAAGAATGAAGGCGATCTTTCCTTCAAAGTCTAGTTTGGTAAAATCCTTGTTATCAAGATAGTTGTTTTTCAGGTAATGAAAAGCAGTTTCCAGCTTTGAAAACGCCCATTCGGATGCCTGTTCACCCGACTGACGGACAGTGTTCTTCCATTTCGCCCATGTATCCTGATTGTTATCGAGCCAAAGATTAATAGCATTCAGCCTTGGTTTCATCGGATCAAGAAATCCAGTACCAAACGAACGAAATATAGAGCTGCGGTATCCACCGAGCGTGGCAATGATACCTGCAGATGTAGCAGACAACTTTTCTGCTCCGCCAGAGAATTTCTTTTCGACGTCACCCATCAGGCCATTCCATCCACCCATTGCTTTGTAGCTTTGTTTGGTGACTTTCATATTGAACTCGGTTAGTCGTGCGAATTCGCCGATACGTGCATCCGCCAACGCTTCCATCGCATCGATCGGAGTCTTGCCGGGTGTCAGTGCTGCCATGTCCGCAGACATCGTTAGTAGCTTTTTAGCTTCATCGATATTACCGTCTGTGATCCCGACCCCGCGTGTAAGAGCTGGGAAGAGATCAGGTGAACTGAATGGCGTTTTATCCGCAAATTGCCCCATCCAGTTGATAAGTTCCTGCGATTTTTGCTTGTTCCCGTTGAGCCAGTGGTCCATTGCCACTTCATAGCCCTCGAATGTCATTGCGGCTCCGATAGTAGAATCTTTGAGTTTCCCAACTCCGACAGCAGCAAGCGTGACGGTGATTAAAGAAGGAATGGAGAACAAGGCTCGCCTGATTGTACCGATTACCCTTGTTGCGCTATCCAATGCCCTAACTGTGAAATCTCTCACCCTAGGTATGGAAGTGTTTGCGAATGATGCAATTCGTCCGATGGTCCTCGTAGCCAAGTCGACAGCCCGAACTGTTACACTGAACCCTTTGGACAAGGCCGTCGTGCCATAGTTGGCGACCCTCCTCACGACTGCCGTTGCTTTGTCTTTCGCAGTTAATGTAACGGTGTGCGTTTTAGCGATATCTTTAAGGGAGTTCGACTGCTTCTTCAGAACCTTCGACGCTTCATCTTTCACACGCATCGTAATCGGTCGATTGACCTGTTGTCGCGACTTTTCGATCGAGTCGATTTCCCCGCGGATCGTTTTCAATTTCTTGGATATCCGGTCTTGAATATCGAATCGAGCCGTTAGCTTCGCCATGCGCTATGTACCTCCTTCCTACTTTTCATGTTTGCGCTTGCTTCGCTTCTTTTGCCAGCTGATCCAGCTTATAACTGATATTGCCGTAGAGCATGGCTTTAAATTTTCTTGGGGCGCTATACATTTCCAACAGATCTGCCGGGGAATAATTGAGCTCAATTTGCGCGTAATACATATAAACTGCCTCTTTGTCCCCGGCATCGATTAGTTTTTTATTGCTTCTTCTAGCTCCTCAAGTGAATCGTCGAAACCGTTGATGTCGGATGCCTTCTTAATCCATGCTGCATATTCTCCGCCGACATGAAGCACTCGTTTGGCAACTTCAATCGGATCTTCCGTCTTGTAGGCCTGTCTGAATTCAACGGACTTAAAATCAGGATAAATGGTCGATTCCACTGCCAATTGAGCCATGAATCGTGCATTGTCTACGTTTTCACCGACTTTGCGGCCTTTTTCGAAGACGGGTTTCGTATGCAGTTGTTCAATTTCATCGATACGTTCCGTGGCGACCGGCTTGAAGACAAACGGGATAATATTCCCTTCTTTGTCCTTGAACCGCTTGGAAATCGGATGCTTCACTTCCTCCGCTTCTTCTGCCTTGCCTGGCATGAAGAATGAGAGGTCATATACTTTTGCTAGCGTTTCGTCTTGATTTGTCATGTGTCATTTCTCCTTCACTATTATTATTTTGGTAAAGAAAAAGAGCGAAATGAATCGCTCTCTATCATTCAAATGTATCTTTCAAGGCTTGAGGCATATCCGCATCCTCAAATGTGAATGGAACTTCTTCTTCCAGTGCATCTGCTTCCACGTCCAAAGCCGCAATCTTGGCACTGTCGAAGTTCACATCAAACAATGTCACCCGCTCGGTACCCCGTCCTGATCCCTTGTCATCCAATACCGACTGGATCGTGAAATAGGCATCTTCGCCGTTCTTCACGTAGTTGAGCATAATCTTGACGAATTTGGAAGTGACTTTGTAGAAAGTCGCCGTTCCGGTTCCTCTTACGCCGCCTGATTTGTGACCGATCATCCGACGCCCCATGATTGGAATTTCTGATTTTGTTTTTTCAATCAACGCTTCGTAGTTCTTGATATAGGCAAGCTCTTCCCCGTCAAGGAACAAGCGGCCTTCTTTTCCGCTGATCGTATTCTTCGCGCGAAAACCCTTCATTTATCGTTTCCCTCCTCTTTTTCTAGCGTTCTTAGCGAGCTTCAATGCCGAAGTAGAATTTCTCACCGCTATCTACTGGTTGAACCCCGATATTGATAAAGAAGCCATCTCCGTCTTCATTAATCGTGATGTTGATGTCTTCAGTGGCAACGAAGTTCTTGATTGCGCCGCCTTCTTGCAAGATGTTCATGTAAATAGTAATCATCGTGGTAAGGATTTGAATGCCGTCATCATCGGTAGGGATATCTTGGCCGCGGTCTTTCCGTGATTTAATTTCCGCTTTGACTTCACGAGTTAAATCGTTGTTGATTCCATCGAAAATTCGCATGATTTTATTCTTGGAAAACTTCTTGTCCTTCAAGGAAGAGAACGAAACAAACGAGTTGATGTCCTTTTCCACGGTCACTACCTTCTCGCGCGGATCGTACGTGAACATGAATTCACCTTTACGCAAGCGTGCAACGGTTTCGTCGTGATCGTATCGCGGATTGACGTCAATCGCTCCTTCGTATTCTACGAAGGTCAGGGATTGATAGATTGTCGCTCCCGCACTTGCTCCTGCTACCCATGCGACGGTTTCGGCAGGTGTCAGAGTTTTCTCTGGCAACACTGCCCCATTTGTCACGTTGATGATGCCCTCGAAGTCAGCTGGCGAGTTGGCCAATACACCTTGCACTTTCACACCTTGCTGGTCCCTGAGTCGTCTGACGAACGAAGCAAAGGTCACTTTCAATTCGTCTTCCGCCTCAACCGGCAGGCCGATCGTATCCCAAAACTCCGTTTCAGCTGCCGCAAGGAAATCGGCATAATCCAGATTGGTCGTCGTTCCGTCAGTTCCGCCTTTCAACTTGATTCCGGCTGTATCTTCCAATGGTCCAGTACCGTCAATTGACATGTATTTGTTCGGTACAAAATCTTTTGCATCAGCGACTGTCTGACGATCCACCTGATTCAACCCGAAGTAGACAATGACGTCCTTCTTCGTCTCATCCAAGACGTTTGTTCCGATTCGAATTAAAATGTCGTTACCTTTTTCACCGCTATGTGCAGCAGTAGCAGTCACATCGGTTCCAAGGCTTGCTGTTGCTTTTTCACCTTCGTTCAAGCGATAGCCCAAAACAGTTAAGCTCCGCTTTTTCGCTTCACGCAACAGCAACAGGGATGGATCGTCGATATCCAAGCCGAATTTGCTTTGCGTATCCGACGGCTCCGTGATTTCGAAGAACTTCTTTGATTCGCCCCAGCTCAATACGAGCGGAAGCGCTACACGTCCCCGGATGCCGGCTCGAATCCGACGGTTGGCCGCCGATATGAATCGGAAATAAATGCCTGCGCGCTCTTTTTCAACGCCGGGCGTCCATGTACCACCGTTCATTTTTTAACCTCCTTTTTCTTGCCTACTGGCTTCTTTAAAAAGGCTTGAATGCGCTTCTCCGCCTCTTGTTTCGTCATCTGGATTTCTTTGAATCCAAAAACAGCACCGTCAAAAACTTCCGGCTTTACGCCAAACAGTTCTTGAGAGTGCTGTCGCAGTTCGTGCAAGTAGAAGACAGGCTCCTGACTTACCGTTTCAGTTTTCTCTTTACTCACCTTAATTCACCCCTACTTTTACCACGATGTCGCAAAGTGGTATATATTTGTCCTTCTCATAGTGATAACGGCTATCCCATGTCAGCTGGATGACCGCTACACCGTCATCGATTATGCGTGTCTCGATGCGCCTGATACGTACGTAATCGCCTGTCAATGTTCCGTCCTGGTTGATGAGGGGGATGATGCTCCTTTTCATACGTACGGCATCTGCAATTCGCTCCGCCTCCGCATGTGCCCTTTGTGACGTCTGGTGGAAGAGCTTTACGCCCAAGCTGTACGTCTTGAGGAATGTCGAATTCGTATCATTCCCGTCAAAGCTGAATGGCTCCGGAAAGTACATTGATGGGACCGCGAAGTTTTCCGGAACCTTTTCCGTATACACTTTGACTGGGAATAATCCGTAAAAGTATCCCATTATGGATCCGACTTCTGGATTCATCTGACCACCCCCCTAAAATGTTTTATCCAGCCATTCCTGAAATCGACGTTCAAGGCTCTTTTCGAACATCCTCTCGAAGATGGCGAAAGCATTGTCCCAATAATGAGTGCCGTCAATCCAAGTGAATTTTAATAACATTCCTGTATCAGCACCAGGAGTATATTCAAAGCGTTTTCCTTTCCAAACTCCTGGTACCCATCTTCTGTCGAGTCCCTTGGATGGATCAATAGTAAAATGACCATCGTTCACATAAGACGCATATTCGACATTCGTTCCAATGTCCAGAGACAGCTTTCCTTCCGATATTGACCACACGTTGTCTTTATCGCCTTTCCCGAATGAATTCAAGAGTCTGCCCGTATCGACTGTGTTCGTTCGAATGATTTCATCCTGAATCAAATCAAGGAATTCCAAGCCCATCGCATCGAGCCATAAAGCAAATTCCGCCCGTAATTCTCCGTTCGCCGCATCATCCAGCGCCTTGGCGAATGCTTCCAAACCGTCAATATTGAATTTCATAGGTTATCATCCCTCACTACCGTGACTTCTTGGTGATGATTCTTTATCAATCTTGGTTTTTGCATTTTGTACGTAACGCCATCCCAGACAACTTTGCTGTTCGTCCGAATATCGGCGTTCGACAGGAAATGGACCAGGAACGTCTGGAATATGGAGTTATTCGGCTCTAGTTGGATAATCGACTGATTCTTTTCCGTGAAATAGCACCGGACGTTTGATAGATCAGGCACGTCATCGTAATAGAATTCCTTCTCCGCATCTTCATCTGGAATGCCCCAGCTGCCACCTCCGCCAACATTGCGTTCTTTCAGATGATAGATGTCACAACGATGCGTTAAAAGCTTCTTGTAGCTCATAGCGGTCTCATCCTCATGAAAAAGCCGCCTGTAGACGACTCTTTTTCCATGTATTCATCCAGCAAATCCAACACATCCGGCATGGTCATCTTGCTTCCGTCCCCGAGCGTATAGCTGTAATCGCCGATTTTCTCCGATTTATAGCCCTTCATCAAGGATTCGTCACCATTGACCAACGCAAAAAACTGCGCCACCTTCAGCAAGGCTAGCCGCAGTTTTCGGGGAAGTGAAGTAAATTCTGATAATGATTTCCCAATTTCTTTTTCGATATACGTCTCAGCCTCGAGAATGTCTAATTCCAGCTTTTCAGCTGCACGTTCCTTCACGGCTTCGAAATCAGTGTAAGCTTGAAGCTCAGTAGGAGTAATAGACATGGTCCATCACTCCGTTTCCGCTTCTTTTTCTTCCTGCAATGTAAGGATGAGAGCAATACGCTCCTCTTCGTTCTTCACAGTCTCAAGATCGCCTTCAAGTAGAACGATGAGCTCTTCCTGTTCAGCTTTATTAAGCTTCTTCAAAGAGGATGCCGTGTATGGAACATCATCTTGAGGAGGATCCTGCGGCAGTTCCTCCCCCTCGACTAGTTCAAGGTCTGCATATGATGCCAGCAATCCTTCAACTTCGTTGTCCTCTACCTCGACAGGATCATTTGCATAGAAAAAACGCCCGCCGCCAATGTGGAGAGCGCCTGTTTTGTGCTTATATTGTACTTTAGGCAAAGTAACCTACCCCCTTATAGTTTGTCGCCAGACATCCATGCGACAGCATCGATTTCACGGACGATGGCATCTAGGTACGCATAGAGCACGTGATATGTCGCATCTTTCGCGGCCGCCGTTGCTCCATCAGCTGTACGGATATAGCGAAGCTGGCGAGTGAATACCGGTTTCAGGTTGCTACGTGGAGTAAGCGCAGCGAATCCGCCTTGCATTTCAGCTACTACCTCGGTTGGATAACCCGCAAGACGTGTAATTTTACCGTCCTGAAGCACCGCATCACCAAACCCTGTCTGACGGTTTGCAATCATCGCCACGAGCTTGTCGTTCGTTTTCTGTGTAATGAACCATGCAATGTCCGGGAAGCTCTTGTAACGCTCTGGAAGCAGCTGAATATGGTTCACAAAGTCCATGATTGTCGGTTCAGCTGTAGCAAGGTCCGTTTTATACTTGGATTGCTTCATTTTCTTAACGAAGCCGTCAAGAATGCCAAGGAATGCGACATCCTCAACCGCTTCCGTGTCCCCGTTAAAGATCAAGTCCTGCAAGTCCACGCCGAACTGCTGCTGGATCATGCTGATGACTTTCGCTTCCGCATTATCGCCACGTGCTGACATGGAGTAGAACACATCGTCATTTTGTAGCCATTCATCCCATTTGACCTTACGGACTGCATACGGGATTTTACGGTTTTTGATGGAGTCTGTGCCTGTTGGAAGGTCTTCTCTTCCCGCCTCACGGATTTTACGGCGCCCGACTGAAAGCGCATCGAGGTTTCCGGCAGCTACATCGCGATAGATCGGCGCTAGTTTCGGCAAGGTGGAAGCTGTGTTGATCGTATCAACTAGGAACGCTTCCGCATCTTTGACCGCCATTGGAATATCCAAGTTCTTTTTGATGCTAGCGACTGTCGATTCTTTAGATAGAATTGTTTGATTGGTTTTCATTAAGTTCATCCTCTCTTTTCCTGTTTATTATCCGAAGTGGCGCATGTATGATGGGCCATCAGACTTTTCGATATGTGTTCCAGCACCTTCTGGATCCGCTTGCCTTGAAACGCCGCGGGCTTTCTCCACTGCTTCAAGACGTTCGTTCACTGGAGTCAGCTTTTCGTCCAGCACCTCGGCAAACTGTTTCAAGAGCGCTTCTTCCGGCATCGGCTCTTCACCAGCACCCGCGCCGCCCTCTTCCTTCTCGAATTCCTCGAGCTTCTTCGTGATTGGCGCTAGTTTTTCATCTAGCATCTTTTCGATATCTTCTTTTTTCACGTCTGCTTCATCCCTTTCAGGTGGTTTGCCCACCGCTTTTAAAATGTCATCTTCGATTAGCACTTCCTGAGCGATATCAATAAAATCTTGAAGCGCTTCGCGAATTTTTGTTGTATCCGTTTCTAAATGGCTATCCCAGTCATCCCAATTGAAAATTACGCTGTTTAATGCGTCTTGAGCCGCCCAAAACTCTCTACGTCTACGGTCGCGCTTATATTTGTCAGCGACTTCCCCTTTTTCGACAGTTGTTTTGCCAGCAAAGAAGTTTTTAAGCAAATTAAAAAGCCCCTTCTCGTCATCTTCTGACTTAGAAACAGGCTTTTCATCCTCTTGTTTTTCTATTGTTTCGGCTGTGCCGGCCATACTGTAGCCAGTAATCTCGCCTTTCTTGATCTGTTCCCAGATTTCATCGGTCGCTTTCGTGACGAGCACCCATGCGCCCTTCTTCACTTCCTGTTCCCCCAGCATGAAATCAGCAGGAGCAATGTACGACTCGACCACTTCACCGACACCCGATTCAAAATCATGCTGCGTGTCGATGTTCCGGGCATCCTTCATAAAGCCGTGCGCCGCCTTTTCAATTTCGGCAGCAGTCATGAAGTCCCCGTGAGCATCCTCAACATCAGGCTCATACACAATGCCATAGACGAGTTGCTGTTCAGCTTCCTCTTTGTTGACGAACACCTTGACCTCTTTTTGAAAGGTCGGTTGTTCAGCTGATTTCGTGAGGAAGAACTGCTTTTTGTTGGCGCCTTTGTCGACGTAAGAGACATGTGTAATATTTGCGTTGATTAGTTCCCTTGCCACTTATTGTTCACCCCCTTTCAAACTCACAGCAATAACGGACAAAATCCGTTGCTTCATACTAAAAATCATAGTTAGGTGATTATCACTTCTTGAAGCTATGGATAAATTCACACTCAACCCCAATTCACTCACCTCACCAATTATCAAATGTGATTTCCACTTCACCGACAGGTTCGCCATTCACGTAAACAGTACCGGAGTTGCTAAGCCTACTAAATCGAATGGTTGCCGCTGCATCATCCAATAACTTTGATTCCAATTTTTCTTCTAGTAACTCCCTAGATTTCCTATTGCTTTCTAACAGACTTCTATATCCACTCATGACTTGTCACGCTCCTATTCGTTCAATTCTTCCAGCGCCTGTAATTACACTTCATCTTTTCCCTCTTTTTGTTTACATTCGGAACATATAGCAGGATGTTCTATAAATTCCTTATCGTCCAACCACCTACGACATCTTTTGCAAAAACCCGCCATATCTGTGAGCACTGATTTACCACCCTCTCTTTTTACGTTTTCTTTCAGACAATCATTTATTGAATCTGCAAACAATTGTTGTTTAAGATTTTCTATTTCGAGGTTTAGCCGATCAAATGGAGCAAAGAAAGAATCCACCATGTCATTTGTAAAACCAAAGCGTTCAATGAGCTCGCTTGCTGTCTCTTCCCTGCTCAAAGTCATTCCTCCTAACTATTCAATTCCTCGAGCACTTGCCGCCGAATCTCTTCTTTTTCCTCTTTCGACAGGCCGATGATATCTTGATCAACAACGGGTCCGATCACACAGCCGCAATTGACTCTGTTCTTCGCCGAAAACGTAGTATCCCGCGGGTACATCCCGAACTCGCCGTCAACTAGAAACAACTCATCAACTCCGACAACCGTTCCGTCCATCGCGACATGTGTCGGACGCGGTTTGCTCTTCTTGGACCCGCTATGTTTCCACTTCTTGCCCTCGACAGCCGGAGACTGCATGAACGATTCCCAGTTGGCTTGGCTCGATGCGGCAAGTATTTCTGTCCTCGCGGTTGCTCTTGCCCGTTTGCGGTCAAACTGAGGTAAATCCTTAATTCTTAATTCCGCCTGTTGAATCGATTCACCGTTTTGGATGACTTCCAGCAGTTCCGTTTCAATCGCTTTGTGCGTATTCAGCTGCATGATTTCTCCCAATTCTTTTGACCAGGACTCAATCCAGTCTGTCGTCCGTTTGGATAGCACTTCGAATGCAATGTCCTTGTCGATCGACTCCATGATAACTGTGGCCAGTTCTGAAATTGACAGCGTGAGAAATGCCGCCGCTTCTTCGCTAAGCATGGCAGCGAAGTCATCTGTCGCAAATAAATCGCTCTGGAAGTAGTTCAGCAAGGCTTCTAACGTCATTTCATCGTCTTTGGCTATAAACCCTTTCATTCCATCGAGAAACAGCTTGCGTTGCCGCCTGAGCAGTTTTGCGGTGATTTTTTCGAACTCTTCAACTAGGCTCGGAATCTTTTCGAGCTCTGGAATGTCGTCGGGAAGGATGGCCGTTATGTCCTCGGCGTCCTCTTCGGCTTTCTGGATAAACGCATTGATGTTCTCAAGCAGCTTGTCTACCTTGCTCATGACTGCATCGACTCCAACACGTCCCGCAGGTCTTTCAGCAAATCAATCAGACTCTCCTGCTGATCAGCCGATTTCGCGATATTGAACAATCCGTCCAATCCGCTCGGCTGATCTTTCACAAGCACCTGAAGAGGTACGTTGTATTCGTCAGGGAATAGGTCCACCTTCTTGCCTAGCACCTTCCCGAGCAGCGTCCGTAAGTCATTCGGAGCGACAGAACCCGCCGCAATGAACGGATCGAGCACCTTCGCGATTTCCATCGGGTCGTGGAAGTCCGCCCCTTTGACTTTCAATTTCACGTATTTGAATTCCAACGGTTCCAAAAATAGCGTGTTAAGGATCCGCGCCAACGTCTTCCGTTCCGGTTGGAACACCTGCTCCTCTGTCACCTTTCGGGCTGTGTCCGCTGTCGCCCGGCTGAATTCCTGCGCTTCTCCGGTATACAGGGGAGGCAGTCGGAATGAGGAACGAATTTTCCTACGTGTGTTCTCGTCATATTCAAGGAAGAGCGCATCTTGCTGGAGCACTTCGGCTAAGGATTTGATTTCAACCTTAGCTGGCGTGATCTTCTCTTCGCCATTGATGATCTTTTCCTCTGCAATTCCCTGGACTTCCAACAGCAAGAACTTGTGGGCGTTGTCTGTACCCTGCAAATCATTCATGTACTGCTGCAACTGATTATATGACTCATCATCCAGCTTTCCGTTTGAGACCGTGATAGCCGCTGGAATATGACGTCCGTTCTGGAAGTACATCAGGTTGAGCTCTTCCGCTTTCCTCGCCCCATAAAGACTGATAAGGTTACCGAGCCAGCGCGGTTTGCCGTATGTACCGCTGCCGATCTTGAAATGATAAATTTCGGAAGCCTGCAGATGCTCCGGCGTACTTTCGTCAAACTTTCCGTTCCGCAGGTCCATGATGCGCGGATCACCATACTCTTTAAAAAACACTTTCTCCTGGTCAATCATCTGGACATACCGACGGAACCGCTTTCGGCGCTTGATTTTCTTCTCCACACCGTTTTCAAGGATGGTGTACTCCACTTCCTCGGGAACAGTCTTCTTACAGACCCGCATATGCTGCGCATCTACGTACTCGATGCCAGCTGGCTGTCCCATGCCGTCCCGGATGATTTCAATGTATCCGTTCCCGGTCTTTTCACGATCGTCGATGACATAGCCGATGATGACTTCTGGTGATTCGTCCAGGTTCAAATAGCGAATGAACTCATCGAGTCTAGTATTCTCCCGTTCCGCCTGTTCTCGGACGCTTTCTTCGGTTTCATCCGATTTGATATCAATCTTGTAACTCGATTCAATCCCGAAGCCAGCGATATTCGTCTTGTAGGCATCGATGCACTGCTGCAGGATGGACGAATACTCGCCAATTAGTTTCAACTCGGTCAGGTTGTATGGCGGTTCGATAATGTCCCCGCTGTACATCCCTTGGAAATCGTCCTTATAGATTTGATTGGTTGTTGGCGAGACCGCCGCTTTCATGACTCTTGCTCGTACAGTTCGCTCTGACATACGTTACCCCCTCCTCCTTCCTGCCGGTCTTGCCGGTGATGGCCGCGCCGCCTTTTGCGCCTGTTCCTTTAAGTCCTCAACTTCATATCCATCGAGCCCGTACCAGATAGCCGATAGCGTATGCGGGTCAATGCTGAATTCGTCCGGTATGATCTTGCCGTTCTTATCCAGCTTATAGACAAGGTTTTCTAGCTCGCGGATTGTATTCGGGCATGCATCGGAACAAATGATTTTCTTGAACCGCTTTACCTTTTTCGTGTTCTGCAGACGGGAGCCCGGGAATTTATGAGCCCCGAACATGTCGTATCCTTGCTTGCGGAAATACTTGATCGTCTTCGGCTCCGCACTGTCCGCAATAATCCGCTCTTCCTTCAGCTCTTTCAGGTCCTCGACTGTCTCGTCATCCGTCTGGCCGTTTTTGTAATACTCCCAGTAGATGTAGAGGTATTGCTTCTCTGTATCGACCGCCATCCGGATCACCGCATTGTAGGATTCCACAAAACCGAAGTCCATGCCGGTACGATGGAGCGGCCGTTTGATGCCGTTGATTGCTTCCATAACCGCTTCATGGCTTGCTTTACGGAACTGCGGCAGCACCCGCTTCCCGTTCACGCCAAAACGACCTTTCCGGGCTATCCGGTGAAGGTCTGGATCGTACTCTTTCATTTCTTCGAGCTGGTCAATGTATTCTTGTGGCAGGAACAGGTTATCATCTGCTGTGGAATGGTGATAATAGGTGTCACCAACGGCAACAGTCCGCTTTTGATAAAGCTCCTCATCATCCAACACATAGCGATCGTTCATCTTGTCTTGGAAGAAATGCAAATAGGTCCAGTTATCTTCCCCGACTGGATTCGTGGATAAAATCATGTGGAGCTTCAATCTAGGATGACGTAAACGACCGAGCAATTCTTTGAAGCCCGCATACTTCACTTCGGAACATTCCTCGACCCAGATGAGCGAGACGTTGTTGATTGACTTCAATTTCGCCGGTTTATCCATTCCCTTGAAGATGATCTTGCTGCCATTCGGGAACCGGATCTGCATCGGGGAGGAAACACACCTGATTTTATGAGCGAGCCCCATTTCCTCGATGATTTCTTCAAAAAGGGAGAAAGTTGAATCTCGATGCGTGTCGTAGACTTCCCTGATGACCAGTGCCGTTCGCTTTTCCTCAATCAGCTTGAGTATTATTTTCAAGGCTGCGTGGTAAGACTTACTGGAGCCGTAGCCGCCGACAAGGACATAGAATTTATGAAGCCAGTCGAACAGGAAATCATCGAAGTGAGGATTGACCTCTTTCTGTACCGCCACCATCAACGATCACCTTTTCGGCTGATGATGATTTCGATCAGATCGTCATCATTGTTATCGTTCAACTTCTCTATTTCCGCTTTCGTTCGATCGATGCCGACTTGCATTGCTTCAAGCTTCAAGCGGCGTTCGTCAAATTCATCGGTAAATTCGATGTACTGTTTTACTAGATTTCGATATTCAGCCATCGCCCGCGCTTGGGCTTTAATATATGCTTCATAGCGTTCATGGGCATAAACAACGGCATAAGATTCTCCACTAGACTCCAACCCGCTTGTATAGCTAGCCCTTTTATCAAGATGGTCCCATTCATCTTCGACCCACATGATTTTTTGCATTCGAATAATAGCTGAGAACTTAATTTCGATTTGCATCCACAGTTGATCAGCAATCGTCAGGGTTTGCATGCTGTCGATTATCTCTTGCTGTTCAGGTTGAATGAAATTGGCGAACAATCCATGCGTGACTGCTGCTCTGTTCCGTTTCGTGAATTGGTTCTTCGGATTAGGGTTGCCACTACGGTTGCTCTGCTTTTTCCTCTCACCATTAGATGATGTCTTTTTCTTATCGTCAGTTGAAGCATCCTTCGTTTTGGTTGCAACCCCCGTGCTTTTTTCGGTTGCATCTTTAGCATCGGTTGCATCCCTCGACCACTTTTCACGACTACGGCGACTTTTCAATGTTCCTTCTTTGATGCCATGCTTCTCAGCCAGCTCTTTGAAGGTAATTTCTGTTGTTTCCCATTCATTACGAATCTTATCCCAATTCGGCATTTCACATCACCGCCGCCCCCTTTGATTTTTAGGCATAGAAAAAGCATCCCCTAAGAGATGCTAAACAGCTCACTTTATTTCATTTCGTTTTTTATATAATTGCTCTAGTAACAGTTTTATATTAGTAATCTCCTTAAGATTCTTACTTTCAATTTCTTCTCTTTCCTTCTTTAGTATTTCCAGTCCTTTACGCATATTGTCTAAGTAGTTAGCGTATTCGTTTGCTGTCGTACTATATTTTATATCTTCCTGATCGAGTACCGAATAGATGGAAATAAATGTGTTGAATACTTCTATTTTATCAAGTACATTCACACCGGTATTGATTTGTTTTTCTCGACCGATGAAGTAGTCGGAAGTAGAAGGTAAATCATAAAAATCTTTTAATCTCCTTTCTAACTTCTCAATATGAAAATTAATATCCTGCAAAATCACCTGATTTACACTCATTAACAAACATCTCCTTTAATATGATATAGGACACTATTCGCTGTTTTTCGTGTAAATCCTCTATTTATTCGTATGTTTACGGGG
Source organism: Sporosarcina sp. Marseille-Q4943 (assembly GCF_943736995.1). Lineage (GTDB taxonomy): Bacteria > Bacillota > Bacilli > Bacillales_A > Planococcaceae > Sporosarcina. The sequence goes on along the minus strand of NZ_OX031157.1, from coordinate 22,784 downwards.
CTGTGGGAGGGGTTCGGTCGCTCGAACGCACCCCCTCTTTTATTCTCCCCCTCATATATGCAAACTTCGTATATCAAGCGTATATCAAGGAATCTTTTTCCCTCCTGTCATCAATCTTCTTTTTGGCTCTACGAATGGATTGCTGGACCATGCTCTTGCTTACGCCTAATTCGGTGGCAATGTCAGCCATACTTCTTTTTTGAGCAACGTGAAGAAGATAGCACTGTCTCTCACGTAACGAAAAAGATGCAAGGATGTCGGCCAAAATGATTTTTTCTTCCCTCGTCATATACAGATGCTTTTTATTTATATCGTCCGATTCCAGCTGCTCCGCAATATCTGGTATCAGATCGATATTTTCATAAGACCGCCTTTGATACACGGATTTCTCATCAACCCCACGAAAAGTCCTCGGCTGCCGTCCAGTCTTCATCCAATCAATAGAGAATGTCATGCTCTCAATCATGCTGTTGAACTGTTTTAAATCCTGCCTATCAATCGGATTATTTCTGTCCAGCTGATTTGCTCGCCGCTTCAACTCCTGCCGTCCTGATGTATATTCCTCAATCAATTGATCCGCCCAATTCAACATGTAGTCTCCCCCTAACGCTGTCTGTAAGCCCCGCCCTTTTTTCGTCCGTACGTTGGTCTGTTCGTCCCCATCAATTCGGCTAATTCTCTATCTGTCAGCCTTTCTTTTCGTTTGCCCTTTGTCTTTATACTCTTTTGGGCTTTCTCTCGTCCTGCGGGCTGTGAGAGCCCTTTTTCAATCAACTGATCTTGCAACGTCCTCATTCCCCCTCACCCCCTTTCAAATAAAAAAAGAGGGCATCAAACAAGCGTTATGCTCGTTCAATGCCCTCGGTTTTTCCGATAAGCCTATTAGAATTTCACCGACTCTTCAATGGTACCGTTGCAAGGTTTCCCGCCTTGCCAGTTGATGACCTGCTTCCCGTAGCCGGCCGGGGGACTGGGAATTCGTAATATCTTGCCATCCTTCACGATATACGTCCCGTTCTCCCCCAAATTAATGCTCGTTATCTTTATCTCCACCCGGACCCCTCCTAGTGTGGTATAGTAAATGTGTGCTGGCAGGAGAAATCCTGTCTTTTTTAATTCCCGAACAACCCACCCGGCCGCGGTTTTATATTTTTGGCCAACTCCTGATCTGCAGCTAATAAGGCGACTGTCAACAAACTCACTTTAAAAGCAGCGGCAATGTCATGTATGCTTGCTCCATCTCTCCACATCTTTCGAAACTCAATAAGTTGATAGCCGTCCCAATACCATTTGACGTTTGCGCTTTCCAGCAACACGTGGGACCCTTTCTGTCTTGCAGCGCTTGTCATGCACGATCACTCCTTTACAAATCGCTCCGCGTATCTCAACTGCTGCCAAACATACGAATCATCCTGCTTCCCACCAGACATCAACCAATCTGCAATACGGTTGTCAATATCCAGCAGGACTTCCTCCGGCAACTTATCGCCAATTGCGTAGATTTCTAGTATTGGATTATCCATGATGCGCCTCCTTGTTGTTCCTTGTTTTCTGTCCTATTCTCCATTCCGCGACTCCTTCATTATTGCGAACTTAATGGTATAATTGTTTGAATCTATTTTAGAAAAGGGGTTTTGGAATGGCTCGAGAAATTATCACTATGTCCTCTGGATTTATTGAGGATAAAGACAAAGCGCTAAAAATCACTATTGAAGGCGAATCAGAGATGCCTTTTTGGAATCACGATTTAAAAGTTAAAGCAATACTTATGCTTCTTGACTCAATAGACATCAAGCAATATCACGAAGACAACAAATCCCAAGAAGCTTACGAATCTTACAATGAAATTATTGAAGCTACTAAAGCTGCATTTAGTTATGATGATGGTACAGATTAAAATATATGGTCCTTTATGTAGGACCATATTTAGCTAATAAAATCCACAATCAGCGTCGCCGATCTGTTTGACCAGTTTATTTCTGTTATGTCAGTGTTCTTGATCGGATAAGCCATGATTGCTTTAGGATCATCGGGATTCACATAGCCCCATGACTTTATATCTTGGTATTTCTTAGGCTTCAAGCTAAAACAAGATAATTAGCTCATATCCTTGTCTCTAACTACATACTGATAGCCTTTTTCATGCAGCTCTTTTAATAAAGCTATTGTTTGATCACAAGTCTGGAGCTTCATCTTTTCACCCCATTTTCTATATTGCCACCAACCTACGATACTTCGATTCTTCCGAACACAACTCAGGAAGGTTCGCCCTCACAATATGCTCCGCAAATGGAGGAGCAACCGAATTTCCACACCTTGCTACTTGTGCCGATTTCGGATAGCTGTTCCCCTCATCATCCCGATCGATAATGTAATCTTGAGGGAATCCTTGAGCATTAAACAGCTCCCTCGGTTGAAGCATCCTCATGCCGATGTCAGTGATTCGATAATCTTCGCCGCGAACTGTGACAAGTCCGAATCTGTCCTTCGTCGGAATAGTATGCAATGGTTCGTCCAATGATTGACCGATGCCGGAACCGTAATACTTAGTTAGAAATGCTGTAACCAATCCGAATCTGTTTGCTGTAGGTATGGTTGCCAATGGCTCGTCCAGTCCACTCGCCCTTACTTCACTGCCTTGATGCGTGTAGTAATGTTGGACGAAGCAGGCCTTGGCGTTAACGATGTACGGACTGTCTGTTCCTATTATGAACTTTTCAATCCCTCGAATAATCCTGATCATTGTATTCTTCGCCAGTGGCCGCTTTCTTGTATAGATGCTTGGCGTTGGAATAGACCAATCAATAATTTCCCCTGCTGTCCGATATGGCTTCTTCAAGCCTAGCTGCACTTTTAACTCATCCGGCTCGCCGTGAGTGGCATCTGGCCATGTAATCGGCTTGCCATCACATCGAGCAATCATGAAGAATCTTTTCCGGGTAGTCGGCGCCCCGTAATCGCATGCTCTTAGTTCTTTGAAATCCACTTCATATCCCAAGTGTTTCAATGCATTGATGAAGGAGAAGAACGTTTTTCCCTTTTTATCAGGATCTGGCTGCCCGTTTTCATCCAGTGGTCCCCAGGTTTTAAATTCCTCCACGTTTTCCAACATGATGACCCTTGGCCGTACGGTAGCCGCCCATCTGACAGCCACCCATGCAAGCCCTCTGACTTCCTTTTTCTTCGGAGTTCCACCTTTTGCTTTGCTGAAATGTGTACAGTCCGGAGAGAACCATGCCAAGCCTACTTTCCGACCTTTGACTACTTCGATCGGATCCACCTCCCAGACCGATTCTAAGTAATGCTCGGTGTCTGGATGGTTTGCTTTGTGCATCGCAATAGCAGCTGGATCGTGATTGATGGCAATATCGACTGACAGACCGGTCGCCAATTCAATTCCAGAACTTGCACCACCACCGCCCGCGAAGTTGTCGACTATAATTTCCCTAAACAAATCTAATTGCAACAAGCCCCACCTTCTTTCTGTATAAATTTATTCCAATAGCGCATCCTAACCGAACTCCGTTTATAGGAGGTGCAAACATGCAAAATGATCCGAAAGGAGAACTTTTTAAAGCGATTTATGAATTAATCGTTTTTCTAATCGAAAGGTTCTTGCTAAATGGGTAAAATTTTATCCAGAACCTAAACAGAATTCAGGAAGCTAATCCTTTTCCATCAGGAATAGGGTTACGCTTGTCGAATAAATAGTAATAAACAAACTGCTTTACACCATTTCCCAATTCTTAACCAACATACTTGAGATAATGCAGCACATACCCCTTATCACTCTTCACCTGATCGCAATTCAATACGAAATCCTCATAAGGAATCGACTTCCGTCCATCACCTACATATCCTGACCACGCTTCCTGTAGCCGCTCAAACTTCAGAAGGTATATTTCATCCAACTTGCTAAATGAAACGAGCAGGAATGAACGCGCTCCCTTCTCGTGCCATGATTTCAGCAGCTCGAATTGGTGGGCTGAAATATTGGAGAGAGGGAAACGTGTCGTCTCCCGGGTCTCTTTGGCGTCGAATACGATCGTTCGGCCATCATATACTCCGACATAATCGACCCATTCGCCTTTTTGTGTGTATCCGGTAACTGTCCGGCCATTATGTTTGGTAATCTGCACGGGCGTCGGAATCTTTCGGATGTCTGCAACACCCTTATTGCAATATCGCTTATTTGTAATATCGACCAAACGTTCGAGAACTGCACCTCGATTAGCATGTGATCGGCTGTATGTCTTCCTGATGTTCCTCACCCTCTTTCAATTTCTCCGTCAGCAGTTCCGTGAAGCAATCCAGACAAAAACTCCTGTTCCAATGCAACGCCGGCAATTTCCCACATTCGACACAAATCTTCGGTTCAGTATTAAACATCTCGCTCCCCCTATTGAGCCAATTTAGTTTGATACTCCAAGACCTCATCCATCGTCACCTGTCGCTTTAGAAATTCAGCTTCTGCCTGGTCATGCTTCCGTTTGCAAACCGGACCATATCCGACTTCGATGCTTCTCGGTGTTTTCAACTTCCGGTTGCATCGTTTGCATGCGCCCATTTCACACAGCCCCTTTCAGCCCCTTCGGAATGCCATTTCTATTGACTTGCGCCTTTACCGGCCTGTCCCTCCATTCGAGCCGCCAACCTTCCTGCCTATACTCGTAAACCTCACGAGTAGATAGATGGCCGTGAATGATCAACCTTTCCCCGCCGACTTTCTTAGACATCGTGGTAAGCATCCCCCTCACCCCTTTTTCAGTCGTCCAGTTCGTCCGCCAATTCTTGCATAATTTTGTGATGAAGATTCATGATGTCGCCATCGGAAATGATTAAATCCACTTCCTGAAAATGTTCATCCTGTGCGTTTGCGATAAATCTTTTATCAGTGACAACTGTAGTTCCCATGAACAGATAGGCTTTCAATCCTCGTTTCATCGTTTTTCCTCCCTGACCTGCTCAGCAATAGCCGAAGCAACTGCCGCAACGTGAATCAATTCCGTGTACAAATCATCTGCATCCGTATCCTTGCTCGCCACACTTCCCTGCTGGATCGCCTGGGCAACCTCTCCGACTTCCTCGACCAAGATTGCAAGCCAGTAGCCGTAATCATGGCGCTGTAAGCCCCATTTTTCGTTCTGCCGCTCACGCTCTTTCATTACGTCATCATTCACCAGCAGCATATTTTCCGTGATTATATCCACCGTTATATTCCTCCAATGCTTTTCTTGCGACTTTACCGCCGTCAGCTTCAACGACTGGCACCCGACGGACTCCGCTCATTCCGTAGAGCTTGTAATTTTTCTTGTCTGCATAATACATAAGCGCTTTCCGCAGTTCGTTGTTTTCCTGTTGCCAACGCCATTCAAGACTCACTTTGACCCCTCACTTTCAAAGTTTCTTCAGAAAGGTAAATCCTCCACAGGTATTTGAACCGGTCCGCTATATCCTGGAGTAATCATTGCGTGGATACACGGCTCACAGATTTCGTGATCTTCCAATGGCTCACTATTTTTGCATCGTTTGCACTTTGACACATAATGAGTTTCGTAAATGTAAAAGCTTTCGGTCATTACTCCACCTCCGCGATTTGGACTTTATCCCAATCGAACGTTTCCAAGATTTTAAGAAGCCTTTCGACTTTGGGCGCTCTCCACGCTGTCATTGCATACGTATGGGCTTTTTTGCTGTAGTGATAGTGATTTAATTCCAAATGCCTTTCTGCTTCATTTTTGGTGAGGAACATCGTGTTGTAACGAATAAATTCCTCTTCCGTCATCGGGCATTCGTCGAAGTAACCGTCATCGTTCATGCAATCGATAACAAACTCCCACAAGTCATCAAAAGTTGTATTTTCTCCGTCCAACAACCTTTTCAAGTCGTTGATCTCTTCAGAATCCAAGTATTCATAAATGTCATCCAAATAGTATTCAGTTATGAACTCTTTCAAATCTTCGACAGTAGTAAATTCCGAATGGTCACCGTCGTTGTGAAAATAAGATATAGTGCAGCTGTCGTATTCCTCATTGCCTGGAACCATTCTGTAGTCTTTAATAGCCCAAAATCTAGGCGCTGCTTGATAATCCATATCTTGTGTATTTAATTCCTCCTGAAGTTCTTTCAGGAATTTGATTTCGTCCCTCATTGCGCCACCGCCCGAGCCGTCGCAAGCAATGTCAGTAGCGTGTAATAGCTTTCTTTCTCCAATGGCTCACCTTTCAAAGTTTCATAGATTCCAATCCGATTGAGGTTATCAATCAGGATCTGTCTCTCCGTTTCTCTTGATGGAGCTGCGTATATTTTTTTCATGCATTTTGCCTCCTACTTATATCTTCAAGTTTCTTTTTCAACTCTCTCCGTTTGGCGTCGCTAATTTCAGGATCTTCTTTTTGCTCAGCTGGCTGTTTATCCTGTTGCTGCTGATTTAACCACTCCGGCACCCTTTCAACTTTTGCACCAGTCCTGACATAAGGTCGTGCCTGCTTACGTTGCTTGTCCAATCCGTTACGTTCATGAGATTCAATTTGTTCAACAGTTGTCAACTTGTGACTGGACCACTCTTTCAGCAAGTACTCAACAAAGCCGAAATTTTTCTTGTTGCGATCGGCAGCTATCTTGATTGCCAAATAGATAATTTCAGTTTGTTGGTTGAAATCATCGAACCACATTCCCAACGACTCTCTTTGCATTGGTGATAGCATGCACAAATTGGCTTCGAAGATTTGAATGACTTCGCCGAATCCTTGATCAAGTGCAAGCGCAGTAGTAGAGGTAGTAGTAATATTTAATTCTTTAATTCTTAAATTCTTTAATTCTTGTTCTTGTCCCAGGTTCGTCCCATCATCGTCCCGACTTCGTCCCAAGTTCGTCTCGTCAACCGTCCCGCTATCGGATTCCGCATTGTCGTCAAAGCCTTGGTATTCATCGTATTTAGTGATGGTGAACATCGTCCCGCTAACCGTTTCGTTAACTGAGACCATCCCTGCATCAACTAACTTCTTAACTTTCCTCTCAACGGTGCTTTTTGATACCTTTTTAAAGCCTCTTCCTTCTGTATATTCCAAGTCCTCAGCTAACTTCGAATAGGAACGGAGGTACTGCCCTCGATTCACTTCAATGCCCCTCGTCTTTACTCCATCCTTATGAGAGGCCCTTAGTAACAACAAGGTGAAGAGCCGAAATGCGGTCACATCTTGCCAAATCTCGTTGTCTAATATCTTTCTGTGTAACTTTATCCAGCCACTCAATTTTGTACCTCCTTCCTATCGATGAATCAGGGAACGTATACTAGTTTCCCTGTAGCTGATTGAACCTCTTGCTTAAACATTCCTTCGTCCGAATTACTATCCGACAGATGCAGCAGGTGGATCTCCTGCACCTTCGACAGATCGTTTGCCTTTAGAAAGTCCAGCACATTCTCCAGTGAGAAATGGCTACCGATAATCCTGTTCGCTAAAAACTGCGGGACTCGTCCACTCTCAACATTTTCATCAAGTATTTTCCTAGAATAGTTACACTCGATCATGAGGTGGCTCAACCCTTTGAATTTGTATTTCACGTAGTAAGTATCAGTTGCGAAAAGTAGTTTGCTCCCATTGTCACTTTGGATTAGAAAACCGTGATTCTCCACATCGTGCTGAACGTCAAACGGTAGAATGGTAAACGTTCCGATTCTAAACTGCTTCTTGTTTTCATACAGCCTAATTCGGTTGTGTGATATGCCTATTTCGCTCGCTGTGGCTCCAGACATATAAACGTCCAGCGAAGCATCCAACGCGCTAGAAACACCCTTGCAGTGATCCTTGTGGCTGTGAGAAATTAAAATTCCTGCAACGGATGATGTTCGAAAGTTCAACTTGCGCCGAATATCTTTGAATCGGATACCGCACTCGAGTAGAAGTTGAGTGCGGTCATCATCGATCAGATAACAGTTGCCTGTGCTTCCTGTTGCAAGCGTTTCAATACGGATCATTAGAAACCAGGTCCTTCATTCGCATTAATAACCACCGGTTCAGGTTGAATGTTTTCCTTCCTAGGCTGTTCCACTGGTGCTTCCAATACCGGTTTGTCGGGTTGAATATCAAGTTCTTCGGTATTGGCTTTCTCACGGATTTCATGTTCCGGATTCACTTCTTTGCGTGGTCGATCTTCATATTCGTTTTCAGTGGAATTATTAATGGCTTGTACTAGCAAATCACTGTCGTCACTTGTGTTGATAAAAGCCTTTGCCGCACGGTTGATTACCGTTCTTTTTGCCATTTCCTGCGGAAACTTGTTGTGTACCGCTTGTTTCGTTTTGGACTGTCCCCATGAAACTTCAATCTCTTTTCGTGTCATGACAGTCAATATTTCTTCATCATCTGTCGTCTGAACGACTGCATAAGCACCGATGATGTCCTTATCTCGGTTTTCGAATGACGTTTTATGACTGACTAATTTCTCGCGTCCGCGATCATTTTCGTATTGAAATTCATCATCTTTGTAAATCACATTCGCCCATATGTCTTTGACATTGGTAAGGCGCTTTAACACTGCCTGAGTACCAAAGTAAGAGCGAAGCAGTTGGCATTGTCCACCGTAATTCACGAAGTAGCACTGTGTCTTTGCTGGACTTAATCCTTGTGTCACCATATCGAGCAATGCGTTGGCTACAGACTCTTTAGAGCAAACCTGCAACAGGTTACCCGAAGGGCTATTTGATAGAGCGAAGAACGCACTCTTCAAGGCGTTACTATGGTTGTAATTAGGGGGTAACGTCAGCCCCTCACTCTGTAATCTATCGATGTTTTTACTGACTGCATCCGTAATATCTTTTTGGATGATGGCTAACTGATTTTGGTTTTGAGTTGTCATTTATTTTTCCCCTCCTATATTTAGTCGCAATAACTTCTATTACAATGCGGGCATCCTGTTACTAATCGTTCTCCGGCTTCCTCAACTGAGATACCTGTTTTCACTTTAAAATCTTTTTCATTTGCAGGAACCTTCCGTCCGTGCTCATAGTTCCAGAAATACAATTCATAGATATTCGTATTGCAACTCCAACAGGTCCCAAAAGTTGGTGGGAAGCTTGGGCTTCCCGTTCTCTCTTGGTATTCTTTCTGCGCTTTTACCGCTTCGCTTACGTCAAATTTCGTCATTTAAGCCACATCGCTTTCTTTGTCAGTTTGAGATTCAATGCGCAGCTGCTTGTCCGGCTCGGATACAACCAAACTGATCAGCTGTGAATCGGTATCGATTAACCGCGTGACAGCCTCGGCGTTGTCCACAAAGATTGGTGCTCTAATGCCAAAGTGCTCAGTAAGCGTGTTGATGATGTCGATTCCGACGTTGATTCGTGCCGCATTATTAAGACCGGAACTATAAGGCACCCCTTCAAATGTCGTTTCGCAGACTTCCTGTAGGCCACCGTTGATTTGCGTATCGAATAGCTTGAAGCGTGCAAACTTGAATTTGCTGTTGATCCGTTCTTCGAGCAGCTCGACTTTGCTACGAATGAATTCTTCTGTAAGGAAGAGCTCTCTTTCCAGCTGTTCAAATTCGGTCGCAAGCTCCTTCTGTTGTTCTTCCAGCTCAACTATCCGCTTTTGGGATGTCTCTGCATGGACTTGCTGGGCAATTTGTGCGTTGAGTTCAGAACGTTTGGACCGTAACTCTGCGTTTTGTTGTTCGATGTCAGCAACGGCTTCCTGTGCATTCTCCTGGAGCTTTTTAATTTCGGTCTTAATCAATTCCTGCTCCTGCAACTTGGCTAGGTATTTCGAATCTTGCCTCGCATCTTTCACTGCTTCTCGCAGGGCATTTAATTTGTCTGTTAATCCAGCGATAACATTTTCTTTCGCTTCTATATCCGACTGAAAAGAGGATACTTTCACTTTCAATTCTTCGATATTCTCTAGAGTTTTTGCCTTGTCTTCCGCGATTGATTTCCCTGTGTTGGAAATGTTTTCGAGCTTAGTGGCTTTCGCTAGATTAAAGGCCGACAATGCTTTTTCTTTCGCCGCTTCCAGTTCTTCCGCTGGTAATGCCTGTCCGCATGTTGGGCACTCACATTCTTGGTTGTGTTCGAAATGTTTTTGATCTTCATTCGCCCATTGCTCTCGAAGCTTTACAAGCTTTTCATCAAACCCAACAATGTCTTTTTCTTTGATTTTAAGTTGGAATTCCGCATCATCTTTCCTTCGTTGGATAATCGCAAGATTCGATTGCTCTTCTTGGATTTTTGTTTGTACACGGAAACCTTCTTCTACCGATTCGGATTCCAGGTTGCGCTTGATGCTTTCGAGATCCATTTCAGTTTGTTTCAACTTCTGCTGGCGATCGACGATAACTGCACCGTTTCGGATGTTATTGATCAGCGTTGCGTTTTCATCCATCTTCTCCTCAATCTCTGCAACTCCGTTGACAAGCAGCTTTGCATCGACTGCCGTTTCGGGCATGGAGTTCTCGACTTCCGAAATCCGAACCGGAATACGATCCAGCTCCTTATTGATTTCCGCTCGACGGGATGCGATTACTTTCCGATGATCCTCGATGGCTCGTCCTTTCAGGATGGCTGGCAAGTCTCTCAAATCACTGTTGAACGCCAGGACATCTTCGAATTCCACATCACCGCACACTTCCAAGAGTGTTTTCCGACGGTCCTGCCATTTCAGACTTTCATTAAAAAACAATGGATTGGTGAGGAGCTTGAATACTTCCTCCTTAACGATGGAGCCAACTTTCTCCTCGTATTCTTTCTTTTGCACCGGCACCCCATCGATGTAATGTTTTGTCTCATGACCAGTGAATTCAGCGAGTGGAGCGCCGCGTTTCTTGGTCCATTTTTCTTTGTAGACCTTTCGGAGTTCTGTGCTGTGTCCGCCAATGGAGAAAGTTGCTTCGACTTCATGCTCAAGGTTATTGATTTCCTTACCTGCTTCCAGTGTCTTGATTGCGAAGTCTGCCCGGTTGTTACTATCTTTCGAGAACAGAACCCATAAAAATGCATCCATTAGGGTTGTTTTTCCGGTACCGTTATCTCCATAGACATCCAAGTCATTTCCATCTGCTTTTAAATCGAAATTTTTGATTCCTTTGAAGTTACGGAGCTTTAAATTGACCAATTTAATTTCCTTCACTGTGTTCCCTCCTTGTTTTTAAAGGGGTTCTGCGATAAAATAACCGTAAGAATGTATTTCAGAACTCCGAATCCGCTGCTACCAACAGCGGGTTTATTTTTGTTTAGATTCTCTGAGGATCTTTTCTAATCGTGAATAAATCATTTCATCTACCTTGGCATAAGCGTCCTTCAATCCTTCTTTATATCCGGCTTCGAGTTCGTCATCATCTCGATCTCGCCTGACACTGACTGATACATCCAGGACTTCTTTGGCTAGTGCAATTAACTCTTCAGCTACGATTATTTTTGAATGTACCATCTTGTTTGCTCCTTTCTTTTTCGACCTCAGCAACAGTAATTTCGTGGTGGCAGCCTGCACATCGTTGTGGGTAACCGAAGTCGTCACCCATGTACTCGCCACACCCTTCACAGAAAACGCCCTCCAACATCATTTCCGCGTATTCACCCACTTAGATCGCCTCCTCGTACTGAATCATTTCAGCCGACTTACGCACCGAGTAAACGCTAATCGTGTTTCCGTACTGCTCAACAAACTTTGTGACAGCCGCCAGTACATCATCCTCTTCTGTGTGTACAAAGTATGGAGGGTCCTCATGCATCGAACGGATTTCCCACTGATATAAATACTTCGTCATTCTTCTTCACCTCCAATATTTTCAATGAAGAATTCCAGTTCACTGAGGATTCCCATTACAAGCGCAGGGTTGTCAATTGCCTTTTGTTCAGTCTTAATATTTTGATGAAGCTCCCTTGCTTGGATAATCAATTTTTCTACCCGTCTTGCTTTCATTCAGGCCTCCTCCTTTCCTTCATTCGCTCAAGGACCATGAAATACATGACGACATAAGGTGCCGCGATCACAATGAGCTGAAACTTTTCTGCCAGAGTTAACACTGACATCATCCTTTCTGATGGAAACCCATCAAGAAACCCGGGAACTTGCCGTGGGGTAGATTGATTGGAGGAATGGAATGTAATAGCCTCCCCGCTCCCGGACTTCTTGACGGGAGCCATTTGCTCCCGGTATAATGGAAATACAGAATTCGAGATCTCCGATTGACGTAGCCGCGTCAGTCGGTTTTTTTATGTTCAAATTTAATGATTTCTGCATGAACACCAGCTGCGCGCAGTTTGTTCATCAAGAAGCCAAAATCCTTTTCCTTCTGCTTTGCATACTTTTTCTTTCGGATGGCCCACACTTGCTCGAGTAAGTTCAATGCCCTTAATGTCGCTTCATCGATTGAATCCATCCATAAACAGCGCTCAATGTTTTCCAACTGATGTAGTGCCATTCCCTTTAGTTCAATAACATCCTCGATGTCCTCTGACTTGTAATCCTCTGCCCTCACATAAACCCTCCTAATCTAATAAAGCCGATAACTCCACTGCCCATGGTTGCTAGTATTGTAGATAAGATAGATACACCTTCCATTCCAGCGATAAAGGCTACTAGCACATCCTGCGACCCAGTGACCATCGCCCACTTCTGAAACAGCGACATTGGTGGTTCTTTGACGTTGTTTTCGTACTTTGAAATATCCGACTGGTTAATGTGCAATTGGTGTGCCATTTCTTCCTGGTTCCAACCCTTCCTTTCGCGACATGCTCTTAAAATTGAACCGTATAACATTCCCCTCACCCCCTTATTCCAAACTGGAATACTCTATCTGTTAAGGGTGTTGTATTCTTTAGATGTAGACCTCCAAAACCTCCGCGACAACAACCACTTTCAAAAACCTTTCACCTTGCCGGGGTTCTTCCCCGGCCCTCTACCCCACCTTGTAGAAGCCGGTGTTATCCTCCACCCACCTCGTATGCCGATCAATCCATTGAAATAGCTTGTCGGTCGGAATCAACACTCCCGCTTCCCTCATGACTGGAAAGTCCGGTCTAGCCATCAGCTCTGCCGCTTTCGTTGGACCGATGTGCAGCAGCTCCATCAGCTCTGTACGTGTTAAGAGAGGTGGCAAAGTATTCGTCTGTAACTTTTCGCTCATCACTCCCCTGACTTCTTCCCTGATTATTTGACGCAGTGCTTCTACATCAAATGATGTGTTTATCATCGCTCTCTCCCCTATTGTTCCTATTTTTCAAAACAATTCCGACTATTTAATTTCCGAATTGCCCATTGTCAAGCCTGTCTGGATACCATTCTTCCTTTGCTTTCACCCACACCCATCGACAAGTTCCCGACGTCTTGGCGTTACCTATTGGCGCGGCTCCTTGTCGCAACTGACAGTTCTTGGCCTGCTCCGCTCGTTCGGATGCTTGTCGACGGGTGTGAGGATCTCAATTGTTCACCTCCTACCCAACTCCCTTTTGCAACTTATAGTTGCCTATGCTTTCAAAAAAAATTTGCCAGTCAAGATCCATTACCCGACCTATTTTTTTTGCAACCTCCACAGACGGTCTTCGTTCTCCGTTCTCAATCATGCCGTAGAATTGTCTTGAAATACTAACCTCATCAGCGATTTGTTGGTGTGAATAACCAAGCTCTGTTCTTCTACCAATCAACACTTTCTTTAGGTCGTTATCCATCTTTGCACCTCCATTCTCGCAACCTTTAGTTGCTGTTAATTACATAATAAACGAAACTAATGGTTGCGTCAAGAGTTTTATGCAACTTTTTGTTGCAATTCGTTCACGCAACAATTTGTTGCTGTATAATATATGTAATTACTTGACTTAGGAAGGTGAAACAATGTTTTCGGAGAGTTTAAAAGCACTACGAAAGAAGAAAAAGATGTCCCAACAAGAAATGGCGGATTTTTTAGGCATTACGCGACAGGGGTATGCGAAGTACGAAAGCGGCGAAAGCGAACCTTCCTTTGCAACACTTGAAAAGATAGCATTATTCTTTGGAGTTACAACTGATGATTTATTAGGTTTCGAAAACACCATTAACGTTGCAGGTAAAGATATATCGTTAACCGATTATGAACTAAAACTATTCAACGAGCTGAAAAAACATCCAATCATGCTACACGATCTGGCTACTGACCCGGAAAAGAAAGTTAAGGAGCTGATTAAACTTTATGAGATGAAGAAAATGTTCTTTGAAAATGATGAAGATGATTCCAGTGACGATTTCGGGGATCTAGAGGATTAAAAATATCACGGCTTTGTGCCGTGAATATTTTTCCCTTGGAACTGGGTATATTATCACGAACCTATTATACTACAGGAGGTGTAATTTTTGTTAAGTGTTTTGTCTTTCCTACTATTAACTGCAGCAGCTGTGATGATTATTGTATTTTTAATTTTATGGATTGTAAATGCGTTAATGAAGAATCCATATTCAAAGAAAAAGTATGGATTGTACATCGCATCGTCTTTTGTCGTGATGATCATTTCGGCAATTATTGGAGTTAACACCAGCGAACCTTCATCCATAAGTGAAAGAGGCTCCGAGATTACGGGCTTAAAAACTTCAGCGCAGAAGAATGAACCCCCCGGAAAATCCAATGACGAGAAGAAAGAAGTAGCCAAGATGGAAGAGGAAAGTAAAAAAACTGCTAAACTGGCTGCTATTGAATTAGAAAAAGCAAAGCTGGAAGAAGAGCAAAAGAAAAAGGAAGCCGAAGCAAAAGAATTATTGAACGTAAAAGGAACAATTACAGCCAAGGCTGAGAAAAACTCTATTAGCGTGACCATAAGTACCAATGTTCCGGACGGTGGTCTGTTTGAAATAATGGTTTTAGATGGAAACTTCAATTTCAAAACTGGGTTTGCCAAAGCGAAAGATGGAGTAGTTACAAGTAACTTCAATATACCTTCCGAATGGAATCCTGCTCACTTTGCTGTAAGCGCAATGTTTAGGTTTAACTTAGACGAGCACCCGCAACCAGACGACATTAAAAAGATCTATGGAGATACTGGCCAAAAGATGACAGGCCAATTTGCAGTTGAAAATCATCTGGGTGGCAAAAACGCTAATTTGGAAACTGTCACAGTAGCTTATCCAAGCGAACAGGCTGTAAAAGATTATACCAATTCAATGTTTGATCAAGCCGTTGCTGAAATGTTGGAATTGGGAGATGGAGTTATCCTTGATGTAAGACCAAGGGTGAATGAAAACTGGGAGCTTGTTGATGTTGTAGTTAGTGATTCCTGGTACTATTCTGCCGATTACGAGAAAGAACGTTTTGCCGAAAGTATTGGAGCTGTAGTCGAACAGCTGATTACAAACTCGGGTAAATATGATGGAACCCCGCTGGTCTACTTTGTAGACAGCTACGGTAAAGATGTTGCTACTCCGAAAACATTTGGAGGTTGGAAGATTGTTAAATAGATAGTATTAAGTAAGGCTGTGATCAAATGCAACTAAGACAAATACATACAGACTATTGGGAGGAACGGGCTGATAAGGTCCTCTCCCACTTCCATTATGAATTTCCGGATGAAATTAATATATTCGATATCTGCCGGAGATATGGAATTCGTGTACTCCCCATGGACACCCCATTCATCAACGGAGAAGTTGCGTCTATTGAAAGTGTTAAGGCTTTTTCCGTTCCGAAGGATAGAGCAAGACGTGGGACCATCTTTGTAAAGGAGGGGTTGGACGATGTTGAAAAAAAGCTTCTCGTGACAGAGGAGTTCTGCCACCTCTACGCGCACCACACCCCTCAATTGAGCGTGGATCAATACGTATTGGCTAAGAACGAGCACCAGGCGAAAAGAATGTCTGCTTACCTCTTGATGCCACAGCATTTTATTAATAAAGTGTATGATGCAGCCATTGACGAAGCGGTCTTGATCAGCGACATCGCCGACTATTTTTTAGTGACTGAGGAATTTGCACAATATCGGCTTGAACTGATTTTCAATTATAAAGTTGATGCCTTCACCTCGCTACGTGGGAGGTTAGGGACTTTGGAGTGGTTTGAATAGAATTGGTTTACTTATTGCAATACAAGTAGTGCTTTGCCCAGAACGGGCTTTTATTAACACAACAAAAAGAACATACGTACGTAAGGAGGTATTCAAATGCACTGCAGAGAAGTAGTAAAGGGGAAAAAATGGGTTTGTGTAGCCGATGGCCCACGCGATCCGGCTACAGGAAAAAGGAGACAGATTTCGAGAACGGCCAAAGGCAAAAGAGAAGCCATGAAGAAAGTCGAGGACGCAATTGCGGAATTGGAGTATTCGTATGATTATCATCAACGAATCACTTTTGAGGAATACGCAAATGAGTGGTATCAACAATATTTGCGCAGAGGACGGAAAGAGACCACGAACATCACTAGAAAGTATGCGATTGACACCATGAACCGTTATATAAAAGCATTGCAAATGAAAAATATCACACCGAAAATGTATCAAGCAATTCTGAATGACCTTTTCGATACAGGTAGGTCACACAGTACAATAAAGATGATCCATGCGACTGCTCGAATGATTTTTGGTAAAGCGCACGAAGATAAAGTGATTAAAGTGAATCCCACTTCTACCGCTTTTATACCCCAAAAGAAGCTTACGGTTGAAGAGATAGAAAACGAAGATGTGGAAAGCATGTATCTGGAACCCGAGGAGCTTGGCATGTTTTTGAGGGAGACGGATAGATATAAGAATTATGTATATGTAGCTCTTCTCTATTTAATCGCCTTTACGGGGATGCGCCCTGGCGAAGCCGTAGCACTAAGGGAGAAGGATGCCCTATTTGACTCATCGCAGATCAATATCACAAAAACACTGTTCAATGAAAAGAGGCGTAAGGGAGCGCACAGCACAACCCCACCCAAAACTTTGACAAGTGTTCGGGTTGTCGATGTCGATGAAAAGATTATGGACATGCTGCAGGAATTGATCCATTATAAAGAAAGAATGAAGTTCAAAAGCAGTGAATACCTATTTTCGACCGAGGATGGAAATCCACCCACGGTCGACTTGGTACGACAAGTTGTTCAACGGATTGGCGAAAAGACGGAAATCAAAAAACATTTGTATACGTATATACTCCGCCACACGCATATCAGCATGTTAGCTGAAGCAGGAGTCGGCCTGCCGGAAATCATGAAGCGTGTCGGACATAAAAATGAATCGACCACCACGCAGATCTATTTACATGTCACTAAGAAAATGCGTGAATCGACCATGTCGAAAATGAACAATCTTTTTGGTGATTTGATGCATTCGGAGAGAAACCTAGAATAATTGTTAGCGAAATGTTAGTTTTTTTACCAAAGCTAACATTTCACCCCTCGCAAACATTGATGCTATGCGGTTCTAGTCAGAATAGAACGCTTATACTCATCATAAGCGTTCATAATCCATTCCCCTTTCGACAATTCAATTCATTACTATCAGCATCATTCTACAATGAATAAATAGCGATTTCATGTTTTCGATATTACATAAACAAAAAAGAGAGAAACTGGTTTACATAATATTATTATAAGAGTTATTTTAGTAATACTAATTAATCGCCGGAATTGCTATGGATTTCTGTCATCTGCTTCCAGATGGATCCTTTCGCCTCTTCCCCTTCAGTAATCCTTGCAATGGCCATCCTCACTTGCAACTTCACTTCGAATTCCGTGTCGTTTTCGGCTTCATGCAAAGCAGGTAGTGCTTCTTCGGTCCCCGATTCATAAAGGAACATGGCAGCGCGCCATCTGACGAGCTTATTCTTATCTTTCAACGCCTCGATGGCAGCATTCTCAAAACCGGCAAACCCTAAATCACTCATGCAATCGCCTGCCGTTCTGCGAACCGCCCAACTCTTATCTTTCAACGCTTTTTCTACAAAAGGGATGACAGACTCATCCTCGATCATGCCGAGGTAGACCGTTGCAAGACGGCGAATCGACATCTTTTCATCCTCCAATGCCCGATCAAGCAAAGGAAGATCCGAAACATCAGGATCCGGCATCTGATCGATCAGTTGGAAGCGTTTTTCCCATTCTGGCACGTCAAAATCAGTCAATGTGACTTTGCGCTTCCGTTCTTCCACATTGCTTTTACCCTGTTCCGATTGGCGAATAATTTCCTGCAACCGTTCTTCTGGATAGGCGGCTTCGACTTCCAGAACTACAGTTTCACCAATTTCCTGCTTGTCTCCATATCGGATGCCATAGTCAGCCCATTTCCGAAGGAGGATATAGTTTTCCACCTCAGTACTATGGACTTTTTCCATCGCCTCGCGAAAACGCTCACTCAGCCCAAATCTCAGTTCGGAATTACTATCGAAAACTTTCACTTGAAGAGGGATGTCCTTATACGTTTGGACGTGGACATACACTTCTCCATAATGATCGTCCGGTGTTTTTTCGGAATTTCTATCTACATGCACAGATTCATCATTGAAAATAGCTTGCACTTCTGCAAGAATATCTTCCCAAGCGATATTGCCTACTCGTTCGACCGCCATGAAATCCATGACATGGTAGATTCCTTTGACTCCTTTGATAGCAAGTATTTTCGATATAGGGTGAGGTGCTCCCTCTGCATCTTCTTTTTTATAGTTATGGCTGACACCCATAGGTAGTGTTTCGTCCAATATAATCTTCATTGAATTCGGACTTGGTGTCGGTTCTATCGTTACAATTTTCAATTCGAAAACTCCTCTCATTATGATTCGGATATTTCCTGCAAATATGCCCACCGCTCGAATAAACGCTCGTGTTCCGCATTCAATTCATCCAGTTCCTTCGTCAATTCACTCAAACGATCATAGTCCGATCCCGATGCGACCATTTGTGCTTCTGTCGATTCAATCTTCTCCTCTACATCGGCAATATTTGATTCAATGGACTCCCATTCTTTTTTCTCAGAGTAGGACATCCTTTTTTTAGTTGTCGCTTGCTCCGGCTTACGTTCGTCTTGGGAAGTTTTTATTGGTACGGCATCATTGTTTTTGGCGTTCTCCATTTCCAAATAATCCGAATAAATGCCGTAAAGGGTTTCGATATTTCCGGAGCCATCCAGCACCCATAGCTTTGTTGAAGTTCGATCAAGGAAAAAGCGATCATGCGAAATTGTCAACACAACTCCTGGAAAGGAATCAATAAATGTTTCAAGCACCGACAGTGTCTCGATATCGAGATCGTTCGTCGGTTCATCGAGCAACAGTACATTCGGCTGTTCCATGAGCAATTTCAACAAATATAGCCGTTTCCTTTCACCACCGGATAGCTTTCCGATCGGGGTACCATGGGAAGAAGAAGGAAACAGGAAACGTTCCAACATTTGAGTCGCCGATACCCGCATTCCGCTGCCATCTTCAATATCATTCGAAGTTTCCCTAATATATTCAATAATTCTCTTGCTTTCATCCATTTTTGGAAGATGTTGATGAAAATGAGCAATCTTTACGGTCGATCCCATTTCAATGAAACCGTTGTCCGGTTCGAGATCTTTCGCGAATAGTTTCATAAGCGTCGATTTTCCAGCTCCGTTCGGACCGACGATGGCTATACGGTCCCCCGATTGCAAAATACAACTGAAGCGATCGATGATTTTTTTCTCGCCATAAGCTTTTGAGATATCATACGCCTCAATCACTTTCTTGCCTAAACGAGATGTTTTCAATGATACGTCCATGTCAACAGCAGGCCCGTCTTTCTTCAAATTCTCCTGCAGTTCTTCAAAGCGGCCAATCCGCGCCTTCTGCTTCGTCGACCTGGCTTTTGCCCCGCGTCTGATCCACTTTAACTCAGTTCGGTACCGATTGCGCATTTTTGCATCTGTCGCTTCCGCCATTTCCTCCCTAAGTGCCTTCGATTCCAAATAATCGGCAAAATTTCCTGTATGTGTGTAAAGCTTACGGTCGGCTAATTCATAAATATGCGTAGATACTTCGTCGAGGAAGTACCGGTCATGGGTAATGAACATAACAGCGCCTTGCTCACCCTTCAAGTATTCTTGAAGCCAAGTGATCGACTCAACATCTAGATGGTTCGTCGGCTCGTCAAGAAGCAAAAGATCTGTTGGTTCAATGATCACTTTCGCTAAAGCCACACGTTTCTGTTGCCCTCCTGATAGCTCACCCATCTTTTTATCGAAAGCATCAATCCCCAATTTCGTTAGGACCATCCTCGCTTTTGTATTCAAGTCCCATGCCGATCTTGCGTCCATCTCGTTTTGCAAACGTGTAAAACGTTCTTGATTTTCAGATGAGGAAGAATCGTTGGCGAGTTGCGCAAGTGCATGCTCATATTCCAAATTCAATTTAATAATCGGTGCATCGGACATAAAGACTGTTTCCATTACAGTTTTGTCCGGGTCTAGTACAGGAGATTGAGGTAAATAAGAAATGCTATATTTATTCGGGTGCTCCTTCGTGATGGAGTCTGCATCCTCTGAACCGGCTATGATTGAAAGGAGCGTCGACTTGCCTGTTCCGTTTATCCCAATCAAGCCGACTTTTTCGCCATTCAAGATCGTGAAAGAAATATCACGGAACAATGTTTTCTCTCCGACGGTTTTTGTTAAGTTCTCAACTATCAATTGACTCATACCAACACATCCATTTCTACTAACTGCATATCTTCATGATAGCTCATTTTCAACTGTTTTTGTATGTTGACGTACTGCTTCAATGTGAATGGCACTTGAAAAATGAACATACAACGAATATACGTTTTCTTCGTAAAGTATCGGTTTCATGCCACGGCGAACGATAAAAAAGTCACGATTAGAATTACCTATTCGAAGATTTCAATATAAATATAATTTTAAAAATACATAAAGTGTCTGAAAACACTCTATTGTCGCGATAAAAACAAATTTTAACGAAGCCATTTTTATTTTGACAATATAATTAATTTGTCTATATAATAATGAAATACTAAAGGAGGCAACATTTCAAATGTCACAAATAACGAAAAAGCAAATAGTTGAAAGCGTTCCCCAAAAAGGATTCTTCGGACATCCAAAAGGCCTTTTTACATTGTTTTTTACAGAATTTTGGGAACGTTTTTCATATTACGGTATGAGGGCAATCCTTGTCTTCTACATGTATTATGAAGTGTCCAAGGGCGGACTTGGCATCAGTGAGACGACAGCGCTTTCCATTATGTCCATTTACGGTGCACTAGTATATATGTCCGGAATTATCGGGGGCTGGCTTGCAGACCGTATATTCGGAACGTCCAAGGCGGTATTCTATGGTGGAATATTAATCATGCTGGGCCATATTGTCCTTGCGTTGCCTGGAGGTGCGACAGCGCTCTTCATCTCGATGGGATTAATTGTTCTAGGAACTGGTCTATTGAAGCCGAACGTTTCAAGCATCGTCGGAGATATTTATGAAAGAGACGATATTCGCCGTGACTCCGGCTTTAGTATTTTCTACATGGGCATTAATATGGGGGGCTTCCTTGCACCTTTGATTGTAGGGACTGTGGGGATGAAATATAACTTCCACCTCGGTTTCGGTCTTGCTGCGGTCGGAATGTTCTTTGGGTTAGTTTTGTTCGTCTTAACTAAGAAAAAGAACTTGGGATTAGCAGGCACGCAAATCGCAAATCCGTTGCCGCCAGAAGAACGCAAACGTTTCTTCATAGCCACTCTAGCGGCTGTATTAGTTTTAGGGGCTCTTATATTCATTTCTATTCCTAGAGGTTGGCTCACGTTTGACTCGTTCATCGGTCTTGTAGGGATTCTCGGGTTCTTAATACCATTTTCTTATTTCGTACTCATGTATAGAAGCAAGAAGACGACATCTGACGAAAAATCAAGGATACTCGCGTACATTCCATTATTTTTAGCTTCTGTCATGTTTTGGGCCATTGCAGAACAAGGTTCAACCATTTTGGCACTCTATGCAGATAAACGAACAAATTTGGATATTTTAGGATTCCGCATTTCACCTGCTTGGTTCCAATCGTTAAATCCATTATTCATCATTGTTTTAGCACCTATATTTGCTTGGTTATGGATTAAAATGGGTAATCGCCAACCGACGATCCCTCAAAAATTCTCATTCGGTATCCTTTTTGCAGGGCTTTCTTTTATCGTTATTCTATTGCCTGCCTATTTCGGTGGAGCTGGTACACTTGTAAATCCACTTTGGCTTGTATTAAGTATCTTCATTGCAGTATTAGGTGAGCTGTGTCTTTCTCCAGTAGGTTTGTCGGCAACGACCAAATTGGCGCCAGCAGCCTTCTCTGCGCAGACGATGAGTTTGTGGTTCCTATCGAACGCCGCAGCTCAAGCACTAAATGCGCAGCTCGTGAAGTTTTATTCTGTCGAAACTGAAATGATGTATTTCGGTATTATCGGTGGCGTGGCGATCGCTTTAAGTTTAGTTCTTTTCGCCATCTCCCCTATCATCCTTAAATATATGAAGGGTGTACATTAATTTTATTTCGTTTATGAAGCAATACCGCTCGCGGTATTGCTTAGACTGTAGACAAATACCATGAATTTTGGTGTTTGCCTACAGTCTTTTTTCTTTTAAAATAGAGATTAGCTAGCAATGTTGATTTCCGCTGCGAGCGGACGCTTTCCGCGGGCACGGCTTCAGCCAATCGAACTGCGAAGGGTTCGATTTGTCTAATTTCTGCGGTTTGTGCAGAAATTAGACAGCACCCCTATGCTCGTAACGCTACGCTTTTACTCGCAAAAGCCGTTCTTCGTTACGGCTTTCGCTCAGTCCAGGGTCTTCAGCTCGTGCTGTTCCCGCAGGAGTCGCCGCTCTCCGCTCCAATCA